>NZ_JAYIQP010000002.1:0-310743 GCF_035026585.1 Xanthomonas sp. WHRI 7945
AGGGGCTTCAGCCCCGACCGAATCCATGGCCGGCGGGTGTGCTGCTCCGTTCGTCGCGACTGAAGTCGCTCCCACAAGGGCGCGCGGGGGGCCGGCCGGGTGCACTGTGGGAGGGACTTCAGTCCCGACTGCTGCCGAAGCCGGGAAGCTGGACGGCTCCGTTCGTCGCGGCTGAAGCCGCTCCTACCAAGGCTTGCGGCGAGCTGGCTGGGTGCACTGTAGGAGGGGCTTCAGCCCCGACCGAATCCGCGGGCGGTAGGTGTGCCGCTTCGTTCGTCGCGACTGAAGTCGCGCCTACAAGAACTTTTTGCGAGCTGATCGATGCGGTGTAGGAGGGCTCAATTCCAGCCCTCCCTTTCCAAAGCCGGCTGCCGCCGCTACGGCAGGTCGAGGCCGGCGTCCTCGCCGTAGCGGTTCAACCAGGCGGTGCGCGCCGGGTCCTGGCGGTACTGCGCGCGCAGCTTGGTCCAGGCCGCTTCGTTGCCGTCGCAGTACTTCGCGATCGCCCGTTCCAGTTCGCGACGGCGCGCCGCGTCGTAGGGCTCTTCGCCGGCGAAGTGGTTGCAGACGTCCTGGCGCGCGACGAACGCGCGCACGTCCTGCGGCATGGCGCAGAAGCCGGCGTGATGCTCGGGATCCACGTCCGCGGGAATGGCGCAGGCGGCCTTGGCCGCCGGCGCGCCCGCCGGTACGGCAGCGTCGGCGCCGGACACCAGGCCCGGCAGCGTCAGCAGCGCCACCAGGGCGAACTGGCGGGGTGTGCGCATGCGCTCAGTCCGCACGCCCGGCGAATTCGCCGGTGGTGGTGTTGACCAGCACGCGTTCGCCGTTGCCTATGTACTCCGGCACCATGATCTCCAGGCCGGTATTGAGCTTGGCCGGCTTCGGCCGCTTGGTCGCGGTGCCGCCCTTCAGCTCCGGCGGGGTCTCCACCACTTCCAGGGTCACGCTCTGCGGCAGCTGCACCGCCACCGGCTGGTCGTCGATGACCTGCACGTAGATGCCGGTCAGGCCCTCGGTGATGTAGCCGGCGTCGTCGCCGATCACGTCGGCGTCGAGCGTGTACGGGGTGTAGTCCTCGTCGTCCAGGAACACGAACGCGTCGCCGTCCTTGTACGAGAAGGTGGCCTGGTGGCGGGTCAGCTCGACTTCGCGCAGGTCGTCGTCGCCGTCGAAGCTGGCGTCGAGCTTGTTGCCGCCCGGCACGCTGTACATCACGAAGCGGAAGCGCACGTTGCCGCCGCGGCCCTGCGGCGAGCTGCGTTCGATGTCTCGGATCTGATAGACGCCGTTGTTGTACTCGACGACGTTGCCTTTCTTGATTTCGTTGGCTTTCATGGGTTTGGAGCCGGGATTGGGGATTGGAGATTCGGGATTGGTAAAGAGCAGGGCGGGGGCGAAGGGGCGGGGCGCTTTTACGAATCCCCAATCCCGAATCACGAATCCCGGTTACTTGGGCGCCAAGCGTACCGCGCCGTCGAGACGGATGACCTCGCCGTTGAGATAGCGGTTGCGCAGCAGGAACATCACCGTGTCGGCGAATTCCTCCGGGCGGCCGAGCCGCGGCGGGAACGGGATCGACGCCGCCAGCGACTGCTGCACCGCCTCGGGCATGCCGTCCACCATCGGGGTCCAGAAGATGCCCGGGGCGACGGTGTTGACGCGGATGCCGAAGCGCGCCAGTTCGCGCGCCATCGGCAGGGTCATCGCCACCACGCCGCCCTTGGACGCGGCATAGGCGGCCTGGCCGATCTGGCCTTCGTAGGCGGCGACGCTGGCGGTGTTGACGATCGCGCCGCGCTCGCCGTCCTCGCCCGGCGCGTTGTGCTGCATCAGGTCGGCGGCGGCCTTGGCGACGTTGAAGCTGCCGACCAGATTGACCATCACCGTGCCCTGGAACGTGGCCAGCGCCATCGGCGCTTCCTTGCCGAGCACACGGCCGGCGCCGAGGATGCCGGCGCAGTTGATCGCGGCGTTGAGCCCGCCGAGGAAGTCGCGCGCGGCGCCGAGCTGCGACGCCACCTGCGCCTCGTCGCTGACGTCGGTGCGGAAATAGCGCGCCTGCGCTGCGCCGAGCGCGGCGACCGCGGTCGCGCCCTTGTCGTCGTTGAGGTCGAACAGCGCGACCTTGCCGCCCTCGGCGACGATGCGCTGTGCGACCGCCAGGCCGAGGCCGGAAACGCCGCCGGTGACCACCGCGCGGATATCGGCAAGCTGCATTGGGTGTTCCCTCCCAGGAAAGGGCGCATTTTAGCTGACGCGCCTGAAGGCGGGGGACCGGGACCGGGGACCAGGGACCAGGGACCAGGGACCAGGGACCCGAAGAGGGTTTCTCGAGAAGGCCTCGTTGTTACCAGCGCTGTTGGCACGGTCGAGCGGAGCACGCGTGGCTGCTCGGTTCGGCGTTGGCGACCGCGCGAACCGGCTGGATCGCCTCGCTGTGCATGCACGGCGAATGGCGTGGGGCACAGGGAGGGCGCGCGAAGAAGGACGCTGCCGACGCGTCGTCGCCGCTCGCTTGCGGTTACGCCGCTGCCAGCGCCTGGCCGACCTTGCTGCCGGTCGGCCGGCCGAGTTTCTGCGCCAGCCAGCGCCCGGTCGCGGCCAGCGCATCCAGGTCGATGCCGGTGTCCATGCCGCTGCCGTGCAGCAGGTAGACCACGTCCTCGCTGGCCACGTTGCCGCTGGCGCCCTTGGCGTAGGGGCAGCCGCCGGCGCCGGACACCGCCGCATCGACCACGCGCACGCCTTCTTCCAGGCACGCGGCGATGTTGGCCAGGGCCTGGCCGTAGGTGTCGTGGAAATGCACCGCCAGGGCTGCCATCGGCAGCTCGGCGGCGACCGCGCGCAGCATCGCCCGCGCCTTGGCCGGGGTGCCGACGCCGATGGTGTCGCCCAGCGAGATCTCGTAGCAGCCCATCGCGTGCAGTTGCCGCGCCACCCGCACCACGTCGGCCAGCGGCACCGCACCCTGGTAGGGACAGCCGAGCACGGTGGAGACGTAGCCGCGCACCTTGACCCCGTCGGCCGCGGCGCGCGCCAGCACCGGGGCGAAGCGCGCCAGCGATTCATCGATGCCGGCATTGGTGTTGGTGCGGTTGAAGGTCTCCGAGGCGGCGGTGAACACCGCGACCTCGCGCACGCCGACCGCCGCGGCGCGCTCGTAGCCCTGCAGGTTCGGCACCAGCACCGGATAGTCCACGCCCGGCGCCGGCACGATGCCGGCATAGACCTCGGCCGCGTCGGCCAGCTGCGGCACCCACTTCGGGCTGACGAAGCTGGTCGCCTCGATGCTGCGCAGGCCGGTACGCGACAGCTGCGCGATCAGGTCGATCTTGTCGGCGGTGGCGACCCAGGCCTTCTCGTTCTGCAGGCCGTCGCGCGGCCCGACTTCCACCAGGCGGACGAAGTCGTTCATCGGCTGCGCCGGTGGCGCGGCGCGCAAGCCGATGCCGGCCAGGCATGGCGCGCGAGGCAGGGCGGAAGCGGCGAATCGGTGGTCACGGGCGATCCTTGGAGCGAATGGCTGGGCGCCGTTGCGTGAACGGCGCAGGCTGGGCGAAGGACGGTGGCCACCGGGCGAGGCCTCAGGCGCCCGCCGGCCGGTGGCAGACGGCCTCGATGTTGTGCCCGTCCGGATCCAGCAGGAAGGCGCCGTAGTAATTGGGGTGGTAATGCGGCCGCAGCCCGGGCGCGCCATTGTCGCGACCGCCGGCGGCCAGCCCGGCGCGATGGAACGCATCCACCTGGGCGCGGTCGCCGGCGACGAAGGCCAGGTGCAGCGCGCCGCCGGCGCTGGTGGCGCCATCGGTCAGCCAGACGCTGGGTTTGCCGTCGCGGCCGAAGCCGATGTGGCGGCGGTCGCCGGTCTGCTCTGCGCTCACCTCCATCACGATGTCCAGCCCGAGCGTGGCCAGCGCGGCGCGATAGAAAGCCAGGCTGCGCTCCAACTCGACGCAGCGCAGGCCGATGTGGTCGAGCGGGCTCACCAGAATCCCACCCAGTTCGGGTCGCGCTTGTCCAGGAACGCGCTGAGTCCTTCCTGGCCTTCGGCCGAGACCCGCAGCCGCGCGATCAGCGCGGCGTTGTCGCGGTCCAGCGTGGCGCCGTCGCCGCCCGCGGCGACCCGGCGCACCAGTGCCTTGGCGCCGGCGGCGGCGAGCGGGCCGGCCTGGCCGAGCAGTTCCACCTGGCGCTGCACCGCCGCGTCCAGTGCGGCCGGCGCCACCGTCTGGTGCACCAGGCCGATCTGGGTGGCGGTGGCCGCGTCGAACGCCTCGGCGCTGGCGAACCAGCGCCGCGCCTGGCGCGCGCCGATCGCGGCGATCACGTAGGGCGAGATCACCGCCGGCAACAGGCCCAGGCGGCTCTCGCTGAGCGCGAAGCGGGCGTCGGTGGCGGCCACGGCGATGTCGCAGCAGGCCACCAGCCCGACCGCGCCGCCGAAGGTCGCGCCGTGCACCCGCGCCACGGTCGGCTTGGGCAGCTCGTCCAGGACACGCATCAACTGCGCCAGCGCCAGCGCATCGGCCAGGTTCTCCGCCTCGCTGGCGCTGGCCATCGAGCGCATCCATTGCAGGTCGGCACCGGCGGAGAACGCGGCCCCGGCGCCGGCCAGCACCACCACCTTGACCCTCGGATCGACGCCTGCCTGCTGCAGCGCCGCGGTCAGCTGCGCGATCAGGTCGGCGTCGAAGGCGTTGCGGACCTCGGGTCGGTTCAGGCGCAGCGTCAGGACCTTGCCCGAGCGTTCCAGCAGCAGTGCATCGCTCATCGGCGAGTCTCGTACGAAGGGGTAACGGCAGCCATACGGACATGATAGCGGGCCGCGCCGGCGGCGCCATGACGCGATGCGGCGGTGCTACAATTGATAACCATTCTTATCGCCGGAACGTTCAGTGACGTTGTCCGATATGCCGTTGCGCAGCACCGCCCTCGTCGAAACCGTGCACGACCGCCAGCCCAACGACGCCATCGCGCGGCGCCTGCGCGAGCTGGGCTTCGTCGCCGGCGAGCAGGTGCAGGTGCTGGCGAGCGGTCCGGTCGGCGGCGAACCGTTGCTGGTGCAGGTCGGCTATACGCGCTTCGCCCTGCGCCGCAGCGAGGCGGCGCGGGTGCAGGTCACGGCCGAGGCGCAGCCATGAGCGCGAACGCGGTGCCGCTGCGGCTGGCGCTGGTCGGCAATCCGAACTGCGGCAAGACCGCGCTGTTCAACCAGCTCACCGGCAGCAAGCAGAAGGTGGCCAACTACGCCGGGGTCACCGTCGAGCGCAAGGAAGGCCGCTTCCGCGCCCCGTCCGGGCGCGAGTTCGCGGTGCTCGACCTGCCCGGCGCCTACAGCCTGCAGCCGGCCAGCCTGGACGAGGCGATCACCCGCGACCTGTGCCGCGGCTTCTATCCGGGCGAACCGGCGCCGGACGTGCTGGTGTGCGTGGTCGATGCCACCAACCTGCGCCTGCACCTGCGCTTCGCGCTGGAGCTGCGCGAGCTGGGCAAGCCGATGCTGGTGGCGCTGAACATGGTCGATGCCGCGCAGCGCCGCGGCATCCGCATCGACCGCCAGGCGCTGGAAGACGCGCTCGGCGTGCCGGTGATCGAGACCGTGGCGGTGCGCCGCAACGGCGCCAAGGCCCTGGTCGAGCGGCTCGACGCGCTGGCCCCGGCGCTGCCGCCGGCGGTGGCGCCGGCCGAAGGGCAGGGCGACTACCACCAGCAGGTGCGGCGCATCCTCGCCGCGGCGGTGTCGATGCCGACCCGCACCTCGCGCATCGACGACGCGCTGGACCGCTGGCTGCTGCACCCGGTCGCCGGGCTGCTGACCCTGGCGCTGGTGATGTTCCTGATCTTCCAGGCGGTGTACGCCTGGGCCGCGCCGCTGATGGACCTGATCGACGGCGGCGGCAAGGCGCTCGGCGCCTGGGTCGGCAGCACCTTGCCGGCGGGGCCGCTCAACAGCCTGCTGGTCGATGGCATCATCGCCGGCCTCGGCGGGGTGGTGATCTTCCTGCCACAGATCCTGATCCTGTTCGCCTTCATCCTGGCGCTGGAGGAATCGGGCTACCTGCCGCGCGCGGCGTTCCTGCTCGACCGCATGATGGCCGCGGCCGGGCTGTCCGGGCGCTCGTTCATCCCGCTGCTGTCCAGCTTCGCCTGCGCGGTGCCCGGGATCATGTCCACGCGCAGCATCCAGGACCCGCGCGACCGCCTGGCCACGATCCTGGTCGCGCCGCTGATGACCTGCTCGGCGCGGCTGCCGGTATACGCGCTGCTGATCGGCGCGTTCATTCCGCAGAAGCAGGTCTGGGGCGTGTTCAACCAGCAGGGGCTGGTGCTGTTCGGGCTGTATTTCGCCGCGATCGCAAGTGCGCTGGCGGTGTCGTGGACGATGAAGAAATGGCGCCGCGACAAGGGCGAGCACCCGTTGCTGCTGGAACTGCCCTCGTACCGCGTGCCGCACCTGCGCGACCTGGCGCTGGGCCTGTGGGAGCGCGCGGCGATCTTCCTCAAGCGCGTCGGCGGCATCATCCTGGCGCTGACCATCCTGCTGTGGTTCCTGCTGTCGTTCCCGGCGGCGCCGGCCAACGCCACGCTGCCGGCGATCGACTACAGCTTCGCCGGCCGCATCGGCCACGCGATGACCACGGTGTTCGCGCCGCTGGGCTTCAACTGGCAGATCTGCATCGCGCTGATCCCCGGCCTGGCCGCGCGCGAAGTGGCGGTGGCGTCGCTGGCCACGGTGTACGCGCTGTCGGAAGTCGACGACGATGCCGCCGCGCAGGCACTGTCGCCGCTGATCCACAATGGCTGGTCGCTGGCCACGGCGCTGTCGCTGCTGGTCTGGTACATCTACGCGCCGATGTGCATCTCCACGCTGGCCACGATCAAGCGCGAGACCAACTCGTGGAAGCAGATGAGCTTCGCCGCGTTCTACCTGTTCGCGCTGGCCTACCTGGCCTCGCTGGTCACCTATCAGGTCGCGGTGGCGCTGGGAGCCGGCTGAGCCATGTCCACGTCCATGTCGCTGCTGCTGCAGTACGCCGTGATCGCGCTGGCGGTGCTGCTCAGCGCGTGGGTGGTGCTGAAGAAGCAGTTTCCCGGCACCGCGCGCAAACTGCGCAGCGCCATCGCCTTGCGCCTGCTCAAGCCAAACCGCGCGTCCTGGTTGCAGGCGCTGGGCCGCAAGATCGCGCCTGCGGCCAGCGGCGGCGCCGGTGCGTGCGGCGGCTGCGACAGTTGCGGTCCGGCACCGCCGCGGCGGCATTGAGCCACATGACGGCATTGGACGCTGTATTCCCGGGCATCGATCTGCAGGCGCTGGCGCCAGCGCAGCGCGATGCCCTGAATCAGGCCGCCGCGGACTTTCGCGCGGTGGCGGCCGGTGGAGCGCCGCGCTACGCGTTGATCGACGCCGAGGCACCGGTGCCGGCCGATGGTGGCACCTGCTACTACCAGGGCCAGGGCTATCGGCTGACCGTGCTGCGCGGCCTGTGCACGCTCGGGGCGCAGACGACGGTCGTCTACGGACCGATCCTGCAGCTGGACGAGACCCTGTTCGCGCCACCGTTGCCGCCGGTGTCGGACGTGCGGCTGTATGCGCACGACGCGTTGCGGCGACTGCAGCAGGCCGCGCGCCAGGCGTGAGCGGCGGCGTCCGGCCGCCGTGCCCGCAATGCGGGTGACGGCATGCGGCTGGCTGCGGGCGCGCCGCGCCTGCCGATGTAAGGATGCGTGAGTGGATGCCTGGGCGCCTGGCCGGCATCGCGCTGATGGTCGCGGTGTTCGTGAGAGCTATGCGTTTCAGATCGCGGCCGGCCCGCGTCGCTGCGGCAGTACGGCAGTGCGGCAGTGCGGCGCCAGCGTCGTGGCGCATGCGCAGGGGCACGGTCACGCTTATCCTATGTCGATGACGACCTCCTTCCAGCTTTCCCGCCGTGCGCAGGCGCTGACCAGTTCGGCGATCCGCGAAATCCTCAAGATCACCGAACGCCCGGAGGTGATCTCCTTCGCCGGCGGGTTGCCGTCGCCGGACACGTTTCCGATCGCGCGCATGCAGTACGCCTGCGACAAGGTCCTGCGCGAGGCGCCGCAGGCTGCGCTGCAGTACGGCCCGACCGAAGGCTATCTGCCGCTGCGCGAATGGGTGGCGGCGCGCCTGAGCCGCGACGGCGCCAGCATCCGCCCCAGCCAGGTGCTGATCACCACCGGCTCGCAGCAGGGCCTGGACCTGCTCGGCAAGGTGTTCATCGACGAAGGCAGCAAGGTGCTGGTGGAGACGCCGAGCTACCTGGGGGCGCTGCAGGCCTTCTCGCTGTTCCAGCCGGCCTTCGCGGCGATGGCGTCGGACGACGACGGGCTGGTGGTGGATGCGCTGGACGACGCGCAGCTGGCCGGCGCGCGCTTCATGTATTGCCTGCCGAACTTCCAGAATCCGACCGGGCGGCGCCTGCCGCTGCACCGGCGCCAGGCGCTGGTCGCGCGCGCCGCCGCCGCCGGCGTGCCCATCGTCGAGGACGATCCGTATGGCGAGCTGTGCTACAGCGGCGACACGCTGCCCAGCCTGCTGTCGATGCATCCAGACGGCGTCATCTACATGGGCTCGTTTTCCAAGGTGCTGGCGCCAGGCCTGCGCCTGGGCTTCGTGATCGCGCCCGAAGCGGTGCACGCCAAGCTGGTGCAGGCCAAGCAGGCGGCGGACCTGCATACGCCCTCGTTCAGCCAGCGCATCGTCTACGAGGCGGTGCAGGACGGCTTCCTGGATGCGCACATTCCCGGCATCCGCAGCCTGTACGCGAGCCGTTGCGAACAGATGCTGACGGCGCTGGGGAAGTACTTCCCGTCGCAGGTGCGCTGGAACCGCCCGGCCGGCGGCATGTTCATCTGGGTCGAACTGCCGGCGGGCATGGACGGCGGCGCGCTGCTGGCCAAGGCGATCGAACGCAACGTCGCCTTCGTGCCGGGCGCGCCGTTCTATGCGGTCGAGCCGCAACGCAACACCTTGCGCCTGTCGTTCGTGACCGTGCCGGAAGAGCGGATCGATGCCGGCGTGCGCATCCTCGGCGAACTGCTGCAGGCCGAGGTCGCCGCGCATCGCGGCGCTGCGGCCTGATGCGGCATCCCGGCGCACGCGCATGACGGCGGCTGCGGCCCTGGACCTAGACCTGGGCGTGGAGGCGGTGCTGGTCGGCCGTGCGCAGGACTTCACCCGGCCCGGCAGCCGCAGCGCCATCGCCAAGCAGCCGCTGCCCGGGCGGCTGCGGATCGGGCTCGAAGGCCTGGAACTGGACGAACAGGGCGACCGCCGCGTGCACGGCGGCCCGGACAAGGCGCTGCACCATTATCCGCGCGACCACTACACGGCCTGGCGCCAGGAACTGGGCGAGCACGCCCTGCTGGACGCGCCCGGCGCGTTCGGCGAGAACCTCAGCACGCACGGCGCCACCGAGGCCGACCTGTGCCTGGGCGACCGGCTGCGGCTGGGCACGGCGCTGGTCGAGGTCTCGCAGTCGCGGCAGCCGTGCTGGAAGCTGTCGGACCGCTTCGGCGTGCCCACGCTGGCGCGGCGCGTGCAGGAAAGCGGCCGCACCGGCTGGTACTACCGCGTGCTGCAGCCGGGCGAGGTCGCCGCCGGCGACCGCCTGACCCTGCTGGAGCGGCCGTATCCGGCCTGGTCGCTGGCCCGGTTGATCCAGCTGCTGTATCGGCGCGAGGTGGATCCGGCGCAACTGGAACAGGTGCTGGCCCTGCCGCTGGTGCCGAACTGGCGCCTGCTGTTCGAACGGCGCCTGGCCCAGCGCGAGGTCGAATGCTGGAACAAGCGCCTGCTGGGACAACCGGCGGCCGAGTAGGGCGCGCCCTTTCTGCAGCGCAGGTAGCCAACTGATCGAACGTCCATGTGGGAGCGACTTCAGTCGCGACGAACGCAGCGATGGGCCTGCCGGCTTCGGATGGCCGTCGGGACTGAAGTCCCTCCAACAGTGCACCCAGCGAGCCGGCCGCAAGCCCCTGTAGGAGCGGCTTCAGCCGCGACGAACGAAGCGGCAGACCTGCCGGTTGCGAGTGGAGTCGGGGGCTGAAGCCCTCTTGCAGTGAACCGACCTGCAGTGGAACGGCACGCAGGCCGCAGGTCCCTGTGGGAGCGACTTCAGTCGCGACGAGCGAAGCAGTGGCCGCCCAGCTTCCCATGCGATCAACGCTCAAGCGGTTTCCGCCGCCGATCAACGCCACAGCGCAACACCCCTGTCGCCCATCGCGACAAACCGCTAGCCTTGTGCCGATGACGACTTCCCCCGTGCGTGTGTTGATTCATGGTGCGTCCGGCCGCATGGGCCAGGCGCTGTTGCGGCTGGCTGGGCAGGAGCCTGCGTTGCAGGTGGCGGCGGCGGTGATCCGGCGTGCGCCGGCGCAGCGGGTGGTCGACGGGGTGCCGTACTTCGCCGCGGCCGAACTGAACGCAGCGCCGGCGTTCGACGTGGCGATCGATTTCAGCCTGCCGCAGGGCTTCGACCCGGTGCTGGCGCTGTGCGTGGCGCGCGGTGCGGCGCTGGTGTCCGGCACCACCGGGCTGGACGACACGCAGCGCCAGGCATTGACCGACGCGGCGGCGCGCATCCCGCTGATCTGGGCGTCGAACTTCAGTCTCGGTGTGGCGGTGCTGAACGATCTGGTGGAACGCGCCGCCGCGGCGCTGCCGGGCTGGGACTGCGACATCGTCGAATCGCACCACGTGCACAAGCAGGACGCCCCATCCGGCACCGCGCTGACCCTGGGCGAGGCGGCCGCGCACGGCGGCGCGCAGCCGCGCTACGCCAGCCTGCGCGCCGGCGACATCGTCGGCGAGCACCTGGTGCAGTTCGCCGGGCTCGGCGAGCGGGTGGAGCTGGTGCACCGCGCCAGCAACCGCGACATCTTCGCCCGCGGCGCGCTGCATGCCGCCGCGCGCCTGCCGAGCCGCGCGCCGGGGGCCTACCGGCTGCGCGATCTGCTCGGCTGAACGGCGCTTTCACATAAACGTCTGGCGCGGACAGGTCCGCGCCGGTACAATTCTCGCTCGCCTGTTACCCATCGCCACGGACCCGGAGAAGCGCCGAGTTCGCGGTTTCTTGCAGCCGCAAGTTGGTGGGGCAGGGTTCCTCTCTCCCCAAGGCGAACCCCGTGACTCAACCCGCAATCCTTGTCCTTGAAGACGGCACCGTGTTCGAGGGCGAATCCGTAGGCGCCACTGGCCTGTCCGTCGGCGAAGTGGTGTTCAACACCGCGATGACCGGCTACCAGGAGATCGTGACCGATCCGTCCTACGCCCGCCAGCTGGTCACCCTGACCTATCCGCACATCGGCAACACCGGTTGCACCGACCAGGACGACGAGGCCGCCCAGGTCTGGTCGGCCGGCCTGATCGTGCGCGACGTGCCGCGCCGCCCCAGCAGCTGGCGCAGCCAGGTGTCGCTGCCGGACTGGCTGATCCAGCGCGGCGTGGTCGCCATCGCCGGCATCGATACCCGCAAGCTGACCCGCATCCTGCGCGAGAAGGGCGCACAGAATGGCGCAGTGATGGCCGGCGAAGTGAACGTGGACACGGCGCTGGAAGCGGCGCGCAAGTTCCCGGGCCTGAAGGGCATGGACCTGGCCAAGGTGGTGTCCACCGACAAGGCCTACCCGTGGCGCGACGGCCAGCTCGACCTGGACAGCAACGCGTTCGCCCAGGCGGCGCCGAAGTACAAGGTTGTCGCCTACGACTACGGAGTGAAGCTCAACATCCTGCGCATGCTCGCCGAGCGCGGCTGCGAGGTCACCGTGGTGCCGGCGCAGACGCCCGCCGCCGAGGTGCTGGCGATGAACCCGGACGGCGTGTTCCTGTCCAACGGCCCCGGCGATCCGGCGCCGTGCGACTACGCGATCGCCGCGATCAAGCAGTTCGTGGACAGGAAGATCCCGACCTTCGGCATCTGCCTGGGCCACCAGCTGCTGGCGCTGGCCGCCGGCGCGCAGACGCTGAAGATGGGCCACGGTCACCACGGCGCCAACCATCCGGTGCAGGACCTGGACAGCGGCCGGGTGATGATCACCTCGCAGAACCACGGTTTCGCGGTCGACGAAGCGTCGCTGCCGGCCAACGTGCGGGTGACCCACCGCTCGCTGTTCGACGGCACCAATCAGGGCATCGAACTGACCGACGCGCCGGCCTTCAGCTTCCAGGGCCACCCGGAAGCCTCGCCGGGCCCGCGCGACGTGGCGCCGTTGTTCGATCGCTTCACTGCGTTGATGCGGGACCGGGGACCGGGGACCGGGGACCGGGAGGCGAGGGCTTGAGCCCTTCGCATTTCAGAGAACTCGACGTATGGCGACTGTCCATCGAGCTTGCCAAGGCGGTCTACATATTGACCGCGGATTTCCCGAAAGAAGAGCGTTATGGACTCACTTCGCAGCTGCAACGCGCTGCCGTTTCGGTGCCATCCAACATCGCCGAGGGCAATGCGCGCGCATCGACGCGTGACTACGCCCGCTTCGTCTCGATGGCACGCGGTTCGATCGCAGAGCTACAGACGCAGCTGACGTTGGCCGCCGAACTCTCGCTGGCCGATGCGCAGGCGGTGGATATCATCATGGATATCGCCGAGCGGGTCGGCAAAATGCTGCACAAATTGCACTATTCACTTAATCAACGGCTGGAAACCGGGTCCCTGGTCCCCGGTCCCCGGTCCCGGAGCTGACATGCCCAAGCGCACCGATCTAAAAACCATCCTCATCATCGGCGCCGGCCCGATCGTCATCGGCCAGGCCTGCGAGTTCGACTACTCCGGCGCGCAGGCGTGCAAGGCGCTGCGCGACGAGGGCTACCGCGTGGTGCTGGTCAACAGCAACCCTGCCACGATCATGACCGACCCGAACATGGCCGACGCCGTGTACATCGAGCCGATCAACTGGCAGACGGTCGAGAAGATCATCGCCAAGGAAAAGCCCGATGCGCTGCTGCCGACCATGGGCGGGCAGACCGCGCTGAACTGCGCGCTGGACCTGGCCGACCACGGCGTGCTGGAAAAGTACGGCGTGGAGCTGATCGGCGCCAAGCGCGAGGCGATCATGATGGCCGAGGACCGCGAGCTGTTCCGCGTGGCGATGGGCGAGATCGGCCTGGAGTGCCCGAAGGCGGCAGTCGCGCACACCCTCGAGGAAGCGCTGGAGATCCAGACCCGGGTCGGCTATCCGACCATCATCCGCCCCAGCTTCACCCTCGGCGGCAGCGGTGGCGGCATCGCCTACAACCGCGAGGAGCTGATCGAGATCGTCGGCCGCGGCCTGGAGCTGTCGCCGACCAGCGAAGTGCTGGTCGAAGAGTCGGTGCTGGGCTGGAAGGAGTTCGAGATGGAAGTGGTCCGCGACACCGCGGACAACTGCATCATCGTCTGCTCGATCGAGAACCTGGACCCGATGGGCGTGCACACCGGCGACTCGATCACCGTGGCGCCGGCGCAGACCCTGACCGACAAGGAATACCAGCGCCTGCGCGACGCCTCGATCGCGGTGCTGCGCAAGATCGGCGTGGACACCGGCGGCTCCAACGTGCAGTTCGGCATCAACGCGCAGACCGGCCGCGTGGTCGTCATCGAGATGAACCCGCGCGTGTCGCGCTCCTCGGCGCTGGCCTCCAAGGCCACCGGCTTCCCGATCGCCAAGGTCGCGGCCAAGCTGGCGGTCGGCTACACCCTGGACGAACTGAAGAACGAGATCACCGGCGGCCTGACCCCGGCCTCGTTCGAGCCGTCGATCGACTACGTGGTGACCAAGATCCCGCGCTTCGCGTTCGAGAAGTTCCCGCAGGCCGACGCGCGCCTGACCACGCAGATGAAGTCGGTGGGCGAGGTGATGGCGATGGGCCGCACCTTCTCCGAATCGCTGCAGAAGGCGCTGCGCGGCCTGGAAACCGGCAAGATCGGGCTCGACCCGACCGGGCTGGACCTGGGCAGCGAGGACGACATGGCCGCACTCAAGCGCGAGCTGAAGGCGCCCGGTCCGGAGCGCCTGTTCTACGTCGCCGACGCGTTCCGTGCCGGCATGAGCGTGGAGCAGGTGCATGCGCTGTCGTTCATCGATCCGTGGTTCCTGGACCAGATCGAGGACCTGATCGCGCAGGAGAAGCAGCTGGCCGCCGACGGCCTGGGCTCGCTGGACGCCGCGCGGCTGCGCAAGCTCAAGCGCGCCGGCTTCTCCGACGCGCGCTTGGCCGAACTGTGCGGTACCAACGAGGCCGCGCTGCGCGCGCTGCGCCGCGCGCACAAGGTGCGCCCGGTGTACAAGCGGGTGGACTCGTGCGCGGCCGAATTCGCCACCGACACCGCCTACCTGTACTCGACCTACGAGGACGAGTGCGAGGCCAAGCCGAGCAATCGCGACAAGATCATGATCCTCGGCGGCGGCCCCAACCGCATCGGCCAGGGCATCGAGTTCGACTACTGCTGCGTGCACGCGGCGCTGGCGCTGCGCGAGGATGGCTATGAAACCATCATGGTCAACTGCAACCCGGAGACCGTGTCCACCGACTACGACACCTCCGATCGCCTGTACTTCGAGCCGCTGACCCTGGAAGACGTGTTGGAGATCGTCGAGCTGGAGCAGCCCAAGGGCGTGATCGTGCAGTACGGCGGACAGACCCCGCTGAAGCTGGCGCGCGCGCTGGAGGCCAACGGCGTGCCGGTGATCGGCACCAGCCCGGACTCGATCGACCTGGCCGAGGACCGCGAGCGCTTCCAGCAGTTGGTCGACAAGCTGGGCCTGAAGCAGCCGCCGAACCGCATCGCGCGCAACGCTGAAGAGGCGCTGGTGCTGGCGCGCGAGATCGGCTATCCGCTGGTGGTGCGCCCGAGCTACGTGCTCGGCGGCCGCGCGATGGAGATCGTCTACGGCGAATCGGACCTGGCGCGCTACGTGCGCGACGCGGTCAAGGTCTCCAACGATTCGCCGGTGCTGCTGGACCGCTTCCTCGACAACGCGGTGGAAGTGGACGTGGACATCATTGCCGACAAGGACGGCCACGTGCTGATCGGCGGGGTGATGGAACACATCGAGGAAGCCGGCGTGCATTCGGGCGATTCCTCGTGCTCGCTGCCGCCGTACTCGCTGTCGGCCAAGACCCAGGCCGAACTGCGCCGCCAGGTGGTGATGCTGGCCAAGGGCCTGAACGTGGTCGGGCTGATGAACACCCAGTTCGCGGTGCAGGTGGACGAGGCCGGCGACGACATCGTGTTCCTGCTGGAAGTGAACCCGCGCGCCTCGCGCACGGTGCCGTTCGTGTCCAAGGCCACCGGCATGGCGCTGGCCAAGATCGCCGCGCGCTGCATGGCCGGCAAGACCCTGGCCGAGCAGGGTGCGCTGAAGGAGATCGTGCCCGACTACTACTCGGTGAAGGAAGCGATCTTCCCGTTCGCCAAGTTCCAGGGCGTGGACCCGATCCTCGGCCCGGAGATGCGCTCCACCGGCGAGGTGATGGGCGTGGGCCGCAGCTTCGGCGCCGCGTTCGCGCGCGCGCAGGAAGCCGGCGGGATCAAGGCGCCGCCGCTGGGCAAGGCGTTCCTGTCGGTGCGCGACCCGGACAAGCAGCGCGTGCTGCCGGTGGCGCAGGCGCTGGTCGAGCGCGGCTACACCCTGGTCGCGACCAGCGGCACCTGCGCGTGGCTGCGCCAGCACGGCCTGCAGTGCGACCAGATCAACAAGGTCGCCGAGGGCCGCCCGCATATCGTCGACCTGATCAAGAACGGCGAAATCGTGTATATCGTCAACACCACCGAGGGCCGTGCGGCGATCTCCGATTCGTTCTCGATCCGGCGCGAAGCCCTGCAGCAGCGCGTCACCTATTCGACCACCGTCGCCGGCGCGCGTGCGCTGGTGCATTCATTGGAATTCCGCGGCACCGGCCCGGTCTGGGCGCTGCAGGAACTGCACAAGGAGCTGGAAGCGTGAGAGCCCCGATCACCATGCAAGGCGCGCTGCGTTTGCGCGAGGAACTGGACCAGTTGAAGTCGGTCAAGCGGCCGCAGGTCATCGCCGCGATCGCCGAGGCGCGCGCGCACGGCGACCTGAAGGAAAACGCCGAATACCACGCCGCGCGCGAGCAGCAGAGCTTCATCGAAGGCCGCATCAAGCAGCTGGAGAGCGAGCTGTCGCACGCCGAGATCATCGACGTCAGCAAGCTGGCGGTCGGCAGCAAGGTGGTGTTCGGCGCGACCGTGACCCTGGCCGACGTGGAAAACGACGAAGAGAAGCGCTACCAGCTGGTCGGCGATCTGGAAGCGGACATCAAGCTGGGGCTGATCGCGATCTCCTCGCCGCTGGCGCGCGCGCTGATCGGCAAGCTGGAAGGCGACAGCGTCAGTATCGATGCCCCGGCCGGGCGCCGCGAGTACGAGATCGTCAGCGTCGAATACGTCGGCTGACGCCGTGGCCGTCGCCACCTTGCTGTTGCCGGAGCGGGCGCGCCTGGCCGGATCGGGCCTGACCGGCGAGGTGGCGCGCGCGTTCGGCCGTGCCCAGCGCGAGCGCCTGGAGGCCGGTTCGGAGGCGCAGTTGCGCCGCCATTTCGTGCTGCCGCCCGGGCAATGGCCGGTGGCCGCGCTGACCCGGCAGCTGGATGCCGGGGACGCCGGCGACGCGGTGTGGCTGCGCGCCGATCCGGCCTACGTGGTACCGGACATGCAGGGCGCGCGGTTGATGGCGCACGGCGACATGCTCGCGATCGACGCCATCGACCTGGCCGCGCTGCTGCCGGCGCTGCAGGAGACGTTCGCCGAGGCCGGCCTGGCGCTGGACGCCGCCGACGCCACCCGCTGGTATCTGCGGCTGGAGCCGGGCAGCGCGCTGCCCGATTTCGCCGCGCCGGCACAGGTGCTCGGCGCGGACCTGTTCGACCATCTGCCGCAGGGCGAGGGTGCGCGCCGCTGGCGTGCGCTGCTGACCGAAGCGCAGATCGTGCTGCACCAGCATCCGTGGAACCGCGAACGCGCCGCGCGCGGCCAGCCGGCGATCAACTCGCTGTGGTTCTGGGGCGGCGGCGCGCTGCCGGCCTCGGTGAGCACCGCGCACGCGCAGGTGCGCAGCCGCGAGCCGCTGCTGCGCGCGCTGGCCCAGGCCGCCGGGATCGACGCCGAGCAAACGCCGCGGGTCGATGCGCTGGTCGACCTGCGCCAGCTGCGCGCGCCCGAGCAGTTCGTCGGCGAGGTGATGCAGCCGCTGCTCGAAGCGCTGCGCCTGGGCGAACTGCAGCAACTGCTGCTGGATTTCGAGGACGGGGTGCGTTTCCGGATCGAGCGCGAGCAGCGTTGGCGCTTCTGGCGGCGTCCGCTGGCGCGCCTGGACGCATGAGCCCGCTGCTGCGCATCACCCGGCGGCCGGCCGCCGAGGGCGGGCCATGGACGGAGGCCGTGCTGCCGCTGCTGCGCCGCATCTACACCGCGCGCGGCGCGCACGACGCCGCGCTGGCGCAGCCGAAACTGGCGCAGTTGCTGCCGCCGGACGCGCTGAGCGGCATCGGCGCGGCGGTGGCGCTGCTGGCCGACGCGATCGCTGCGGGCAAGCGCATCCTGGTGGTTGGCGACTTCGACTGCGACGGCGCCACCGCCTGCGCGGTGGCGGTGCGCGGGCTGCGCCTGCTCGGCGCCGCGCAGGTGCTGCATGCGGTGCCGAACCGCATGGTGCACGGCTACGGCCTGTCGCCGGCGCTGGTCGCCGAACTGGCGCCGCTGCAGCCCGACCTGCTGGTCACCGTCGACCACGGCATCGCCTGCCATGCCGGCGTCGCCGCGGCCAAGGCGCTGGGCTGGCAGGTGCTGGTCACCGACCACCACCTGCCGGGCAGCGTGTTGCCGCCGGCCGACGCGATCGTCGATCCGAACCTGGCCGGCGACGCGTTCCCGAGCAAGATGCTGGCCGGCGTCGGGGTGATCTTCTACGTGCTGCTGGCCTTGCGCAGGCACCTGCGCGAGCGCGGCGCGTTCGCGGCGCAGGTGCCGGACCTGACCGTGCTGCTGGACCTGGTGGCGGTCGGCACCGTCGCCGACCTGGTGCCGTTGGACGCCAACAACCGCGCGCTGGTGTCGGCCGGGCTGCGCCGCCTGCAGCGCGGCGACGGCTGCGTCGGCCTGCGCGCCTTGATCGAGGCCAGCGGCCGCGATCCGGCGCGGCTCAGCGCCAGCGACATCGGCTTCGCGCTGGCGCCGCGGCTCAACGCGGCCGGCCGCCTCGAGGACATGGCGCTGGGCATCGAACTGCTGCTGTGCGACGACCCGCGGCAGGCGCGCGAGATCGCCGCCACGCTGGAACAGATCAACGGCGAGCGCCGCGCCGTGCAGCAGCAGATGACCGACGAGGCCGAGGCCACCGTGGCGCAGGCCTTGCTGGCCGCGCCGGACGCGCCGCCGGTGGCGGTGTGCCTGTTCGATGCGCAATGGCATCCGGGCGTGATCGGCCTGGTCGCGTCGAAGCTGAAGGACCGGCTGCACCGCCCGGTGATCGCCTTCGCCCCGGCCGAGCCGGGCAGCGACCAGTTGCGCGGCTCGGCCCGCTCGATTCCCGGCTTCCATATCCGCGACGCGATGGCGGCGGTGGAGGCGCGCCGGCCTGGGTTGATGGAAAAATTCGGCGGCCATGCGATGGCCGCGGGGCTGAGCCTGCGCCAGGACGCGCTGGCCGAGTTCGAACAACTGTTCCGCGACCATGCGCTGGCCAGCCTGGACGCGACGCTGCTGCAGGCCGAGCTGCTCAGCGACGGCGCGCTGGATCCGCACGAGCTGGACCATCGCCATGCCGAGGCCTTGCGCCTGGCCGGGCCGTGGGGGCAGGGCTTCCCCGAGCCGCTGTTCGACGGCGAGTTCGAGGTCGTGCAGTGGCGCGTGCTGAAGGAGCGCCACCTCAAGTTCAGCCTGCGCTGCGCCGGCCGCAACGAGCCGCTGAACGCGATCCACTTCAACGGCTGGCGCGGCGACGAACCCGGCCGCCGCGTGCACATCGCCTACCGTTTGGTCGCCGACGACTATCGCGGCGGCGAAGCGGTACAACTGATGGTGGAGCACTGCCGGAGCCTGGCGGGCTGATCCAGCGTCCTTAGCCCCTCTCCCTCTGGGAGAGGGGTTGGGGAGAGGGTACGGCGCAAAGCGACTCGCTGTGTTTGGGGCGCACGAGGCTGCGCCCGTACCCTCATCCGCCCCTTCGGGGCACCTTCTCCCGGTGGGAGAAGGGAACAGCCGAGCGCACATAGCCCCTCTCCCACCGGGAGAGGGGTTGGGGTGAGGGTACGGCGCGAAAGCGGCTCGCTGAATTTGGGCCACGAGGCTTCGCCCGCACCCTCATCCGCCCCTGCGGGGCACCTTCTCCCGACGGGAGAAGGGACCGTCTAGCCCCTCTCCCCTCGGGAGAGGGGTTGGGGAGAGGGTACGGCGCGAAGCGACTCGCTGTGTTTGGGTGCACGAGGCTGCGCCCATACCCTCATCCGCCCCTTCGGGGCACCTTCCCCCGAAAAGGGGCCATGGTCCCGGTGGGAGAAGGGAATAGCCGAGCGCGCATAGCCCCTCTCCCCTCGGGAGAGGGGTTGGGGTGAGGGTACGGCGCGAAAGCGACTCGCTGAGTTTGGGTGCACGAGGCTGCGCCCGTACCCTCATCCGGCCCTGCGGGCCACCTTCTCCCGTTGGGAGAAGGAACAAGCCAGCCGCTCTCCCGGGAGACGGGTTGGCTGAAGATAGGATCAGTCGCATCGATGCAAGGCTCAGAGGTCCAAACACACCGCGCGAAGATTCTGGATAACCCCACCGCGCCGCACCGGACGTTCAAGCTATACCGTCCCATCAAGGAGTGATCCATGCCGTACGTCGCGCGCAAAGGCCTGTGCTTGCTGTTGTTCTCGGTGTTGT
Source organism: Xanthomonas sp. WHRI 7945 (assembly GCF_035026585.1). Taxonomy (NCBI): domain Bacteria; kingdom Pseudomonadati; phylum Pseudomonadota; class Gammaproteobacteria; order Lysobacterales; family Lysobacteraceae; genus Xanthomonas; species Xanthomonas sp. WHRI 7945. Next base: position 19,890 of record NZ_JAYIQP010000002.1, read on the forward strand.
CGGCCATCGCCGCACCGGCCTGGGCGCAAACCGCGCCAACGCAGCACCTCCTCGCCCCGCTACTGAAGACCGACCGAGGCGAGCGCCCGGTCGAACTACGCTCGGCGACGGTGAGCGCGCATGCCGCGGCCGGCCTGGCCGAGACCACGGTGGAACTGGTGTTCTTCAATCCCAACGCGCGCGTGCTGGAAGGGCAACTGGCGTTCCCGCTGCGCGACGGGCAGCAGATCAGCGGTTTCGCGCTGGACATCGACGGACAGATGCGCGATGCGGTACCGGTGCCCAAGGCGCGCGGACGCCAGGTGTTCGAGGCGATCGAACGGCGCGGCGTGGACCCCGGCCTGGTCGAGCAGACCGCCGGCAATCAGTTCCAGTTGCGGCTGTATCCGATCCCCGCGCACGGCAGCCGCCGCGTGCGCCTGGTCTATCGCGAATCGCTGGCGCGCACTGCGGCGGGCTGGCAGTGGCGCCTGCCGCTGGGCTATGCGGCCAGCGCGCAGTCGCTGCGCCTGCAGCTGAGCACGCAGGCGGCAGCGGTCGATGCCGCGGCGCTGCCGGCCGGCCTGCGCCTGCTGTCGACGCCCGGCGGCTATGCGGCGGCGTGGTCCGGAACGCCAACCCAACTGCCGAAGGAACTGGTGCTGTCGTTGCGCGCGACCAGCGATCCGCGCGTCGCGGTCGGCAGCCATGACGGCCAGCGCTATTTCCAGGCGCTGGTGCCGATCGCCGATCTGCGTGCCGCGCGTCCGCTGCCGCAACGCATCGGCCTGCTGTGGGACGCGTCCGGGTCGGCGCGGCAGCGCGACATTCCCGCCGAACTGGCCTTGCTGCAGCGCTATTTCGCCGCGGTCGGCAACGCGCAGGTGGATCTGCTCGTACTGCGCGACCGCGCCGAGGCGCCACGCCGCTTCCAGGTCCGTGACGGCGACTGGAGCGCGTTGCAGGCGACGCTGCAGGGCCTGCAGCCGGACGGCGCCAGCGCGTTGGGCGATTGGCGGCCGGCGGCGGAGGTGCAGGAGTATCTGTTGTTCAGCGATGGCCTGGGCAACTACGGTGCGCAGGCCTTGCCGGCGCTGGCGCCGGGCCAGCGCCTGTACGCGGTCGAGTCGGCCGGCGCCCATGCCGATGCCGCGCGCCTGGCGGCGTCGGCGGAAGCACGCGGCGGCCGCTTGATCGCGTTGCACGGCATGCAAGGCGTGCGGCAGGCCAGCGAGCGGCTGCTGCAGCGCGGCGGCGAACTGGTCGCGCTGCAGGGCGAGGGCGTCGCCGACCTGGTCGCCGACTCCCGCCATGCCGACGACGGCTACCTGCGGATCGCCGGTCGCCTGCTTGCCGACACTGCGACGCTGCAACTGGAGATCGCCACCGCCTCCAGCACGCGCCGGCTGCGTCTGCCGTTGCGCGGCGCCAGCGAAGTACCGGGCGATCTGGTGCCGGGCGCCTGGGCGCGGGCCATGCTGCGCAGCCTGGCCGCCGATCCGCTCGGCGACGCCGCGCGCCGCCAGCAACTGGCCAGCCGCTTCGGCCTGGTCAGCGCCGACACCTCGCTGCTGGTGCTGGAGAACGTCGACGACTACGTGCGCTATGCGATCGCGCCGCCGCCGGCGCTGCGCGAGGCGGTCGCACGCGCGCAGGCGCAGCGCCAGCAGGAACAGGGCGAACAGCGCAAGCAACGTATCGACCACGTCGCCGGGGAGTTCGCGCAGCGCATCGCTTGGTGGCAGCGCACGTTCCCGAAGAACGCACCGCCGCAGGCCAAGCCGCAAGGCGAGCAGGGCGATGCCCGCCTGCAGCGGCGCGACGGCGTTTCGCGGCCCGCGCCGGCGATGGCCATGGCGCCGCCGCCGGCACCCGCCGCGCCGATGCAGGTGGCAGAGTCTGCGGCGCTGGAGGCGGTGGCCGTCAGCGGCGCGGTCGCGGCATCGAATGGCGACGCGACGGACGCCTATGCGCGTGTCGGCGCGTCCGCGCCCACCACGATCTCGCTGGCCTTGCAGCCCTGGCAGCCGGACTCGCCGTACGCCCGGCGCCTGCGCGCCGCGGCGCCGGATGCGGTCTATCCGCTGTACCTGAGCGAGCGCGCGGCGCATGCCGACAGCGTGGCGTTCTATCTGGACGTGGCCGACGTGCTGTTCGAACGCGGCCAGCGCGACCTGGCGCTGCGCGTGCTGTCCAACCTGGCCGAGCTGCAGCTGGAGAACCGCCACGTGCTGCGCGTGCTCGGCTACCGATTGCTGCAGGCGGGCAGGGCGGACCTGGCGGTGCCGGTGTTCGAGCAGGTGCTGCGGCTGGGCGAGGAGGAGCCGCAGAGCTTCCGCGACCTGGGCCTGGCCCAGGCCGCGGCGGGCGACGAGCAGGCCGCGATCGAGCAGCTGTACCAGGTGGTCGCGCGCGATTGGGATCCGCGCTTCGACGGCGTGGCGCTGATCGCCTTGAACGAGTTGAACGCGATCGTGGCGCGGGCGCAGCGCCCGCTGCAGACCGGTTTCGTCGACCCGCGCCTGCTGCGCAACCTGCCGCTGGACCTGCGCGTGGTGCTGAACTGGGACAGCGACAACAGCGACATGGACCTGTGGGTGACCGATCCCAACGGCGAGCGTTGCTACTACGCGCACCGTTCGACCTACCAGGGCGGGCAGCTGTCGCAGGACTTCACCGGCGGCTACGGGCCGGAAGAGTTCTCGCTGCGCCGGGCCAAGCCGGGCAAGTACAAGGTGGAGGCGAACTTCTTCGGCGACCGCCAGCCGCTGGTAACCGGCGCCACCACCTTGCACCTGCAGCTGAGCACCGGCTGGGGCGGCGCCACGCAGCGCGACCAGCAGGTGACGCTGCGGCTGAAGGACAAGAAGGACACGATCCTGGTCGGCGAGTTCGAGGTGCGCTGACAGCGCCGCCGCGCCGACCATCGCCCGATGGCCGGCGCGTTAAAATGCGGCATGTCCGAATCGCCAAGCCCCAGCGTCTACTCCCGTTTCCTGCCCTGGCGCCGCAGCTTCGAGATCGGCTTCTGGGTCGCGCTGACCCTGGTCAACGGCATCGCCAACAGCATCACCGTGCTGATCGACATCCGCCGTACCGGGCTGCACTTCGCGGCGTGGGAGCCGGCGTTGTGGGAATGGTCCAGCGGCCTGGTGTTCCTGCTGAGCGTGCCGCTGCTGGTGCTGCTGACCCGGCGCTACCCGCTGCACTGGGACAACTGGCGGCGCCGGCTGCCGGCCTACCTGCTCGGCAGCGTCGCGCTGTCGGTGCTGCACGTGCTGGGGATGGTCGCGATCCGCAGCGTGGTCTATCGCCTGCAGGGCCTGCACTACGACTTCGGTCCCTGGCCGCAGGGGCTGGCCTACGAATACCTGAAGGACGTGCGCAGCCTGGCCTCGATGCTGCTGTGCGTGGAGATGTACCGCTTCCTGCTGCGCCGCTGGCAGGGCGAGGCGGCCTTGCTCGGCGCGCCCGACGAAGGCCCGCCGGTGGAGTCGCTGGAGCGTCCCGAGCGCTTCCTGGTGCGCAAGCTCGGCCGCGATTTCCTGGTCGCCGCCGCCGACATCGAGTGGCTGCAGGCCTCGGGCAACTACGTCAACCTGCGCGTGCGCGGCCACGACTACCCGCTGCGCAGCACCATGGCCGCGATCGAGGCCAGGCTCGATCCGGCGCGGTTCGTGCGCATCCACCGCAGCTACATGGTCAACCTGGCGTGCGTGGTCTCGATCGAGCCGCTGGATGCGGGCGAGGCGCGCGTGCACCTGCGCGACGGCAGCCATGTGCCGTGCAGCCGCCGCTACCGCGCCGCCCTGCGCGCGGCGGCCGGGGAGGGCGAGGCCGCGCTCGCCGAGTGATCGGCGCGGCGCTCGGGCTGGGCGGGCCGCCGGCGCGCTGTGGCGCGGCGGCCGGAATTGCCAGACCGGAATTGCTAGAATCGCGCTCTTGTCTGCCGTTTGTCGGAATACCGCCATGATCGAACTCAATCCCATCCGCCACCGCATCGCCGATCTGTCCGATCGGGTGCTGTCGCTCCGGGGGTTTCTTTGACTACGACGTCAAGAAGGAACGCCTAGAGGAAGTCACCCGGGAACTGGAAAATCCCGATGTCTGGAACGACCCCGAGCGCGCCCAGGGCCTGGGCCGCGAGCGCTCCAATCTGGAGAAGACCGTCGGCGGCATCGCCAGCGTGCTCGACGGGCTGAACGAGGCGCTGGAGTTCCTTGAACTGGCCGAGAGCGAGGACGACGAGGACACCGCGCTGGCGGTGGTCGCCGATGTCGAACGCTTCCAGGCGCACGTGGAGAAGCTGGAATTCCAGCGCATGTTCTCCGGGCAGATGGACGCCAGCAACGCCTTCGTCGACATCCAGGCCGGCGCCGGCGGCACCGAGGCGCAGGACTGGGCCGAGATCCTGCTGCGCATGTACCTGCGCTGGTGCGAATCGCGCGGCTGGAAGACCGAGCTGATGGAAGTGTCCGGCGGCGAAGTGGCCGGCATCAAGTCGGCCACGCTGCGCGTGGAAGGCGATTTCGCCTATGGCTGGCTGAAGACCGAGACCGGCGTGCACCGGCTGGTGCGCAAGTCGCCGTTCGATTCGGACAACCGCCGCCACACCAGCTTCACCTCGGTGTTCGTGTCGCCGGAAGTGGACGACAACATCGACATCGACATCAACCCGGCCGACCTGCGCACCGACGTCTACCGCTCCTCCGGCGCCGGCGGCCAGCACGTCAACAAGACCGAGTCGGCGGTGCGCATCACCCACATCCCGACCAACATCGTCGTGGCCTGCCAGACCGGGCGCAGCCAGCACCAGAACCGCGACAACGCGATGAAGATGCTCGCCGCCAAGCTGTACGAGCTGGAGATCCAGAAGCGCAACGCCGAGCGCGATGCGGTCGAGGCGACCAAGTCGGACATCGGCTGGGGCAGCCAGATCCGCAACTACGTGCTCGACCAGAGCCGGATCAAGGACCTGCGCACCGGCATCGAACGCACCGACACGCAGAAGGTGCTGGACGGCGACCTGGACGAATTCGTCGAGGCCAGCCTCAAGTCCGGCCTGGAAGTCGGCGCCAAACGCAGCGACGCCTGAACCGTCGGCCTCCGCCCGCCGTGGCGGAGGCCGGCCACGCGGCGCGGCACCCGCATCTGCTGCATCCTCTCCCTTCTTCCCCGCGTACCCATTCCCATGACCGAGCAGACCCCCGCGCCGTCCCTTCCCGCCGACGAGAACGGCCTCATCGCCGAACGCCGCGCCAAGCTGGGGGCGTTGCGCGCGCAGGGCGTGGCGTATCCGAACGATTTCCGCCGCCACGACTTCGCCGGCGACCTGCAGGCCGAGTTCGCCGACGCCGAGCGCTGGAGCGCCGAGGCGCTGGAGGCCGAAGGCCGCAGCCTGCGCCTGGCCGGGCGCCTGCTGGCCAAGCGGGTGATGGGCAAGGCCAGCTTCGTGCAGTTGCAGGACGAGTCCGGGCGCATCCAGCTGTTCCTGCAGGCCAACGCGCTGGGCGCGGCCTACGACGCGTTCAAGGGCTGGGACATCGGCGACATCATCGGCGTGGAGGGCGGGCTGACCCGCACCAAGACCGGCGAGCTGTCGGTCAAGGCGACCGCGCTGCGGCTGCTGACCAAGGCGCTGCGCCCGCTGCCGGACAAGTGGCACGGCCTGTCCGACGTGGAGCAGCGCTACCGCCAGCGCTACGTCGACCTGATCGTGTCGCCGGAGGCGCGCGAGGTGTTCGTCAAGCGCTCCAAGATCATCCGCGCGATGCGCGCCTGGCTGGACGCGCGCCGCTTCCTGGAAGTGGAGACGCCGATGATGCATTACATCCCCGGCGGCGCCACCGCCAAGCCGTTCACCACCCACCACAATGCGCTGGATCTGGACCTGTACCTGCGCGTGGCGCCGGAGCTGTACCTGAAGCGGCTGGTGGTCGGCGGCCTGGAACGCGTCTACGAGATCAACCGCAACTTCCGCAACGAAGGCGTCAGTACCCGGCACAATCCAGAATTCACCATGATGGAGCTGTACGAGGCCTACGCCACGTACCACGAGGTGATGGACCTGACCGAGAACGTGATCCGCGACGTGGCCCAGGAGGTGCTCGGCACCACCCAGGTGCATTGGGACGGCGCCGACATCGACCTGACGCCGGCATTCCGCCGCTGGCGCATGGACGAGGCGGTGCGCCACCACAATCCGCAGATCAGCGCCGCCGACTGCACCGACCGCGACGCCCTGCTGCGCCACTGCGAGCGGCTGAAGATCCGCACCAAGCCGTCCTACGGCTGGGGCAAGCTGCTGCTGGAGATCTTCGAGGCCACCGTCGAGCACACCCTGATCCAGCCGACCTTCATCACCGATCATCCGGTCGAGGTGTCGCCGCTGGCCCGTTCCAGCGACACCGAGCCGGGCTACACCGACCGCTTCGAGCTGTTCATCAACGGCAAGGAGATCGCCAACGGTTTCTCCGAGCTCAACGATCCGGAAGACCAGGCGGCCCGATTCCAGGCCCAGGTGGCGGCGAAGGAGGGCGGCGACGACGAGGCCATGCACTTCGATGCCGACTACATCCGCGCTCTGGAAGTCGGCCTGCCGCCGACCGGCGGCCTGGGCATCGGCATCGACCGGCTGGTAATGTTGCTGACTGGCAGCAACTCGATCCGTGACGTGCTGCTGTTTCCGTACATGCGTCCGGAGGCTTAATCTAACCAGGGCGATGCGGCCCTGGCGCGGTTCTTGTATCGGGCGTCGGCAAGCAGGCGGTTGGCACGCCGGCTGAAGTGAGGCGAGCGGGTCGGCGTGGCCGGCACCGGAGCGTTTCCCGTTGTTGTCTCAGCAGCCCGGTACGCGTGGGCGGGAGGGTCGCAGATGCAAGGTGCCAGCATGAGCCTGTCCGGAGTATCCTCCAGCGGGGACCGCCCGGACTGGGCGGAGGGGACGGACAATCGCTTGAATATCGTCATCGTCGACGATCAGACGTCCGCGCGCACGATGCTGCGCCACGTGATCGAGGACGTCGCCCCGGAACTGACCGTACGCGACTTCGGCGACTCGCAGGCCGCACTGGCCTGGTGCGAGGCCGGCAAGGTCGACCTGTTGCTGCTCGACTACCGCATGCCCGGCATGGACGGGCTGGAATTCGCGCGCCGGTTGCGGCGCCAGCCCAAGCATCGCGACATCCCGATCATCCTGATCACCGTGGTCGGCGACGAGCCGATCCGCCAGGCCGCGCTGGAAGCCGGGGTCATCGACTTCCTGGTCAAGCCGATCCGCCCGCGCGAACTGCGCGCGCGCTGCCACAACCTGCTGCAGCTGCGGCTGCAGAGCGAGAACATCAAGCAGCGCGCGATGTCGCTGGAGCAGCGCCTGCTGGCCAGCATGCGCGAAGTCGAGGAACGCGAGCGCGAGACCCTGTCGCGGCTGGCGCGGGCGATCGAGTACCGCGATGCCGGGACCAGCGCCTACCTGGAGCGGATGGCGCACGTGGCCGGCCTGATCGCCGAGCAGCTCGGCCTGTCCGAAGACGAGGTGAGGGTCATCGAAATGGCGGCGAGCCTGCACGACATGGGCAAGATCGCCATTCCCGATGCGGTGCTGCTCAAGCCCGGCAAGCTCAACGAGGAGGAGATGGCGGTGATGCGCATGCACCCGCGCATCGGCTACGAACTGCTCAGCGGCAGCCAGAACCGCTTCATCCAGGTCGGCGCGCTGATCGCGCTGCGCCACCATGAGCGGTACGATGGCAGCGGTTACCCCGACGGGCTGGTCGGCGAAGCGATCCCGCTGGAAGCGCGGATCGTCGCGGTCGCCGACGTCTTCGACGCGCTGATCTCGCCGCGTCCCTACAAGGAAGCATGGACCATGGACGCGACCCTCGCCTACCTCTACGCGCAACGCGGCCGCCTGTTCGACCCGCGCTGCGTCGACGCGCTGTTCCGCGGGCGCGAGCAGCTGCACATGATCTGCGAGAAATTCTCGACGGCGTCGGTCCGGCCGGGGTCGGCGTTGTGAAACGGCGGCTGCAGTGGATCCACGGCCGCCTGCGACAGCGCTCCGATACCGAACATGGTCAGACGCTGATCCGGGTCGGCATCTTCGTAGGCGTCATCGTCTGCATGATGGTCGCCGAAAAGCTCGGCTATCTCGCGCCCGACGTCTACCTGACCTCGGTGTTGATGAGTGGGGTCGGTGTCCTTGTCGGCTTGGCCCTGTTTGCGGCGATCCTGGCCAGGCCCGAGAAATCCAACGCGCGCCGCATCGTCGGCATGGTGACCGACTATGGGCTGATGACGGTAGCGATGATCCTCCAGGGAGAACCGCTGGCCTGGCTGTACGTCATCATCATGTGGGTCACGGTCGGCAACGGCCTGCGCTACGGAAACCGCTACCTGATCGGCGCCGTCGTCTCCGCCTGCATCAGCTTCGGTTGCGTGATCCTGCTCAATGGCTACTGGCGCGAGAACATGACGCTCAGCGTCGGTCTGTGGGCCGGCCTCATCGCCATTCCCATGTACCTGTCGGGTCTGTTGCGCCAGCTGACGCGCGCAACTGCCGAGGCGCGGCGCGCCAGCGAGGCCAAGAGCCGTTTCCTGGCCAATATGAGCCATGAATTCCGCACGCCATTGAATGGCTTGTCAGGCATGACCGAAGTGCTGGCTACCACCAAGCTCGATGCCGAACAGCGTGAGTGCGTCGGCACCATCCAGGCGTCGGCACGCAGTCTGCTTTCCTTGGTGGAGGAGGTGCTGGATATTTCCGCCATCGAGGCGGGCAAGATCCGGACCGAGAAGCACGATTTCTCGCTACGGGAGACGTTGGCGCAGATCGGATTGATCCTGCAGCCGCAGGCGCGCGCCAAGACGCTCGGCTATCACCTTGAGGTCGCGGCCGATGTTCCCGACAACGTGCGCGGCGATGCGGGCCATCTGCGGCAGATCCTGCTGAACCTGGCGGGCAATGCGATCAAGTTTACCGATATCGGGCGCGTGGATATCCGGGTCCGGGTCCAGCGCAACGACGCCGGGGAGCCGTTCCGTCTGAGTTTCGACATCATCGACACCGGCATCGGCGTGCCGCCATCCATGCGCCCGCGCCTGTTCGAGGCCTTCGAGCAGGCCGATGTGGGTTTGTCCCGGCGTTACGAGGGCACGGGGCTGGGCACCACGATTGCAAAAGGCCTGGTGGAATCGATGGGAGGCAGCATCGGCTATCAGGAGAATCCGCCCCGGGGTAGTCACTTCTGGTTCGAGTTACCGTTCGAGGCTGCCCTCGCTTCGCCGCTTTCCACTCATGTCCCAGAGGAGGGCCCAGCCGAGGAGCGCGTCTCGCAGAGCGGCAATATCATCGCGTTCACCGACCCGTTCTTGCGGCATCGCGCACGTGTCCGCAGCATGCGCATCCTGGTCGCCGACGACCATGCCGCCAATCGCATGGTGCTGCAGCGGTTGCTGCAGAAGGCCGGGCATCGCGCGATCTGTCTAGAGGGTGCGGAAGCCGTGCTCGATGCGCTTGCCGAGACCGACTTCGACGCCGTTATCGTCGATCTGCACATGCCGGGAATGAGCGGCCTGGACATGCTCAAACAATTGCGGGTCATGCAGGCAGGCCGGCCGCGGACCCCGGTCGTGGTTCTCAGTGCGGACGTCACCCCGGAATCGATCCATCGCTGCGAACAAGCCGGAGCGCATACCTTCCTGGCCAAGCCGGTGGTGGCATCGAGGCTGCTGGATACGCTGACGGATATCGCCACCGACGGCAGATTGCGCTCCTCCGAGCCGCAGTCGCGCCCGAAGCTTGCCGTGGAGGGCGTGCTGGATTCGTCCGTGCTGGACGAATTGGCGGGCCTTGGCATGGGCGAAGGGTTCGAGCGCGAATTCATTTCCCAATGCCTCAACGACGCCGACGGCTGCCTTGGCGGGATGCAGATAGCTGGCGAGTCCGAAAATTGGGACCGATTGAGGGAACATGCGCACGCGGTGAAAGGCGTGGCCAGCAACTTGGGGCTGGTAAAGATGGCCAGCCTGGGTGGCGACCTGATGAGGATGGCCGATTGGCAGATGCGGAGCGAATGGAAGCAATGCCTTGCCGCACTCAACGCCAGCCTCACCGAGGGGAAGGAGGTGCTGGACATGCGGGCGTTGCAGAGCAACAAGCAGGATGGCAACGAATTGCGGTGAGGAAAGCCCGGCGTTCGTGCCGGGCCGGCCCCCTCCGGTGTAGGGCTTCTATGCGAGCGCGGCGAGACTCTGCGCGCGCCGGGTCTGGGCGCGGACCACGCGATCCATCGTGCGTAGCGACTTGTCATCGAGCGCAAGTGCTGTGTCCACCCAGAGTTCGGTGATCGCCATCAGTTCCTGCAGTGGCACCTGTTGCGAGATCTGGCGCGCGGCATTCATCGCCAGATAGGACAGACTGCTACGTTTCTGGTTGCGAATCAGCTCCTCGACCGCAGCCTTTCCTTCGCCCTTTGGCACCAAGATGTCGACCACGCCGAGCGCGTGCATCTGTTCGCTGCTGTAGACCGTTCCTTCCAGAATGATCCTCTCCGCCAGTTGCGGCGGGACGCGCTTGCATAGGAACGAATATGCGCCCATGCCCGGGAACAGGCCGAACATGACTTCGGGCAAGCCCATGCCGATACCTTCTTCGGCCACGATGGTGTGGCATGCCAGCGCCATTTCCAACCCACCGCCCAGCGCATCGCCTTGCAGCAGCGCGATGGTACGCACGTCGCCGCCCAGTCCGGTATGCAGGATGTGCACACCTTCCACGCAGCGCTTGGCGTAGGCGAGCAAGCCAGCCCTGTCCCGCAAGCGGATGAGCTGAGTGAACAGTTCCAGATCTCCGCCGAGGTTGAAGACGTTCGCATCGGAGGCCAGCACGAAATGTCGGAGCTGCTTGCGTCCCGGTGCGTCGCCTCCGCCCAGAGTGATGGCGTCGGTGAAGTTCCACATGTCGTCGAGCAGATCGTCCCGAAAGCAGGGACGGGAGCCGCTGGCGGCATCGTGATGCATGAACATCCAATGCACGTTGCCGTCGGCACTCGACTCAACGCGGATGGTGGGGAAGCTCGGGTTGAAGAAGCGTTTGTCGACGTTCATGGGATTTCCTCGGTTTGTGGGCAGCGAAACGGCGTGCGCTAAGGCAAAGGAGCGGCGCGCGAGCCGATGCTACACCTACGTAAACCGGGGATTGGCGAGCGTCTGGACGGGATATTCACGTCTGCCTGGCATGCGTGGCTGCTGAAGCCAGAGGGCTTTCCGGCGGTGCGGCAACCGCTGAGATCGTCCTCCCGACAAGACGGAGCGTGCTCCGCCTGCCGGGGGTGGGCCGTAGCCCACGCGAATCGGCTCTATTGAGCGTTTGGAACGTTGTCGCGCAGCTCCCGCCGCAGGATCTTGCCGACATTGGTCTTGGGCAGTTCCTTGCGGAACTCGACGATGCGCGGGTGCTTGTAGCCGGTCAGGTTGGCGCGGGCGTGGGCCTTGACGTCCTCGGCGGTGAGGTTGGGGTCCTTCTTGACGATGACCACCTTGACCACTTCGCCGGATTTCTCGTCCGGCACCCCGACCGCGGCCACTTCCAGCACGCCGGGCATCATCGCGATCACGTCCTCGACCTCGTTCGGGTACACGTTGAAGCCGGAGACCAGGATCATGTCCTTCTTGCGGTCGACGATGTAGAAGAAGCCCTGCGGATCCATCCGCGCCATGTCGCCGGTGTGCAGCCAGCCGTCGGCATCGACCGCGCCGGCGGTCTCTTCCGGGCGCCGCCAGTAGCCCTTCATCACCTGCGGCCCCTTGATGCACAGCTCGCCGACCTCGCCGGGCGCCAGGGTCTGGCCCTGGTCGTCCTTGACGCATGCGTCGGTGGACGGGATCGGCAGGCCGATGGCGCCGTTGTATTCCTGCAGCGTCAGCGGGTTGATGCAGGCCGCGGGCGAGGTCTCGGTCAACCCGTAGGCCTCGACCAGGGTCACTCCGGTCACCTGCTTCCAGCGCTCGGCCACGGCGCGCTGCACCGCCATGCCGCCGCCCAGGGTGAACTTCAGTGCCGAGAAATCCACCTTGTCGAAGCCGGGCGTGTTGAGCAGGCCGTTGAACAGCGTGTTGACCCCGGTGAAGGCGGTGAAGCGGGTCTTCTGCAACTCTTTGACGAAGCCGGGCATGTCGCGCGGATTGCTGATCAGGTGGTTGAGGCCGCCGAGCTTCATGAACACCAGGCCGTTCGCGGTCAGCGCGAAGATGTGGTACAGCGGCAGCGCGGTGATGATGACTTCCTTGCCTTCCTCCAACTTGCCGGACGCGGCGATCCAGGCGCCGGCCTGCAGCATGTTCGCGACCAGGTTGCGGTGGGTCAGCATCGCGCCCTTGGCCACCCCGGTGGTGCCGCCGGTGTACTGCAGGAACGCGATGTCGTCCGGGTCGATGTCCAGCTGCGGCAGCGTGTGCAGGCGGCCCAGGGTGAGCGTGTCGCGGAAGCGCACCGCGTTGGGGATGTCGTAGTCGGGCACCAGCTTCTTGACGTACTTCAGCACGAAGTTGACCAGCGCGCCCTTCGGGAAGCCGAGCATGTCGCCCAGGCCGGTGGTGATGACCTGCTTGAGCGGGGTGTCGGCCAGCACTTCCTGCACGGTCTTGCCGAAGTTGTCGATCACCACGATCGCGCTGGCGCCCGAGTCGATCAGCTGGTGGCGCAGTTCGCGCGGCGTGTACAGCGGATTGACGTTGACCACGGTCATGCCGGCCAGCAGCACGCCGAAGGTGGCGATCGGGTACTGCAGGCAGTTGGGCATCATCAGCGCGACGCGGTCGCCCTTCTTGAGCTGCAACTCGCCGAGCAGGTAGGCGGCGAAATGCCGGGCCAGTTCGCCGGCCTCGCGGTAGGTCAGGGTCTTGCCGAAGTTGCTGTAGGCCGGGCGGTCGCCGAACTTGGCGACGGAAGTTTCGAACACCGCTGCGACGGATCGGTACTCATTGACGTCGATCTCGGCGGGAATGCCGGCCGGATAACTCTGCAACCACGGACGTTCCTGACTCATGTACTCCCCCCTCGTGTGGAATGCTGCCGCACGCCGACGCAACGCTGCGGCGTGGCGAGTGGCAGGATACCGTTCCGCATGGAAAAGGCGAAACCGAGGAGGAATCCGGTGCGACAGGCGATGGCGTGGGGATGGGGATGCGCGATGGCGCTGGCGTTGCTCGGCTGCCAGCGCGATTCGGCGGAACAGCGGCTGCGCAAGGACATGGCCGCCATGCAGGCGGCGGTGGAGGAACGCCGGCCGCGCGAGGCGATGGCGGCGGTGGCCGACGATTTCGTCGGCGAGGCGGGGATGGATCGTGCTGCGCTGCACAACCTGTTGCGCGCGCAATTCCTGGCCAACGCGCGGATCGGCGTGAGCACCGGGCCGCTGTCGATCCAGTTGCAGGGCAGCGACGCCACGGTGCGTTTCGATGCCGTGGTCAGCGGCGGCGACGGACGTCTATTGCCGGAGCGGATGCAACGCTATGCGGTGGTCACGGGCTGGCGCGAGCAGGATGGCCAGTGGCGGTTGCGGCATGCGCAATGGAGCGCGGCACCGTAACGGCGCAAAGTGTGCGTGTGCGCTGACGGCTATCGCCCCGTTGCGAGAACAGGGCGCCTTCGCTATCGATGTAACCGAACTGCACTTCGAACGTCGTGCCACGAAATCGGATCGTACAAGGCCGCGCGCTTTTGCGTGAGTGCGCCACGCGGCGCCGGGTAGGGCGCCGCGCGCGGCTGCAGCCTCAGGCGGCCTTGCGCGCCGCCAGCTGGCGCAGCACGTATTGCAGCAGGCCGCCGTGCTTGAAGTACTCCACTTCTTTCGGCGTCAGCAGCAGCACCTTGACCTGGAACTGCTTGACGCTGCCGTCGGCCTTCTTCGCATCGACGGTGGCGCGCTTGCTGGCGCCGTCCTGCAACCCGGTGATGTCGAACACCTCCGAGCCATCCAGGCCCAGCGACTGCGCGTTCTCGTTGTCCAGGAACTGCAGCGGCAGCACGCCCATGCCGACCAGGTTGGAGCGATGGATGCGCTCGAAGCTCTCGGCGATCACCGCCTTGACCCCGAGCAGGTTGGTGCCCTTGGCCGCCCAGTCGCGCGAGGAACCGGTGCCGTATTCCTTGCCGGCCACGACCACCAGCGGCACGCCGTCGGCCTTGTACTTCATCGCCGCGTCGTAGATCGCCAGTTTCTCCGGCTGCGCACCGTCCGGTCCGCGGTACAGCGTGTTGCCGCCTTCCTCGCCGCCGAACATCAGGTTCTTGATGCGGATGTTGGCGAAGGTGCCGCGCACCATCACGTCGTCGTTGCCGCGGCGGCTGCCGTAGCTGTTGAAGTCGGCCGGCTGCACGCCGCGTTCCTGCAGGAAGCGGCCCGCCGGCGAATCCTTCTTGATGTTGCCGGCCGGGGAGATGTGGTCGGTGGTGATCGAGTCGCCGAACAGGCCGAGCACGCGCGCGCCGTGCACGTCGTCGACGGTGCCGACCTGCATGGTCATGCCGTCGAAGTAGGGCGGATTCTTGATGTAGGTGGAGGCGGCGTCCCAGGCGTACAGCTCGCCGTCGGGCGAAGCGATCGCGGCCCAGCGGCTGTCGCCCTTGAACACGTCGGCGTAGTTCTGCTTGAACATCTCCGGGCCGACGGTGGCGGCGATGGTGTCGCCGATCTCCTTGTTGCTCGGCCAGATGTCGCGCAGGTACACCGGCTCACCGTCGCTGCCCACGCCGAGCGGGTCGCGGCTCAGGTCGATGTCGGTGGTGCCGGCGATGGCGTAGGCGACTACCAGCGGCGGCGAGGCCAGGTAGTTCATCTTCACTTCCGGGTGCACGCGGCCTTCGAAGTTGCGGTTGCCCGACAGCACCGAGGCCACCACCAGGTCGTCCCTGGCGATCGCCGCCGACACGTCCTCCGGCAGCGGGCCGGAATTGCCGATGCAGGTGGTGCAGCCGTAGCCGACCACGTAGAAGCCGAGCTTCTCCAGGTCGTCCATCACCCCGGCCTTCTTCAGGTAGTCGGTGACCACCAGCGAGCCCGGCCCGAGCGAGGTCTTGACCCACGGCTGCGCCTTCAGGCCCTTGGCCACGGCGTTGCGCGCCAGCAATCCGGCGCCGAGCATCACCGCCGGGTTGGAGGTGTTGGTGCAGGAGGTGATCGCGGCGATCACCACCGAGCCGTCGCGCAGCTGCCAGCCGGCGCCGCTGTCTTCGGCGGTCTCGGCCTGCGAGGCCTTGGCGCCCACCGCGGTGCCGCCGCCGCCTTCGTTCTTGAGCCGGTCTTCCTGCTTCAGGTCGCTGCGGCGCTTGTGCCGCGCTTCGGCGAACGGCACCAGGTTGTCGCGGAAATTGCGCTGCATGTCTTCCAGCAGCACCCGGTCCTGCGGGCGCTTGGGCCCGGCCAGCGACGGCTTGACCTCGGCCATGTCCAGCTCCAGCGTGGCGCTGTAGGCGGCGTGCGCGGTGTCGGCGTCGTGCCACAGGCCCTGCGCCTTGGCATAGGCCTCGACCAGCGCGATCTGCTCTTCGCTGCGCCCGGACAGGCGCAGGTAGGTCAGCGATTCGGCATCGACCGGGAAGATGCCGCAGGTGGCGCCGTACTCCGGGGCCATGTTGCCGATGGTGGCGCGGTCGGCCAGCGGCAGGTGCTGCAGGCCGTCGCCGAAGAACTCGACGAACTTGCCGACCACGCCGTGCTTGCGCAGCATCTGCGTCACCGTCAGCACCAGGTCGGTGGCGGTGGCGCCTTCGGGCAGCCTGCCGGTCAGCTTGAAGCCGACCACCTGCGGGATCAGCATCGACGAGGGCTGGCCGAGCATCGCCGCTTCGGCCTCGATGCCGCCCACGCCCCAGCCGAGCACGCCGATGCCGTTGATCATGGTGGTATGGCTGTCGGTGCCGAACACCGTGTCCGGATAGGCGATCGCTTCGCCGTCGCGCTCGGCGGTCATCACCACCCGCGCCAGGTGTTCCAGGTTGACCTGGTGCACGATGCCGGTGTTCGGCGGCACCACCTTGAAGTTGTCGAACGCCTTCTGCCCCCAGCGCAGGAAGCCGTAGCGTTCCATGTTGCGCTGGAATTCGATCTTGCCGTTGAGGTCGAGCGCGTCGGCCTTGCCGAACACGTCCACCTGCACCGAATGGTCGATCACCAGTTCCGAGGGGATCAGCGGGTTGATCTGCTCCGGGCGTCCGCCGAGCTTGACCACCGCATCGCGCATCGCCGCCAGGTCGACCACGCACGGCACACCGGTGAAGTCCTGCAGCACTACCCGCGCCGGCATGAACGCGATCTCGGTGTCCGGCTCGGCCTTGGGGTCCCACTTGGCCACCGCCTCGATGTGGTCCTTGCCCACGGTCACGCCGCCATCTTCGTGGCGCAGCAGGTTTTCCAGCAGGATCTTCAGCGAGTAGGGCAGGCGGCCGATGTCGAAGCGCTCGGCGAGCTTGGGCAGGCTGTAGTAGGCGTAGCGTTTGCCGTTGACCTCGAGCGAGGTACGGGTGGAGAAGGAATCGCTCATCACGGAACTCCTATGGCGTCGCGGCTGTAGGGACTGCGGTCATTCTGACCCATTCAGTGTGTATGGAGGGTGTTACCGGCGCTGTATGCGGGCTTGAGTATGACGCTTCAAGTATGTAAAATTCGTGCATACCTTGTGGAGGCCACCATGGAAGCCACCGTCGCCGAGCGCGGTCAGATCACCTTGCCCAAGGCCGTGCGCGATGCGCTGGGCCTGAGCAAGGGCACCATCCTGAAGGTGGAGCTGGACGGCGGCCGCATCATCCTGCGCAAGAGCGTGGACGATGCGATCTCGCGCGCGCGCGGCCGCTTCAAGCTCGACGGCTTCGCCAGCACCGACGAGGCGATGCGCGCGATCCGCGGCCGCGCGCCGGGCGATCCGTTCGAGCCCGACACCACGGCATGATCGCGATCGACTCGTCCGTGCTGGTGGACCTGCTGGCCGACGGCCCGCAGGCCGACGCCACCGAGGCCTGCCTGCGCCAGTGCCTGAGCACCGGCCCTGTGGTGGTGTGCGACATCGTCCTGGCCGAGGTGTGCAGCGCGCTGCGCGACGGCGCCGAGGCGCTGTCGGTGCTGGAGGACATGAGCATCCGCTTCAGCGCGCTGGAGGCCAAGTCGGCGTTGCGCGCCGGCGAGATGCAGCGCCGCTTCCGCGCCCGCGGCGGCAAGCGCGAGCGGGTGGTGGCCGATTTCCTGATCGGCGCCCATGCGCTGCTGCAATGCGATGGCCTGATCACCCGCGACGACGGTTTTTTCCGCGACTACTTCAAGGGCCTGAAGATCATCGTGCCCAAGCCGGCCGCCTGACGCCGCGCATCCGCTTACCGCTCATCCCCACCGAAATTCCCGGAGAACCCGCATGTTGGAAGCCTACCGCCACCACGTCGCAGAGCGCGCCGCGCTCGGAATCCCGCCGCTGCCGCTGAGCGCGCAGCAGACCGCCGAGGTCATCGAGCTGCTGAAGCAGCCGCCGGCCGGCGAGGAACAATTTCTGGTCGAGCTGCTGAGCCAGCGCGTGCCGGCCGGCGTCGACGACGCCGCCAAGGTCAAGGCCTCGTATCTGGCCGCGGTCGCCTTCGGCACCGAGAAGAGCGCGTTGATCAGCCCGACCCGCGCCACCGAACTGCTCGGCACCATGCTCGGCGGCTACAACATCCATCCGCTGATCGAGCTGCTGGACAACGCCGAGCTCGGCGCGGTCGCCGCCGAAGCCCTGAAGCACACCCTGCTGATCTTCGATGCGTTCCACGACGTGCAGGAAAAGGCCGAGGCCGGCAACGCGCACGCCAAGGCGGTGCTGCAGAGCTGGGCCGATGCCGAGTGGTTCACCAGCAAGCCGGAAGTGCCGCAGAGCCTGACCGTCACCGTGTTCAAGGTACCGGGCGAGACCAACACCGACGACCTGTCGCCGGCGCCGGACGCGACCACGCGCCCGGACATCCCCATGCACGCGTTGGCGATGCTGAAGAACAAGCGCGACGGCGCCGCGTTTGTGCCGGAAGAAGACGGCAAGCGCGGTCCGATCCAGGCCATCGCCGACCTCAAGGCCAAGGGCCACCTGGTCGCCTACGTCGGCGACGTGGTCGGCACCGGCTCCTCGCGCAAGTCGGCGACCAACTCGGTGCTGTGGTGGACCGGCGAGGACATTCCCTACATCCCGAACAAGCGCTTCGGCGGCGTGTGCCTGGGTTCGAAGATCGCGCCGATCTTCTACAACACCATGGAAGATGCCGGCGCGCTGCCGATCGAACTGGACGTGTCGCAGATGGAGCACGGCGACGTGGTCGAGCTGCGTCCGTACGACGGCAAGGCGCTGAAGAACGGCCAGGTGATCGCCGAATTCGCGATGAAGTCGGACGTGCTGTTCGACGAAGTGCGCGCCGGCGGCCGCATCCCGCTGATCGTCGGCCGCGGCCTGACCGCCAAGGCGCGCGAGTTCCTGGGCCTGCCGGCCTCGGACCTGTTCCGCCTGCCGATGGTGCCCGCCGATACCGGCAAGGGCTTCTCGCTGGCGCAGAAGATGGTCGGTCGCGCCTGCGGTCTGCCGGAAGGCAAGGGCATGCGTCCGGGCACCTACTGCGAACCGAAGATGACCTCGGTGGGCTCGCAGGACACCACCGGCCCGATGACCCGCGACGAGCTGAAGGACCTGGCCTGCCTGGGCTTCTCCGCCGACCTGGTGATGCAGTCGTTCTGCCACACCGCCGCGTATCCGAAGCCGGTCGACGTCAAGACCCACCACACCCTGCCGGAGTTCATCTCCACCCGCGGCGGCGTGTCGCTGCGTCCTGGCGACGGCGTGATCCACAGCTGGCTCAACCGCATGCTGCTGCCCGACACCGTCGGCACCGGCGGCGACTCGCACACCCGTTTCCCGATCGGCATTTCGTTCCCGGCCGGCTCCGGCCTGGTCGCCTTCGCCGCGGCCACCGGCGTGATGCCGCTGGACATGCCGGAAAGCGTGCTGGTGCGCTTCAAGGGCGAGATGCAGCCGGGCGTGACCCTGCGCGACCTGGTCAACGCGATCCCGCTGTACGCGATCAAGGACGGCCTGCTGACCGTGGCCAAGCAGGGCAAGAAGAACATCTTCTCCGGCCGCATCCTGGAGATCGAAGGCTTGCCGAACCTGAAGGTGGAGCAGGCGTTCGAGCTGTCCGACGCCTCGGCCGAGCGCTCCGCCGCCGGCTGCAGCGTGCGCCTGAACAAGGAGCCGATCGTCGAGTACCTCACCAGCAACATCACCCTGCTGCGCTGGATGATCGCCGAAGGCTACGCCGATGCGCGCACCCTGGGCCGCCGCATCAAGAAGATGGAAGAGTGGCTGGCCGATCCGCAGCTGCTCGAGCCCGATGCCGATGCCGAGTACGCCGCGGTAATCGAGATCGACCTGGCCGACATCCACGAGCCGATCGTGGCCTGCCCGAACGATCCGGACGACGTCAAGACGCTGTCGGACGTCGCCGGCGCGGCGATCGACGAGGTGTTCATCGGTTCGTGCATGACCAACATCGGCCACTTCCGCGCGGCGGCCAAGCTGCTGGAAGGCAAGCGCGACATCCCGACCCGGCTGTGGGTCGCGCCGCCGACCAAGATGGACGCCTCCGAGCTGACCAAGGAAGGCCACTACGGCACCTTCGGCGCGGCCGGCGCGCGCATGGAGATGCCGGGCTGCTCGCTGTGCATGGGCAACCAGGCGCAGGCGCGCGAGGGCGCCACGGTGTTCTCCACCTCCACCCGCAACTTCCCCAACCGGCTGGGCCGCAACACCAACGTGTATCTGGGCTCGGCGGAACTGGCGGCGATCTGCTCGCGCCTGGGCCGCATCCCGACCAAGGACGAATACATGGCCGACGTGGGCGTGATCAAGACCAGCGGCGAGCAGATCTACCGCTACATGAACTTCGACCAGATCCAGGAATACCAGGACGTGGCCGATACGGTCGCCGCCTGATCCTGGCGGTCGAGCGCTGTAACGAAAAGCCCGGCGATGCCGGGCTTTTTCGTTTGCGCTTGGCCCTGCAGCAGTCCAAAGCCCCTCTCCCCCCCCGGGAGAGGGGTTGGGGTGAGGGTACGGCGCGAAAGCGCCTCGCCGAGTTGGGTGCACGAGGCTGCGCCCGTACCCTCATCCGCCCCTGCGGGGCACCTTCTCCCGAGGGGAGAAGGGAACAGCCGCTTAGCCCCTCTCCCCTCGGGAGAGGGGTTGGGGTGAGGGTACGGACGCGAAGCGTCTCGCGAAGTTCGGTACATGAGGCTTCGCCCGTACCCTTATCAGCCCCTTCGGTTCGGTCGCGTCGTGCTGCGGGAGCGGTTCGCGTCTGGATCGGTTGCAGCGCCGGCCGACCGACTTCGTTGGTCGCGGTCGCGCAAAGACCTGCGCTCAGGCGCTTTCCACCCGGTTGCGGCCGTTTTCCTTGGCCCGGTACAGTGCCTGGTCGGCGAGGTCGGTCAGGCGCGTGCTCGACAGGTTGGCGCTCGGCCATTTGCTGGCGCAGCCGACGCTGACGGTCACCAGCCGATGGCTGGCGTCCGGTGCGTGCAGCACCGCGCAGTCCAGTACCGCCTGGCGCAGGCGTTCGCCGACGGCGAGCGCGGCGGCGGTATCGCAGCCGGGCAGCAGCGCCACGAATTCCTCGCCGCCGTAGCGCGCCAGCACGCCGTCCTCGCGCAGTTGCGCCGCCATCGCCAGGGCGACCGTGCGCAGGCACTCGTCGCCGGCCAGATGGCCGTAGTGGTCGTTGAAGCGCTTGAACTCGTCGATGTCGATCATCAGCAGCGACAACGGCCGCTGCTGCGCCTGCATCTGCTCCCACAAGCGCTGCTGGCTTTCGACGAAGTGGCGGTGGTTGGCGATGCCGGTGACCGGATCGCGCTGCGCCTGGTCGGCGAGGCGGCGGTTGGCCTGCTCCAGTTCGTGGGTGCGCGTGCGCACCAGCCGCGCCAGCAGGTCGCGGTGACGGCGTAGCCGGTAGCCGTGGACGCGCCAGCCGAGCAGCAGCGCGGCAATCAGCAACAGCACCGCCGCACCCCAGCTCAGCGGCGACAGGTACCACGGCGACGGCTGCCGGAAGCGCAGCCGTGCCGGCGTGGCCGACCAGGCGCCGGTGTCGCTGCGCGCGATGATCTCCAGCGTGCTGTCCTCCCACGGCAGCAGCGGGAAGTGCAGGCTGCGCTGTGCGCCGATGTCGGTCCAGGCCGGGTCCTGCCCGGGGCGCGTCAGGCGGTAGCGGAAGCGGGTCTTTTCCGGCGCGCTGAGGTTGATCGCGGTGAACTCCACTTCGATGTCGTGGCTGTGCGGCGGCAGGCGCAGTTCCGTCGCCAGCGGCACGCTGCGGCCACCGACGGCGAGCGACTGGATGCGCACCGGCGGCGCCTGCGCGCGGCGGCGGCCGAGCGCCAGCGGGTCGATCTCGGCGAAGCCGGAAATCAGCGGGAACCACAGCTTGCCGGCGCTGTCGCGCAGGCATGCCGGCTGGCCGCCGCCGTTGGTTTCGGCCGGCTCCAGGCCATCGCTTTCGGAAAAGCCGATCGCGCTCAGCTCCTGGCTGCCGCTGGCGGCCTTGGCCAGTTGCTCCGGCGGCAGCAGCGAAATGCCGCGGTTGCCGCTGAGCCATAGCCCGCCCTGCGCGTCGGCGACCATGCACGAGACTACGTCGTCGAACAGGCCGCTGCCGCGATCGAAGCGCTGCACGCGGCCGCCGGCGATGCGGTTGAGGCCGCCGCCGTAGGTGCCGATCCACAAGGTGCCGTCGGGCTGTTCGTACAGCGAGCGCACGAAGCGGCTGGACAGGCCGTTGGCGGTGCCCCAGCGTTCCACCACCCGCTGCCGCCGCCAGCGCACCACGCCTTCGCCGCCGGCCAGCCACAGCCCGCCTTGCTGCGCCGGCTGGATCAGGGTGACGCTGCCGGGCAGCCCGGGAATGGCCTGCGGCGTGCCGGTCTCGCCGCCGGCGCCGACCGCGATGGCATAGACGCCGTGGCCGCTGGCGACCAGCAGCTTGTTCTTGGCGGTGCGGTACAGGGCGCGGATCGGCAACTGGTCCGGCCAATGCGCGATCAGCCGCAGCGCCTGGCTGCGGTAGTCGTCGCTGTCGCGCGCCGCGCGGTCGTCCTGCGCGTCCGGCGCCAGATAGCCGACGCGGCCGTCCACGGTGCCGATCCACAGTCCGCCGGCCTCGTCGCGGTGCAGGGACCACACGCACTCGTTGCCGAGCGTGCGTTGCAGCGACCAACTGCGCAGGCGCCCGCTGGGCGCATCCCAGTGCCGCAGGCCGCCGCAGACGGTGCCCAGCCACAGGCCGCCGCTGCCGTCGCCGATCACCGGCAGGCCGGGCAGGTCCATGCCCTGCTGCGGATCGTTGAGCAGGCCGATGCGCGAGCGCGCGATGCGCAGCAGGCCGCGCGCGTTGCTGCCCAGCCACAGGTTGCCGTCGCGATCGTTGAGCAGGCTGTGCGCCGCCGGCAGCGCCGGGGTCGCCAGCGGGCGCAGCCCGGCGCCATCGTCGTCGTCGCGGAACACCCGGCCGTCGACATCCAGCGCCCACAGGCGTTGCTGCGCATCGCGCGCCAGCGCCTGCGCGCCGCGCACCGGCGCCGGCTGCGGCAGCCATTGCCGGCGCACCGTGTCGTAGCGGTGCAGGGCGCCGCCGGCGCCCACCCACAGCACGCTGCCTTCGCTGAAAAGGGAATTGATCCGGGTTTCCCCGGCCGGCAGCGGCACCGCCTGGCGCTGCCCGCGGCGCAGCCGCCACAGGCCTTGCCCGCCCAGATAGAGCTGCGCGTCGCCACCGAGCGCGGCGGCCATGTCCAGCGCCTGCGGATGGTGCTCGAGGGTGCGCAGCGTGCGCGGGTCGATCCGGTACGCGCCGGCGCTGCTCAGCACCCACACGCTGTGGTCGGCGGCGGCGACGAAGCGGCGGATCAGGCAGCGGCCGCCGCACACGTCCAGGCGCAGGAAGCGGCCGTCGCGATAGACGCTGACCCCGGCGTCCTCGCTGCCGATCCACAGCTGGCCGCGCGCGTCCTCGAACAGCTGCAGGATCCGGTCGCTGGACGGACCGCTGTCGGCCAGGCTGCGGTAGACGCTGAAGTCGCTGCCGTCGAAGCGCGCCAGTCCGCCGAAGGTGCCCAGCCACAGGAAGCCGTCGCGATCCTGCACGATCGCGTTCACCGAATTCTGCGGCAGGCCGTCGTCGGTGGAGAAGCGGCGCACGACCTCGGGATAGGCAGGGCGCAGCGTCTGCGCGGCGAGCGCGGCACTGGCGGACAGCAACAGCAGCGACAGCAGGAAGCGGATCGGCATTGCGCGAGAGCGATGAAAAAGTGATCCGGATCAAGCAATATCTGTGCCGCAACCCGCTATGGCGTGGCGCCGCCGGAGCCGGCCGGCGGTGTCCGCGCACCTGCGCCGGCCAGGTGCGCGTCGAGCCAGCGTTCCAGGGTCGCTCCCGGCAACGCCGGGGCGAACAGGAAACCCTGCAGCACGTCGCAGCCGAGCGCGGCCAGGAACGCCCGCTGCGCCTCGGTCTCGACGCCTTCGGCGACGGTATGCAGGCGCAGGCTCTCGCCGATGCGCAGCACCGAGGTGGTCAACGCGCGTGCGGTCTCGCTGTGTTCCAGGTCGCGCACGAAGCTCATGTCCAGCTTGAGTTCGTTGACCGGCAACTGGTGCAGGTGGCTGAGGCTGGAATAGCCGGTGCCGAAATCGTCCAGCGACAGGCGCACGCCGCTGGCTTGCAGTTGACGCAGATTGGCCAGCACCGCCGGTGCGTTGGACAGCATGACGCTCTCGGTCATCTCCAGCGCCAGGTCGCTGGGCGCCAGCGCATGCGCGCTCAGCATCTGCGCCACGCGCGCGGGCAACTGCGCGTCGGCGAAGTTGCTGGCCGACAGGTTGACCGCCACGCGCGGCACCGGCACGCCGCGCAGGCGCCAGTCGGCCATCTGCCGGCAGGCCTGGCGCAGCACCCAGTGGCCGAGTTCGTCGATCAGCCCGCATTCCTCGGCCATCGGCACGAAGCGCCCCGGCGAGATATCGCCCAGGTGCGGGTGCTGCCAGCGCAACAGCGCTTCCACACCGTACAGCGCGTACGGCGGCTGGCTGCGCAGTTGCGGCTGGTAGTGCAGTTGCAGCTGGTCGCGGCGCAGCGCTTCGCGCAGCGCGGTCTCCATCGCCACGCGTTCCTGCGCCATGCGGTTCATGTCGGCGCTGAAGAAGCGGAAGCTGCCGCCGCCTTCGTTCTTGGCCCGGTACATGGCCAGGTCGGCATGGCGCAGCAGGGTCTCGATGTCGCGGCCGTCGTCGGGGAACATCGCCACGCCGATGCTGGCGCCCGGGTGCAGAGTCACATGTCCGACCACCAGCGGCTCGGCCAGCGCCAGCAACAGGCGCTCGGCCACCCCGGCCGCCTGCTCGGCGCCGCATTGCGGCAGCATCAGCACGAACTCGTCGCCGGCCTGGCGGCCGATCAGGTCGGCCGCGCCCAGGGTCTCGCCCAGGCGCCGGGCGATGTCGCGCAGCAGGCCGTCGCCGGAGGCGTGGCCCTGGGTCTCGTTGACCCGCTTGAAGCGGTCGATGTCGACGAACAGGATCGCCACCGGAAACTCGTGGTACTCGGCGGCGGCCAGCGCCTGCTCGGCGCGGGCGCTGAACATCACCCGGTTGGGCAGGCCGGTCAACGAATCGTAGAACGCCAGTTGGTGCACGCGCGCCTTGGTCTGCTCGCGCTCCAGCGCCAGCGCGCACAGGTGCAGGCACAGCTCGATCAGCCGCAGGTGCCAGGCCGGCGGCTCGCACACCTCGCGGTAGTACAGCGCGAAGCTGCCGAGCACGCGCCCGCCGCTGGACTTGATCGGGCTGGCCACGCAGCTGCGCAGGCCCAACTGCGCCATCAGCGCACGATGGTCGGCGAACACCGGGTCGGTGCCGGTGTCGTGCACCAGTACCTGCTTGCCGCGCCAGATCGCGGTGCCGCAGGCGCCGGCGGCGGGGCCGATGCGCAGGCCCTCGACCGCCGCGTTGAACGAGGTCGGCAGGCTCGGCGAGGCCAGCGGGTGCAGCAGTCCATCGCCATCGACGCTGATGATCGAAGCGATCACCTGCGGGGCGATGCGCTCGACTTCGTTGCAGATCAGCGCGGCCACGTCGACCAGCGGCTGTTCGCGGACCAGCGCATCGAGCACGTTCTTGTGCAGGATCTCGTGCATCTTGCTGTGGGTGATGTCGGTGAACGACAGCACGTAATGCTGGATGCCGCCGTCCTCGTCGGCGATCGGATTGGCCACGATCGTGGTCCACAGCGGCGAGCCGTCCTTGCGATAGACCAGCAGATCGGCCTGGTGGCCCTGGCCGCCGACCACGCGCTCGCGGATCTGCCGGACCACCTGCATGTCGGTGCCGGGGCCAGGCAGCACCTTGCTCGGCAGGCGCCCGCGCACGTCGGCGGCGGCATAGCCGAACATCTGCACGAAGCCGGCGTTGACGTAGAGGATGGTCAGCTGCGGGTCGCAGACCACGATCGCGTTGTCGCTGCGGTCCAGCGCCAGCGACAGCAGCCGCATCTTGGCGTCGCGCCCGCGTTCGGCGCTGATGTCGCGCACGAACACCACGTGCAGCGGCCCGTGATCCTGCGGCACCGTGGTCGCGCTCACCGCCACCCAGCGCTGCATGCCGTCGTTGCCGGGCAGCTGCAGTTCGTGGCTGTCGCCGGGCGTGCGGGTGCCTTGCTGCAGGCAGCGGGCCAGGAAGCCCACCCGCGTGTCGTCGCTCACCAGTTCGCCGAGCGAACGCCCCAGCACCTGGGCCTGGGACAGGCCCCACAGCGCTTCGGCCGTGCGGTTGAAGGCGAGGATGCGCGCGTCGGCGTCGATCACCACCACGCCGTCGGGCGCCTGCTGCAGGCAGTTCAGCAGCGCCTGCTCGGACAGGGCCAGCGCGCCCGGGACCGACGCCGCGCCGGCGCCGCTGGATGCGATCGGTGTGCGGCCGCGCTGGTGCGGCATGGCGTCAGCGCCCGCTCGCGCGACGTGTGGCGGGCTGGGCGGCGCGCACGGCACGCCGAGGGGGCGTACGCGGACGCGCATGGGACGGTGTCATCGCTGACTCGCTGATCGACATAGGTTCCCCTCGTTGTTGCTTGCCCGCACGTCCAGGTACGCGTGGCCCCACCCAGTCGCGTCGACAGAGCCTAGCGCGCCTGGCTGGACAACGCGATCAGGCGCTCGGCGATGCGGTCCAGCGGCAGCACTTCCTGTGCGGCGCCGAGCCGGAACGCGGTGCCGGGCATGCCCCAGACTACGCTGGTGGCCTCGTCCTGCACCAGCGTGCTGGCGCCGGCCTGCAGCATTTCCAGCAGGCCGCGCGCGCCGTCGTCGCCCATACCGGTCAGTACTGCGCCGATCGCGTTGGCGCCGGCGTTGCGCGCCACCGACTGGAACAGCACGTCCACCGCCGGCTTGTGCCGGTTGACCGGCGGGCCGTCGTCGATCTTGCAGCGCCAGCGCGCACCGTCGCGGACCACCTGCAGGTGCTTGCCGCCGGGCGGCAGGTAGGCGTGGCCGGGCAGGATCGCTTCGCCTTCGCTGGCCTCGCGCACCGCCATCGCCGAATGCCGGTTGAGACGGTCGGCGAAGGCGGTGCTGAAGCCGGCGGGCAGATGCTGGGTCATCACCACCGCCGGCGCGTCGGCCGGCATGCCTTCCAGCACCACGCGCAGCGCCTCGGTGCCGCCGGCGGAGGCGCCGATCGCGATCAGCCGGTCGGTGGTGCGGAACTTCAGCGTGGACGCGGCGCTGGGCAGCACCACGTTGCCGCCGGGCCGCGGCGCGGCGGCCGGACGGTCGAGCGCGCGGACCTTGGCCTTGGCCGCGGCCTTGACCTTGCCGACGATTTCCTCGGCGTATTCCTCCAGGCCGCGCGCCACGTCCAGCTTGGGCTTGGAGATGAAGTCGACCGCGCCCAGCGCCAGCGCCTGCAGGGTGGTGTCGGCGCCGCGTTCGGTCAGCGAGGAGATCATCACCACCGGCGTGGGCCGCAGCCGCATCAGGTTTTCCAGGAACGCCAGGCCGTCCATGCGCGGCATTTCCACGTCCAGGGTGATCACGTCCGGATTCAGCCGCTTGATCTTCTCGCGGGCCAGGATCGGATCGGCGGCCGAGCCGACCACCTCGATGCCGGGCGCGCGCGACAGGATCTCGGTCAGCATCTGCCGCACGACCGCCGAGTCGTCCACGATCAGCACGCGGCAAGGATTTTCTGCAGTCATTCGAACAACTCCACGGCGCCGGTGACCGGCGCTTTGGCGAGACGGGCACGTACCGCCGATTCGGCGGCGGCGACTTCGGCTTCCTCGTGCGCGTGCGGCAGGCGCTGCACGACCACGCGGCCGGTGGTGGGAAAGAACCAGATCTTGCGCGGATGGATGCCGCGCAGGTCTTCGGCCAGCACCGGGATGTGTTCGGCCTTGAGGTAGTTCAGCACGAACTCGGCGTTGCGGGTGCCGACCGGATTGTTGGTGAAGCCCCTGAGCACGTTGCCGCCGCCGAACACCTTGGCTTCCAGGCGGCCGCGGCTGGCGCCGCGCTTGAGCAGGTCGTTGATCAGCACTTCCATCGCGTAGCTGCCGTAGCGCGCCGGCGCGCCGTCGCCGGCCTGGCCGTCGGGCAGCATGAAGTGGTTCATGCCGCCGATCTTCAGCAGCGGATCGCGGATGCAGGCGGCCACGCACGAGCCGAGGATGGTGGTCAGCGCGGTGTCGTCGTCCACCACCAGGTACTGGGTCGGCAGCAGCTTGGCCGCGACCGTCTGGAAGCGGGTGTCGTGGTAGCGCATCACCTGATCCGCGACCATCGTGGCGGCACTCATGCGCGTGCCTTGGCGGCGCGTCGGTACAGGGTGCGGCCGCAGGGCTGGATCAGGTCGGCCGCATGCAGGTAGTTCTCCGAATGGCCGGTGTAGAGCATGCCTTCGTCGTCCAGGTGCGGGATCAGCCGCGACAGGATGCCGCGCTGGGTCGGCTTGTCGAAATAGATCATCACGTTGCGGCAGAACAGCGCCAGGTACGGGCCGCTGACGTCGTAGCGCGGTTCCAGCAGGTTCAACTGGCGGAACTCGAGCAGGTCGCGCAGCGCCGGCAGCACCCGGCACTGGCCTTCGTTGGCGCCGCTGCCGCGCTGGAAGTACTTGCGCTTGAGCGCCGGATCCAGGCTGGAGATGCGGTCGACCGCGTACACGCCGCGCGAGGCGGTGGCCAGCACCTGGGTATCCACGTCAGTGGCCAGGATCCGCACCGGCGGGGTCAGCGTGCCGAACGCCTCGCAGGCGGTGATCGCCAGCGAATAGGGCTCCTCGCCGGTGGAGGCGGCGCAGGACCAGATCTTCACCGGCGCCGAGGCGGCATGCTTCTGCAGTTCCTCGCGCAGGCGCTCGAAGTGGTGCGGCTCGCGGAAGAACGAGGTCAGGTTGGTGGTCAGCGCGTTGGTGAAGGCTTCCCACTCGTCGCCGCCGTCGCGCTCCAGCCAGTCCAGGTATTCGCGGAACGAGCGCAGGCCCAGCGTGCGCAGGCGCCGCGACAGGCGGCCATAGACCATGTCGCGCTTGGCCGGCGCCAGCGCGATGCCCGCCTTCTGGTAGATCAGGTCGCAGACCCGCTTGAAATCGCGATCGCTGAATTCGAAGTCGCGATTGTCGGAACCGGGATGGGGCAGGGAGGACGTTGGAGTGGCCATGGCTCGCAGCGGTGATCGGTCTAACGGGTTATCGGCCGGCGCCGAGCGAAATTGACGCCGGAAGGAGGCGCGGCCTGCGCCGCCGCGGTATCAGAACTCCTGCCACTGGCCTTCGGCGGCGGTGGCGCTCGCCGCACTGCGCTGGCGCGGCGCCGGACGCGGCGCGGGCGCCGCCGGCCTGGGCTTGGCCCGCAGCGGTGCCGCCAGCGCGGCAGGCGCGGCAGGTGCCGGCGCGCTGGCATGCGGATCCAGCTTGAACTCGGCGACGGTGGCGCTGAGCTGGTTGGCCTGGGTCTGCAGCGTGCGTGCGGCGGCGGTGGCTTCCTCGACCAGGGCGGCGTTCTGCTGGGTGGCCTCGTCCATCTGGGTGACGGTCTGGTTGACCTGCTCGATGCCGGCGGACTGCTCCTGCGAGGCGGCGGAGATCTCGCCCATGATGTCGGTCACGCGCTGCACCGAGGTCACGATCTCCTGCATGGTCTGGCCGGCCTTGCCGACCAGCGCCGAGCCTTCGCTGACCCGGGTGACCGACTCGTCGATCAGGCCCTTGATCTCCTTGGCCGCGCCGGCCGAGCGCTGGGCGAGGGTGCGCACCTCGCTGGCGACCACCGCGAAGCCGCGGCCCTGTTCGCCGGCACGCGCCGCTTCCACCGCGGCGTTGAGCGCCAGGATATTGGTTTGGAACGCGATGCCGTCGATCACCGAGATGATGTCGGCGATCTTCTTCGAGGAGGTCTCGATGCCGCTCATCGTGGTCACCACCTGGCTCACCACGTCGCCGCCCTGCGAGGCGACGGCCGCGGCGCCCACCGCGAGCTGGTTGGCCTGGCGTGCGTGCTCGGCGTTCTGCTTCACGGTGGAGGTCAGTTCCTCCATCGAGGCGGCGGTTTCCTCCAGGCTGGCGGCCTGCTGTTCGGTGCGCCGCGACAGGTCGTCGTTGCCGGCGGCGATTTCCGACGAGGCGACGTTGATGCTGGCGGCTGCGGTCTGGATGCGGCCGACGATGCCGGCCAGCTGCTCGGCGGTGGCATTGGCGTCGTCGCGCATCCGGGCGAACACGCCCTGGAACTCGCCGCGCATGCGCACGCTCAGATCGCCGGCGGCGATGGCCTGCAGCAGCTGCGACAGCTCGCCGAGCGTGTGGTCGCTGACTTCCATCATCGCGTTGAGGTTCTGCACCATCGCGCGGAAGTCGTACTGGAAATGCGTGGCGTCGCCGCGGGCGCTGAAGTCGCCGGCGGCGGCGGCTTCGGCCAGCTGCTTGACCTGCACGTTCATCGCCATCAGGTTGGCCTTGGCCGTGTCCATCGCTTCGGTCAGCACCGCCTTCTCGCCGGGCAGGCGGTCCATGTCCTCGGTCAGGTCGCCGATCGCATAGCGCTGGATGATCTGCACCAGGCGCAGTTTCACCGCCACGTGCGAGGCGACCAGGTCGTTGGTGGCCTTGACCATCTGTCCGTAGTCGCCGGGGAAGGCGCTCTCGTCCATGCGATAGCTGATCGTGCCCTGTTCATGGCGCTGCGCCATCTGGTTCTGCGCGTCGATCACCTCGCGGATGCGGGCGCGCATGTCCAGCATGTCGCCCATCAGCTGGCCGATCTCGTCGTTGGAACGCGTGCGCACGGCGCTGTCCAGTTCGCCGCTGGCGATGGCCCGCGACAATTGCCGCGCCGCCTCGAGCTGTCGCGCGATGCCGCGCGCGATCAGCCAGCCGATGCCGGCCGCGGCGGCGATGGTCAGCGCGAGCAGGGCCACGATCAACAGCTTGGTCCGCGCCAGCTGTGCGTTGATGGTGTCCATTTCCTGGTTCAGTTGCGCGACGTTGTAGTCGGTCAGCGCCACGATGCGCTCGAACAGCTCGCGCCGCTGCGGCCGCGACTGCTTGTCGGAGATGGCCTGCGCGCCGACAACGTCGCCGGCACGCAACGCATCGCCCATCAGGCTGTTGCTGTGCAGATACCCGTCCAGCTTTTCCTTGACCCCGGCATACATCTGCGCCTGCTGCTTCTCCTGCATCACCCGTTCGATGATGGCCTGGTTCTTCGCCACTTCGGTGCGTACCTTCTGCATGCGCTTGAAATAGTCGGCCACCGCCTCCGGGTCGCCGGCACGTGCGATCTGCGCCAGTTCGTAGGTGCGGAACTCGCCGAGCTGCGCGCGGACTTCGGCCAGCGCCTGGGTGGCCGGCACCCAGTCGGCCTCGATGCGCCGCAGTTCGGTCATCGCCAGGGTGGTGCGCGAATAGGTGAAGACGCCCAGGACCACGGTCAGCAGCGTGGTCAGGGCGAATGCGAAGATCAGCTTGTCGCGGATTTTCAGTTGCTTGAAGAAGTTCATGACGTTTCCGTGCAGACGGTTGTCGAAGAAATGACGATGTTGGAGCGACGGCCGGTCAGCGCGTGGCGTAGGCGCGCGCCGCGGCGTCCGTGTCCGATGCGCGCCGGGCGTTGATGCGGTCCAGCTCCAACAGATCGGCGAACAGCGCCCGGCGCAGCGGCAGCAGCTGCTGCGTGGACAACTCGCTGGCGCGGTCGCGGTCGCCGGCATGCACTGCGGCGCTGAGCTGCCGATGCACTTGCAGGTAGGCGTCCAGTTCGGCCTGGACCTGGGCGAAGCGGCGGCGCTCCTCGCCGCTGGGCACGGTGGCGGTGTACAGCGCCAGCTGCCGGCGTGCGCCGCGCAGCGCCTGCGCGATGCGCCGGTCGTAGTCGGCCACGTCCGCGGCATTGCCGGTCGCGGCGACCAGCGACAGCTGGTACAGCCGCAGTTCCGCCAGCTGCGCACGCAGTTCGCGCAAGGCCATGGCCGACGGCGCCTGCCGGGTCTGCAGGCGCAGCAGGTGCTCGCGCGAGGCATCCAGCGTGCGCGAGCCCTGCTGCGCCACGCCGATCACCAGGGCGCAGCCGAGGAGGCACAGCAGCGAGGCGAGCAGGGACGATTTCAGATCGATATAGCGTGGCATCTCAAGCTCCCGAAGCGGCGGCGGTGACGACAGGGACGCAACGGTGCATTGCATTCCAGCGGCGTGATTCAGATATCGACGGCCAAGCGCATCGCTTGAGCCGTTGGGTCCAGCGCGTCCATGCAATTGGGATGCCAATGCGGTCCCCAGCCTTGGGGGCCGTCACGATTCAGAACGTGGCCCAGTCGGTTTCGGCCGTCGCACGCGAGGCCGCCGCCGGCACCGCGGGCCGGGCCGGCTTGGCCGCGGTGGGTCGCGACGGGGCAGGCCGCGAGGCGGCATGGGCCGGTGCGGCCGCCGCGGCACGGACCGGCGCGGCCGCGCCGGGGGCACCGCCGAGCCGGAACACGGCCGCAGCCTCGCCCAGCCGGCGCGCTTCTTCCTCCAGCGCCCGCGCCGATGCGCTGGCTTCCTCGACCAGGGCCGCGTTCTGCTGGGTAGCCTCGTCCATCTGGGTGACGGTCTGGTTGACCTGCTCGATGCCGGCGGACTGTTCCTGCGAGGCGGCCGAGATCTCGCCCATGATGTCGGTGACGCGCTGCACCGAGGCCACGATCTCCTGCATGGTCTGGCCGGCCTTGCCGACCAGCACCGAGCCTTCGCTGACGCGGGTGACCGATTCGTCGATCAGGCCCTTGATCTCCTTGGCGGCACCGGCAGAGCGCTGGGCGAGGGTACGCACCTCGCTGGCGACAACCGCGAAACCGCGGCCCTGTTCGCCGGCACGGGCCGCTTCCACCGCGGCGTTGAGCGCCAAAATATTGGTCTGGAACGCGATGCCGTCGATGACGCTGATGATGTCGGCGATCTTCTTGGAGGAGGTCTCGATGCCGCTCATCGTGGTCACCACCTGGCTCACCACGGCGCCGCCCTGCGAGGCCACCGCCGCGGCGCCGACTGCCAGCTGATTGGCCTGGCGCGCGTGCTCGGCGTTCTGCTTGACGGTGGAGGTCAACTCTTCCATCGAGGCGGCGGTTTCTTCCAGGCTGGCCGCCTGCTGTTCGGTGCGGCGCGACAGGTCGTCGTTGCCGGCGGCGATCTCGGTGGTCGCGGTATTGATGCTCAGCGCCGCGGTCTGGATGCGGCCGACGATATCGGCGAGCTGATCGGCGGTGGCGTTGGCGTCGTCGCGCATCTTGGCGAACACGCCGTTGAACTCGCCCTGCATGCGTACGCCCAGGTCGCCGGCGGCGATGGCCTGCAGCAGGGTGGACAGCTGGCCCAGATTGCGGTCGCTGACCTCCATCATCGCGTTGAGGTCCTGCACCATCAGCCGGAAATCGTGCTGGAAGTGCGCCGCATCGCCGCGGGCGCTGAAGTCGCCGGCGGCCGCCGCCGCGGCCAGGCGCTTGATCTCGGTGTTGATCGCCAGCAGGCTGGCCTTGGCCGCGTCCATCGATTCGTGCAGCACCGCACGGCTGCCGGGCAGGCGCCGCGCGTCGCGGCGCAGGTCGCCGTTGGCGTACTCGTTGAGCACCGCGATCGCATCGACGATCGCGTCCAGGTGCTCGAACATCATCGTGTTGATGCCCTGGCTCAGCTCGCCGTACACGCCGGGGAAGTCCTGCGGCATGCGATGGGTCATGTCCTTGTCCGCATGCAGCAGCGCCATCTTCGCCGTCTCGCTGGAGAAACGCTCCAGCATCTGGATCATCTCGCCGGTGGCGCGCAGCATCTGCCCGGTCTCGTCGCGTCCGGGATTGTCGATGCGTACGCTGAGATCGCCCCTGGACACCGCGCGGATTGCCTGCAGCGTGCGCGCGACCGGCACCAGCACCGAGCTGCCGATCAGCCAGTTGATGCCGAAGGTGATCAGCACCAGCACGCCGCCGGCCACGGTCATCACGCCGGTGAACAGCAGCGCCTGCGCCTGCACGTCGTCCATGTACACGCCGGTGCCGATGACCCAGTTCCAGGGCTTGAACGGCGCGTTGTAGGACACCTTCTCGACCGGCTCCTCGTTGCCGGGCTTGGGCCACAGATAGTCCACATAGCCGCCGCCGGCCGCCGCCGCGGTGACGAACTGGCGGAAGATCGGCTTGCCGTCGGCGCTCAGCACGCCGCCGAGGTCCTTGCCGACCAGGTCGTGGCGGGTCGGGTGCATCAGCATGGTCGGGCGCATGTCGTGCACGTAGAAATAGTCCACGCCGTCGCGGGCGCGCATCGATTCGAGCGTGGCCAGCGCGGTGCGCTGCGCGTCGGCCAGCGGCATCTGCCCGGCCTCGGCTTTGGCCGCATAGGCCTGCACCACGCCCAGCGCCAGTTCGATCTGGCTCTTCAGCGCCTGCTCGCGGGTGTTGCGGATATCCACGTATTGCATCCGCGCGGCGATGATCGCCAGCAGGACGATGCCGCTTCCCAGCAGCAGGGTCTGCCAGACGAACTTGCGGCGCAGCGGCAGATCCGACAGGCGGGCAACGAGCGAGGTGTACGACATGGAGGTAGGCCTTCGGATTGTCTCGAAAGTCTTAGCGGCGCAGATGTCACAAAGTTGAGACATGCACGGCCCGAGTCCTGAACGCGCTGGCCGACCGATATCGCGACACGCTGCGCAAAAAAAATCCCCGGCGCGAGGCCGGGGATCGGGAAGTGCCGGAAGCTGCCGTCGCCGGCGCCTCAGAACTCCTGCCAGTCCGAATCGGCCAGCGCCGGCTCGGACTTCTTGCTGCGCGCGGCCGGGGCCGGCTTGCTCGACGCCACCGCGACCGGCTTTTTCGCCGCCGGGCGGATCGGGTGCACCTGCGCCGGTGCCTGCTTGGCCACCGGTGCGCCGAGCGCAGACTGCTCCAGGCGGAAGATCGAGACCGCCTCGGTCAGCTGTCCTGCCTGCTCTTCCATCGAGCGCGCCGCCGCGGTGGCTTCTTCCACCAGCGCCGCGTTCTGCTGGGTGGTTTCGTCCATCTGGGTGACGGTCTGGTTGACCTGCTCGATGCCGGCCGACTGTTCCTGCGATGCCGCCGCGATCTCGCTCATGATGTCGGTGACGCGCTGCACCGAGGACACGATCTCCTGCATGGTCTGGCCCGCCTGGCGCACCAGCGCCGAGCCGTTGGCGACCTGGCCGACCGACGCATCGATCAGGCCCTTGATCTCCTTGGCGGCGTTGGCCGAGCGCTGGGCGAGGGTACGCACCTCGCTGGCGACCACCGCAAAACCACGACCCTGTTCGCCGGCACGGGCCGCTTCCACCGCGGCGTTGAGCGCCAGGATGTTGGTCTGGAAGGCGATGCCGTCGATCACAGAGATGATGTCGGCGATCTTCTTGGAGGACGTCTCGATGCCGCTCATCGTGGTCACCACCTTGCCGACTACCTCGCCGCCTTGCGAGGCCACCGCCGCGGCGCCGACCGCCAGCTGGTTGGCCTGGCGTGCGTGTTCGGCGTTCTGCTTCACCGTGGAGGTCAGCTCTTCCATCGACGCGGCGGTCTCTTCCAGGTTGGCGGCCTGCTGCTCGGTGCGCCGCGACAGGTCGTCGTTGCCCGAGGCGATTTCGCCGGCGGAGGCGTTGATCGAGAGCGCGGCGTGCTGGATGCGGCCGACGATCCCGGCCAGCTGCTCGGCGGTGGCGTTGGCGTCGTCGCGCATGGTCGCGAACACGCCGTGGAACTCGCCGTGCATGCGCGCGGTCAGGTCGCCTTGCGACAGCGCGGTCAGCAGCTTGGAGACTTCGCCGATGCTGTCGCCGTTGGCCTGCAGCAGGCCGTTGAGCTGTTGCGCCAGCTGCAGGAAGAAGCCGTGCTTGCCGTCGGTGGCCACGCGTCCGGACAGGTCGCCGTCGGCGGCGGCCTGCACGATCCTGGCCACTTCCTCTTCGACCTGGGCCTCGACGGTGCGGTCGCGCGATTCGCAGACGAACCCGACATGGCTGCCGTGCGCGTCGCGAATGCTGGAGATGATCTGCGCGATGCGCGCATGGCCGTAGGCCATCTCGCGCTCGGCGGTGCCCTGCTTCTCGATCGCGGCCACGGTGCGGCTGTCGATCAGATTGCCGTGTTCCAGCACCGTCAGCGAGGAGCCGACCAGCGGCATGCTCGAGTCGAAGGCCGGGGCGACGCTGTGGATCTGGTCGGCGTACTTGTCGACGATGCCCTGCATCGACGGGTTCGCGTAGACGATGTTGTAGTCCAGGTCGGCGATGAACATGCCGGTGGAGGAGTTGTCCAGCGCGGTGCGGATGCGCAGGTTCTCGGCGGCCACCGCCGCGTCGCGCTCGGTGCGCTCGCGCAGGTCCTGCTGCATGCGCTTGAGCGCCTGCAGCAGTTCGCCGACCTCGTCCTTGCCGCTGGCGTCGATATGGCCGTCGAGCTTGCCGCCGGCGACTTCGTTGGCCACCTTGACCGCGCTGCCCACGCTGCCGGCCAGCATCCGCCCGAACAGCCATGCCATGCCCACCGCGCCACCGATGCCGATCAGCAGGCAGACCAGCAGCGTGGCCGAAGCCTTGCCGTAGGTGCCGTGGGCTTTTGCCGCAGCGACCTTGGCCTGGCGGTCGTTCTCGGCGATCAGCTCGATCACGTCGGCGACCACCTTGTTGTGCAGGGTGCGGGTCTCGCCGGTGAAGGTGTCGATCGCGTCGTCGTGCAGTTCCAACTGCAGCATCTCTTCCACGGACTGGTAGGAGGCGCTGGCCTTCTTCCAGTCGGCGACGGTGCGCTGGTAGATCGCGCGCTCCTTGTCGCTGGCGATCAGTTGCGGGTAGTTGGCCAGGATCCCGTCGAGCTGCTTCTTCAGCGCGATCCGGCGGATTTCCGATTCCTTCTTCACCGCTTCGCTGCTGCGGATCAGGCTCTGGTAGGCGGTGTTGCGGTACTCGCCGAGGATGCCGCGCATCTCGCCGCCGGTGCGCACACCTGGCACCACTTGGCTGGAGACATTGTCGGCCACGCCGTTGAGCGAATGCAGGCCGTTGTAGGCCGCCAGCCCCTGGATCAGCATGATGACGAGCACGAGACCGAACGCCAGCATCAGCTTCGGCATCAGCTTCAGATTCTTTATCCACTGCATGAACGCATTTCCCCTTGGTTCGACGACGGCGGCGAAGGATCAGAAAGCAAAAAGCGCCGCCGTGCCGGAAGCAATGGCTCCGGCGCGGCGACGCTTCGTCTTACTTGATCGTGGCCAGCTTCAGGCTGGACGGCGCGCTGACCTGGATCTCGGCGCGCGAGCTGTCGCGTTCGATCTTGCCGAGCACGCACACGTCCTTGCCTTCCAGGCTTTCCGGCGCGAAGCCGAACTTGCCGCGGTCGGCGCCGGCGATGCGCGCGGAGAAGGTGTGGCGCGGGAACATGCCGCCCATGTACAGGAAGGTCGGCTCGCCTTCGGAGTTCTGCGCGTACTTGGCCTTTTCGACCTTGCCGCAGACCA
The DNA here is from genome assembly GCF_035026585.1 of Xanthomonas sp. WHRI 7945. Taxonomy (NCBI): domain Bacteria; kingdom Pseudomonadati; phylum Pseudomonadota; class Gammaproteobacteria; order Lysobacterales; family Lysobacteraceae; genus Xanthomonas; species Xanthomonas sp. WHRI 7945. The sequence goes on from NZ_JAYIQP010000002.1 coordinate 56,961, forward strand.
TGCCGTCCTTGCCGACGAAGCGCGACGCCATCTCCGGCGGGATCATCTGCTGCGATTGGGCGAAGGCGCTCGGGCTGGCGGCAAGCAGCAGGACCAGCAGCAGGGGGAAGTTCGGCTTCATGGGGGACAACTCCTTTAGGGTGGGCAAATGGGTCGGCCCGGTGCTGCGTCGGGCCACGTATCAGCTATCGGCGTGGTAACGACGAACTTGATCGTTGCAAGTGATAAGCAGTTCGCATTTCCGAAAAAAAACCCGCCGGTGAGCGGCGGGTCAGGGAAGTGCGTTCAGTGCGGCGGCGAAGGCTCAGGCGGCTTCGTCGACGTGCGCCTGCTGGCTCAGGTCGGCGCTGTCCAGCAGCGTCTCGATGTCCAGCAGGATCAGCATCTTGTCGTCCTGGGTGCCGATGCCGGAGATGAAGCGGGTGTCCACCGCGGCGCCGAACTCGGGCGTCGGCCGGATCTGCTCCTCGTTCAGCGGGATTACGTCGGAGACGCTGTCCACGACGATGCCGACCACGCGGTCCTCGACATTGAGCACGATCATCACGGTGAAGGCGTCGTAGCGCGCTTCCTTCAGGCGCAGCTTCAGGCGCAGGTCGATCACCGGCACGATGGTGCCGCGCAGGTTGATCACGCCCTTGATGTATTCCGGAGCGTCCGGCACCCGGGTGACCGAGTCGTAACCGCGGATTTCCTGCACTTTCAGGATATCGACGCCGTAGTGCTCTTCGCCGAGGGTGAAGCTGAGGAATTCGCCGCCGGTGGCACCGGAGGCAGAGGTGTTCTTGTCGTTCATCGTGTGCTCCTGGTGCGCACGGAATTGCGGAGGGATGGCGGGAAGCGGGAAATGCGGCTCTTGCACTAGATCGGCGTGGCGCGGCGGAACTTTAGTGGTCCTGCAACCGTCCCGACCGGCCTGGGTGTTCGATGCGGACGACATGGCCTGTAGGAGCGGCTGCAGCCGCGACTGGGCCTTACCGGTACTTTCCGGTCGCGGCTGAAGCCGCTCCTACAGGGGGTGCCGGGTGCGGTCAGGGCTAGGTCGAAGCGCTCCTCAGGACAGCACGCCGCTCTTGCGGGCGCTGCGCTGGCGTTCGATGCGGAAGATGTAGCGCTGGATCGCCGCATCGGCGCCGCGCGGCAGGTCGGCGAAGCGCAGTCCCACCCGCAGCGTGTCCTGGCCGTTGGCCAGCTTGTGCGGATGCAGGTTGCACACCTGCAGGGTCAGCGGGATCGCATCGGCGTCGGGCAGTTGCAGCACGCAGTGCGGGTAGCTCTGCTGGCTCTGCGGCAATGGCTGGCCGGGCAACAGCGCCACCGCCACGCCACCGGCGCTGATGTCGATGATCCGCAGCACCAGCTCGGCCGGCGGGCTGGCATCGTTCAGCCGCAGGACGCACATCGGCGATTCGGTGATCGGCGTCTCCAGGCGGAAATGCTCGCGGCGCTGCAGGTAGTACAGCGCGTCGGGCAACGGCGCGCGGAAGCCGGAAACCTCGTCGCTGCGGACCAGTTCCAGGTCGGCGATGCGGAAGCGCAGGCGGACCTTGTCCAGCTGCGCGAAACACAGCAGGTACTCGGCCTGCTCGGTCAGGCGGTTGTTGGCTTCGTTGACGCTCAGGTCCAGCAGCAAGGAGTGCTCGTCCACTTCCAGCAATGCGGTCGAGAACGCGTGGTCGCGGCCGCCCGGATGCGCGCTGACCTGCGAGCGCTGGTTGATCAGCGATTGCAGCAACTGCCGGATCTGCCGCGCGTTGGTCAGCAGGAAGCGGTCGTCCTGTTCCGTCGCCTCGTGCGGAGACGGCGTGGTGGAGTCGCTGGGAATGCCTTCGGCCATAGTGGGCAATGAGGAGGATGGAATGGGATGGAACGATGCGTTTCCGCCCCGTCCCACGATCCTATCGGCCGTGTCCGGCTTTTTTGTAGCCTGGATGTAATGTGGCGACGTTGCCGCCCGCGCCGCCCTGCGGATGCCGCTCCAGGGTGAACGAGGCGACCGCCCGCGCCAGCTCGCCGGCCTGGCCTTCCATCGTGCGGGCATTGGCGGTGGCTTCCTCGACCAGGGCGGCGTTCTGCTGGGTGGCCTCGTCCATCTGGGTGACGGTCTGGTTGACCTGCTCGATGCCGGCGGACTGCTCCTGCGAGGCGGCGGAGATCTCGCCCATGATGTCGGTCACGCGTTGCACCGAGGCCACGATCTCCTGCATGGTGCGGCCGGCCTGGTCGACCAGCGCCGAGCCTTCGGCGACGCGGCCGACCGACTCGTCGATCAGGCCCTTGATCTCCTTGGCCGCGCCGGCCGAGCGCTGGGCCAGGGTGCGCACCTCGCTGGCGACCACCGCGAAGCCGCGGCCCTGTTCGCCGGCACGCGCCGCTTCCACCGCGGCGTTCAAGGCGAGGATGTTGGTCTGGAAGGCGATGCCGTCGATGACCGAGATGATGTCGGCGATCTTCTTCGAGGAGGTCTCGATGCCGCTCATCGTGGCCACCACCTGGCTCACCACGTTGCCGCCCTGCGAGGCGACCGAGGCCGCGCCGACCGCCAGCTGGTTGGCCTGGCGCGCATGCTCGGCGTTCTGCTTGACCGTGGAGGTCAGCTCCTCCATCGACGCGGCGGTCTCTTCCAGGCTGGCGGCCTGTTGCTCGGTGCGCCGCGACAGGTCGTCGTTGCCGGCGGCGATCTCGCCGGCGGCGGTATTGATCGCATCGGAGGCGCCCTGGATCTGGCGCACGATCGTCGCCAGCTGTTCGGCGGTGGTGTTGGCGTGTTCCTTCATGCCGGCGTAGACGCCTTGCAGGTCGGCGTCGATGCGGGTGGACAGGTTGCCCTCGGCCAGCGCCTGCAGCATGTGCTGGATATGCGCCAGGCCGGAGGCGCTGGCTTCCAGCATGGCATTGATCTGTTCGGCCAACAGCAACAGGAAGCCGTGCTTGTTGTCCAGGCGCACGCGGCCGTCGAGGTCGCCGGCGACCGCGCCGCGCACGATGCCGGCGATTTCCTCTTCCACCGCCACTTCATCGGTGCGGTCGGCCCATTCGACGACGAAGCCGAGGCGGTTGCCGTCGCCATCCAGCACCGGGTTGACGATCAGGCGCATGGTGCGCCCGCCCACCCGGATCTGCGCGGTATGGGTCTGCTGCAGCGACGCCAGCAGCTTGGCCTGGTGCTCGGGCCGCTTGTGGAAGATGTCGATGTTGCGCGTCAGCAGGTCGTTGGCATCGAAGCCGGGAAGGTCGCGGCGCAGGTCGTCCTGCGCGGCCAGCAGCATGCGCGCCAGCGGCTTGTTGACGTAGACGATGTTGCGGTCGGCGTCGGCGATCATCACGTTGGTGGTGACGTTTTCCAGCGCGCTGCGGATGCGAAGGTTATCGCGATGGGCTTCCGCCTCCTGTTCGCGGCCGCTCAGCAACTGCTCGCTGGCCACCACCAGGGTATGGGCGATCGAGCCTTCCGGCAGCGCCAGGCCGCGGATCGAGGCCGGCAGCGGTTGCTGGCGGGCGATGGCGCGCGCCAGCAGCGACAGGTCGCGCGGATCGTGGCCGACGTCCAGCAGCTGCCTGCGCATCTGCACGGCCATCGCCACCAAGATGCCGGCTTCGGCCATCACATAGCCCGCGTGGATGGCCAGGATGTCGATCCCGGCGCCAGCGGCGAACGCACGCAGCGGCAGGCCGCGATGCTGCAGCCAGAAGAACAGCAGGTGGTGGACGGCGATGGCTGCGGAGGCGACCACGATCGGCCGCCAGTCGCGGTAGTACAGCAGCAAGGCGATCAGCACGATCACGCCGAAGTGGACTTCGGTCATGCCGCCGGCCTGCTGGATCAGCACCGCGGCCAGCACCATCAGGCCCAGCGCCACGGTGCAGCGGCTCAGCAACGTGCCGGGATAGAGCTTCACCTGCAGGGCGATGACCGCCAGGGTCGGCAGCGTCACCGCCAGCCACGGCGTCCACACGCCCTGGCGCCAGGCGACGGCGAGGCTGACGACGCCGACGACCGCGGCCACCGCCAGGAACAGCCGGTCGGCCTCCGCGGCCAGTTTTTGCAGATACACGTAGCGCTCGTTGCCTACGAGGAAGCTTCCCTGGGTGTTCGATGCGCTCATGCGGATAATTCCTTGGGGCATGCACAGTGGGTAAAGAGGACCAGCGGCGACGCATCGCCGGCCGCGAGCAGACGCGGGACCAGCGAGGCGGCGGGGATGGCGTCGCCGCAGCCTTCGATTTGCGACGGTCCGGCGTAGACCAGGCGATCGTCGGCGCCGAACACGATCAGCGCATACGGCAAGGCCTTGGGTGCTGGCCTGTCGCTCAGGTCGATACTGAGCAGGCCGGGCGGCGCAGACGCCAGTGCGCGCGGCTTGCAGCCGCATCCGGTCACGCGCAACTGGAACGCCACGGCCTGGCCGCGCGGCGGCATGGAAGACACGAATGCCTGCAATTGCCGGCGGATATCCTCGGCGCTGGCGGTGGCCGGCGGCTTGCCGAGGAACGCCAGGCTGGCCGCCGCCCACGCCGCCCACAAGGCGAGCAACAGCGCACCGACGGGGAGGGACGATGAACGGGGAGAATTTCCTCCGGCGGTGGTGGCGTCGTCGTACATGGCATTCGGGCAGGCGATGCGCCGACATTCACCGGCTCTTCACGTTATCGACGGGAAGGGGTGGGGCTTTAGGATCGATGACGCTTTCGAGGCAAATGCGTTCCCTGCCTGCGCATACGAGCAAGGAACGCCAGGAATCTCATGGCGATAAGCGACAGGGTCGAAGACAGTCGGTCGTGCCCTGGATCTATGCATTCGATGCTGGCGCAGCGCCCAGATTTGCGCGCAGCTTGGGCGGGGCGGCAGCCTGCAGGTGCCGCTATGCGCGGGGATCTCCGATTCCATGCTGGAGGCCGTGAACGGCGTTGGCGCTATGCCATTGCGTCCGGTCCGCCCACCGCGGTTGCCGCGGTGGCGCAAACGACATCGGCCGCGAATGCTCCGCGGCCGATGCTGTCAGCATACTGGCATGGCGCCCGTCAGAACTCGTGCCACTGCGACTCGGCCATGGCTCCGCCACCGTGGCCGGCGCGCGCCGGCTGCGGCTTGCGCTTGATCGCCGCTGCCGGTGCGCTCGCCGGCGCCTTGGACAGCGGGGCGGGGCGGGGCCGCTGCGACGGCGCGGCAGGCGCGGCAGGGGCGGCATCGATCTTAAACAGGGCGACGGTTTCGGTGAGCTGCCCGGCCTGTTCTTCCATCGAGCGCGCGGCCGCGGTGGCTTCCTCGACCAGCGCGGCGTTCTGCTGGGTGGCCTCGTCCATCTGGGTGACGGTCTGGTTGACCTGCTCGATGCCGGCGTACTGTTCCTGCGAAGCGGCGGAGATCTCGCCCATGATGTCGGTCACGCGCTGCACCGAGGACACGATCTCCTGCATGGTCTGGCCGGCCTTGCCGACCAGCGCCGAGCCTTCGCTGACCCGGGTCACCGACTCGTCGATCAGGCCCTTGATCTCCTTGGCCGCGCCGGCCGAGCGCTGGGCCAGGGTACGCACTTCAGAGGCGACCACGGCGAAACCGCGGCCCTGCTCGCCGGCACGCGCCGCTTCCACCGCGGCGTTCAGGGCCAGGATGTTGGTCTGGAAGGCGATGCCGTCGATGACCGAGATGATGTCGGCGATTTTCTTCGAGGAGGTCTCGATGCCGCCCATCGTGCTCACCACCTGGGCGACCACGTCGCCACCTTGCGAAGCGACCGCCGCGGCGCCGACCGCGAGCTGATTTGCCTGGCGCGCATGCTCGGCGTTCTGCTTGACGGTGGAAGTCAGTTCCTCCATCGAGGCGGCGGTTTCTTCCAGGCTCGCCGCCTGCTGCTCGGTGCGCCGCGACAGGTCGTCGTTGCCGGTGGCGATCTCGCTGGACGCGGCATTGATGCTGACTGCCGCGGTCTGGATGCGGCCGACGATGTCGGCCAGTTGCGCGGTGGTGGCATTGGCGTCGTCGCGCATGGTCGCGAACACGCCATGAAACTCGCCGCGCATGCGTGCGGTCAGGTCGCCGGCGGCGATGGCCTGCAGCAGCTTGGACAGCGCGTCGAGGTTGCCATCGGCGGTCGCCATTAGCTGGTTGAGGCTGTCGACCATGGCGCGGAAGTCGTACTGGAAGCGCTGCGCATCGCCGCGCACGCTGAAGTCGCCGGCGGCCGCGGCGGTGGCCAACTGGCCGATCTCGCGGTTCATCGCGGTCAGGTTCTGCTTGACGGTGTCCATGGTTTCGGTCAGCACGGCTTTTTCGCCGGGCAGGCGGTCCATGTCCTCGCTGAGGTCGCCGATCGCGTACCGACCTGCGATTTGCGCCAGACGCAGCGTGACCGCGATATGCGCCGCGGCCAGCGCATTGCTGTCGCGGATCATGCGCCTGTACTCGCCGGGAAAAGCGCTTTCGTCCATGCGGTAGCTGATCTGGCCGGCGTCGTGGCGCTGCGCCATCTCGACCTGCGCCGACAGCACATGCTGTAGCTGCTGCTGCATCTGTCGCATGTTTTCCAGCAATTGACCGCTTTCGTCGCGGCTGGAAACCACGATCGCCGTGTCCAGGCGTCCCTGCGCAATCTGCGCGGCGGCGTCGGCGGCACGGCGTACGTTGCGGGTCAATGCCGACAGGGTATGCACACACAAGGCCATGATCAGCAGTGTCAGCAGGCTCAGTCCGGCGATCGTCCGCCACATCGCGCTGCGTGCGTCCGCCAGGTGCCGCGCCGACTGGCGCTGGAGGGCCTGCAGCGAGGTCGTGCTCAGCGATTGCAGCGCCTGGCCCCAATCGTCAAGCGCGCGGTTCCAGTGCCGGTCGGCATCGGGCGCGCCGCTGTCCAGCGCGGCGGACAGTTGCAGCAAGGCCTGGTCGGCGCGGCCCGCCTCGCCGGCGACGGCCTGGGCCAGCGCCGGATCCGCTTGCTCAAGCAGGCCGATCGCTTTTTCCAGTTCGTTGCGCAGCCGGGCATGGTCGCGCGCGATCTGCGCGATCTGCTCGCGCAGCACCGGTGTCTGCGCAGCGGCCTGGGACGGATCGGCGGCCGCGTCCAGGCGCGTCAGTGCCTCGCTGGTATCGGGGCCGTAGATCAGGCTGGCCACGACCAGGTGGTAGCTCTCCACATAGGGGGTATAGACCAGTTGGCTGTCGTCGCGCATCGCATCCAATGCGGCAGAAGCCTGCTCGGCGACAGCGCCGCTGTCGCCCTGCGCGTCGGTCAGCGCCTGACGCAGGCGCGCCAGCGCCTTGGCGCTGTTTTCGAAGCCGGGCAACGTGGCGACGTTTCGTTGCAGATCGGTCAGGGCGCGGTCCGCGCGCCGCGCCGACGCTGCGGCGGCAGCCCCGGTTTCGACGCGTTGCGCCTGCAGCGCAGCCAGCAGCGACAACATTTCGTGCAGTGGTGCATAGCTGCGCAGTTCGTTGCGGCTGATGCCGACGCTTTCGTCGAGCTTGTCGCTGTAGAGCAACACCGGGATCACCAGCCCGAGCAGGGCGAGGATGCCGATGATGCTGAGCTTCCTGGCGATGGCCAGATCGTGCCAGCCACGCAGCAGCCGGCGCGGTCCGGTGGAGGGAAGGGGATGGCCGGAAGCTGTATGGATGGACGGGGTCATGGAAAATCTCTGAGCGTCATCGTGGATGACGGATCAGGCGGTCCGTGACTGCAGGCGTCGAGCATCCGCTGCCGGCCGTTGCAGAACGGCCGCCAATGGCAGCATGACAGACGGTCCCAGCGCGGTCGGAAGATGTCCCATGGCGATGGCGGCCTGCGTAACGTTTTGGAAGTAAGGCTTTAGCGGCACGCCTGCGGGATTGCTGAAGCGTTGCCGATGTACGCGCCAGCCGGCGATCGACTGTCGCCTGAGCGTGATGGGGGCATTACAGCGTGCTTGCGTTATCGCCACTGGCGCAATGCCCGCCCGGCGCGGCAGGCGCTTTAGCCCGCAACCGCAACCCGCAATTGGCAACCGGCAGCGTGGCTGCCGGCATTCGCATGATCGGTGTGTTTGCGCGGAGGAGAAGCGGCCAAGCTGCGGCCGCCTCAACACGATCGCCATGCCCGAGTCGGCTTGGCGACGGCTGGCTTAGAACTCGTGCCAGCTGGTGTCGCCGCCGGTGCTGGCCACGCGCTTGGGCGGAGCGCTGCGCACGGCGCGGGTCGCCGCCGCCACCTGCGCCTTGACCACGGCGACCACCGCCGGAGCGTTGGCCGCCTGGCGCCGGCTCGCGCTCGCGGGAGCATCGTCGATCTTGAACACCGCGACAGTCTCGGTGAGCTGGCGTGCCTGCTCTTCCATCGAGCGTGCGGCCGCGGTGGCTTCCTCGACCAGGGCGGCGTTCTGCTGGGTGGCCTCGTCCATCTGGGTCACGGTCTGGTTGACCTGCTCGATGCCGGCGTACTGCTCCTGCGAGGCGGCGGAGATCTCGCCCATGATGTCGGTGACGCGCTGGACCGAGGACACGATCTCGGTCATGGTCTGGCCCGCCTGGCGCACCAGCGCCGAGCCGTTGGACACCTGGCTCACCGAGTCGTCGATCAGGCTCTTGATTTCCTTGGCCGCGTTGGCCGAGCGCTGGGCCAGCGTCCGCACCTCGCTGGCGACCACGGCGAAGCCGCGGCCCTGTTCGCCCGCACGCGCCGCTTCCACGGCGGCATTCAAGGCCAGGATATTGGTCTGGAAGGCGATGCCGTCGATGACCGAGATGATGTCGGCGATCTTCTTCGAAGAGGTCTCGATGCCGCTCATCGTGGTCACCACCTGGCCGACCACCTCGCCACCCTGCGAAGCCACCGAGGCCGCGCCGACCGCGAGCTGGTTGGCCTGACGCGCGTGTTCGGCATTCTGCTTGACGGTGGAGGTCAGCTCTTCCATCGAGGCGGCGGTTTCTTCCAGGCTCGCCGCCTGCTGCTCGGTGCGGCGCGACAGGTCGTCGTTGCCGGTGGCGATCTCGCTGGAGGCGCTGTTGATGCTCAGTGCGGCGGTCTGGATGCGACCGACGATGGCCGCCAGCTGCTCCGAGGTGGCGTTGGCGTCGTCGCGCATCTTGGCGAACACGCCCTGGAACTCGCCGTTCATGCGCGCGGTCAGGTCGCCGGCAGCGATGGCCTGCAGCAGCGTGGATAAGGATTCCAGGTTGCCGTCGGCGGTGGCCATCAGCTGGTTGAGGCTGTCGACCATGGCGCGGAAGTCGTACTGGAAGCGCTGCGCATCGCCGCGCACGCTGAAGTCGCCGGCGGCCGCGGCGGTGGCCAGCTGGCCGATCTCGCGGTTCATCGCGGTCAGATTCTGCTTGACCGTGTCCATGGTCTCGGTCAACACCGCTTTCTCACCGGGCAGGCGGTCCATGTCGTCGTTGAAATCGCCGATCGCGTAGCGGCCCATGATCTGCGCCAGGCGCATCTTGACCGCGATGTGCGAAGCGGCCAGTTCGTTGCTGTCGTGGACCATGCGGCCGTATTCGCCGGGGAACGCCTTGGCGTCCATGCGATAGCTGATCTGGCCGGCATCATGGCGCTTGGCCATCTCGGTCTGCGCCGCCATGACCGCCTGCAACTGACCCTGCATCTTGTCCATGCTGATCAGCAGCCGGCCGGTCTCGTCGCGCGACTGGGTATCGATGGCGTTGTCGAGCTTGCCCGAGGCGATGGCATCGGCGACCGTGATGGCCTGGCCCAGGCGCTTGAGCAACTGGCGGCGGATCAGCAGGCCCATGCCCACGGCGACCAGGATCGCGATCAGGCTGCCGATCAACACCGACCACTTGCCGCGCGCACGCACCGCCTCCAGCTCCGCGGCGCGCTTGGTCAGCAATACACGTTCTTCGTTGGAGAACTCGCCGATCGTGGAGCGGATGCCCGCCATCGCGGCGCGGTCGCGGCCTTCCAGGAACATCGGCACCACCTGCTCGGCACTGGTGGCGGTTTCGCGCAGTGCGATGGCGTCCCTCTCGGCTGCCAGCAGCTGCTGGTAGGCCTTTTCCAGTGCGACCAGACGCCGCTGTTGCTCGGGATTGTCCGCGGTCAGTTGCTTGGCTTCGGCGTAGCTCTTTTCGAAGCCCACTTGGCCATTGCTGAAAGGCTGCAGATGCTTCTTGTCGCCGGACAGCAGGTAGCCGCGCGTACCGGTCTCGATATTCAGGGCGTTCGCCTGCATCGCTTCGCCGGTCGCCAGCACCTGGAAGGTATGCTCGTTGATGCCCATCGCACTGTTCAATTTGAACTGGCTGCTGAGGCTGATGGCACCCACGATGAGCATGACCAGCACCACGGCGCCAAAGCCGAGCGCGAGCTGGGTGGAGATAGTGAGGTTCTTTGATTTCATTTTGGCTGTACCGGTCAGGTGAACGACGATCGAACTGTGAAAGTAAGTGCAGTGCCGGCGGCAGCGGCCAGGCAGGAAAAGCGGTCCACGCGGCGCTGAGCCGGCAGACGTGAAGCACACACAGGTAGAAGTCGTTGGCGCTGTTCACCTAGCCGCAAGCGGTGTCGATGCGTCGGGCAGCGACCGCCTAACGAGGGCAGGCCAAAACTTTAGTAGTATTTTCTAGACAAATTCTCGTACTGAGACTTTAGCGGCAATCGCCGGCCGGACTTTAGTGCGCCAACGGGAAAAAGTTCGGTCCACGATAGCGATCCCAGAATCGCCCCCAGCGCGCGAGGCCATGGTTTTTATGCGGCGCGCGCGAATGATTCTCATGCCTTGATCCGGCAATGGGCGATGCTGGCGGACGCCCGAGGTCTATGCGCTCGGCGCGATGCAGCGATGTTAAGGATGCCGATCTCTTCCGGAGCCATCGTCCATGCAACGCCAAGGCAACGATCGGCGTTGTGGTGTCCCAGGGATTGCGCCATGTCAGGCCGTGTTCGAGCCTGTGGTCGATGCGCCGCACCAGGTGCGTTGCTGGCAACCGTGGATGCGATGGTGGGCGATCGCATCCATGGCGATGCCAGGCGCCGGACAGCGACGCTGAGGGGCGGGGAGCCTTGGCTGATGGATTGTCCCTGTCGGGATATCCCAATGCCGATATTCAGGCAGGCAGTGCCTCGCGGTTTCCGGGATGCGCGGTCGCCACACCGTGCGGTGTGGCGACCGCGCTTCTCAGAATTCCTGCCAGCTTGCGTCGTTGCTGCTTGCGGCCGACGGCTTGGGGACGTTGCGCGCCGCACGCGTCGCGGCGGCGACCTGTGCCTTGACCACGGCCGCGACAGAGGGCGCGGCCGCGGCAGGACGCTTCTGCGACGTGGCGGCGCCGTCGATCTTGAACACCGAGACCGCACCGCGCAGTTGCACCGCCTGCTCCTCCATCGAGCGCGCCGCGGCGGTGGCTTCCTCGACCAGCGCGGCATTCTGCTGGGTGGTCTCGTCCATCTGGGTCACGCTCTGGTTGACCTGTTCGATGCCCGCGTACTGTTCCTGCGAGGCGGCGGAGATCTCGCCCATGATGTCGGTGACGCGCTGCACCGAGGCCACGATCTCCTGCATGGTCCGCCCGGCATGGTCGACCAGCACCGAGCCTTCGGTGACGCGGGTGACCGACTCGTCGATCAGGCTCTTGATCTCCTTGGCCGCACCGGCGGAGCGCTGGGCGAGGGTACGCACCTCGCTGGCGACCACGGCGAAACCGCGGCCTTGTTCGCCGGCACGTGCCGCTTCCACCGCCGCATTGAGCGCCAGGATATTGGTCTGGAACGCGATGCCGTCGATCACCGAGATGATGTCGGCGATCTTCTTCGACGAGGTCTCGATGCCGCTCATCGTGCTCACCACCTTGCCGACCACCTCGCCGCCTTGCGAGGCGACAGTGGCGGCGCCGACCGCCAACTGGTTGGCCTGGCGCGCATGCTCGGCGTTCTGCTTCACGGTGGATGTCAGTTCTTCCATCGACGCGGCGGTTTCCTCCAGGCTCGCCGCCTGCTGCTCGGTGCGGCGCGACAGGTCGTCGTTGCCGGCGGCGATCTCGCTGGCCGCGCCGTTGATGCTGACCGCCGCGGTCTGGATGCGGCCGACGATGTCGGCCAGCTGCTCGGCGGTGGCATTGGCGTCGTCGCGCATCCGCGCGAACACGCCCTGGAACTCGCCGTGCATGCGCGCGGTCAGGTCGCCGGCGGCGATGGACTGCAGCAGCTTGGACAGCGCGTCGAGGTTGCCGTCGGCGGTGGCCATCAGCTGGTTGAGGCTGTCGACCATCGCGCGGAAATCGTACTGGAAGCGCTGCGCATCGCCGCGCACGCTGAAGTCGCCAGCGGCCGCGGCGGACGCGAGCTGGTTGATCTCGCGGTTCATCGCGCTGAGGTTCTGCTTGACCGTGTCCATCGTCTCGGTCAGCACCGCCTTCTCGCCGGGCAGCCGGTCCATGTCCTCGCTGAAGTCGCCGATCGCATAGCGGCCCATGATCTGCGCCAGGCGCAGCTTGACCGCGATGTGCGAGGCCGCCAGCGCGTTGCTGTCGTGGACCATGCGCCCGTAGTCGCCGGGGAATGCCGCGGCATCCATGCGGTAGCTGATCTGGCCGGTGTCGTGGCGGCGGGCCATCTCCAGCTGCGCGGTGAGCACGGCCTGCAACTGGCCCTGCATCCGCTTCATGCTGGCGAGCAGGCGGCCGGTCTCGTCGTGGGCGTCGCTGTGGATGTCGTCGTCCAGTTTGCCGGCAGCGATGTTTTCGGCCACGCGGGTGGCCAGGCTCAGCGGCTGGGTCAGGCTGCGGGTGATCAGCCAGGCGAGCAGGCCGCTGATCACCACCACCGCGATACCGCCGGCGATCAGCACGTTGCGGCCGGTCGTCATCGCCGCCACGGCCGCGGCGTAGGCCTGCTGGCTCGCCCTGCGCTGCATCGCGACGTCGGCGCGGATGGCGTCCTGCCAGCTGTCCATCGCCGGGCCGGCTTCGCTGATCAGCAGCGCCTGCGCCTGTGCGTTCTGGTTGTTCTTGGAAAGCGCCATGACCCGGTCGTTCAGCAGGCGCACTTTTTCGCGGCGCGCGTTGATCGTGTCGCGAATCTTCTGGCCTTCGGCATTGGTCGCGGTCGCGTACAGCGCGTCGCGGTTCTCGTTGTAGCGCTTGCGCTCGGCGGCAAAGATGTCCAGCGCCTTCTGGTTGTCCTCGGGCGAGGTGACGATGGTGGCGTTGCGCACCGCCACGGCGATGCCCGAGTTCGCGTCCAGCATTTCGGACGACAGGCGGATCTTTTCCATGTTGGTCTTGACGATGCCGTCCAGCTGCTTGCGAGCGCTGGACATCGACAACAGGCCCGCTGCGACCAGCAGGACGGACAGCAGGATCAACAGGCCGAAGGCCGCGGCCAGGCGGCGCCCGACGTTGTAGCGTTGCAATAGCGAGTTCATGACTGACCTCATTGGTTACCGGAGATGGCGATGTCGCTCCAGTGGCGCAACGCCTCTGCGGAGAGGCGTTGCCTGGAACGACGCGACGTGGCGGTAGGCGAATGAAGAAAGTGACTGGACTGCTTTGCTGCGTTTATTGCCTTCGCCTGAATGCAATATCGGCGCGGCGGGTGAGTTATGGATGGGGCGCCGGACTCAGGGCGATACGCCGACCTGAACGATTTCCCTTCCGCAGGTCAGGATGTCTGCCATTGCGCATCGATCGCATCGGCGATGGCTTGCGCGTCCGCCTGGGCGGGGCTTCGCCGCACGGGTTCGGCAACCGCGGCAGGGCGCGCCGGGAGCGCAGAAAGCGCGGGGACGCCGGCCTTGCGGGCGGTGGTGGCCTGGACCAGCCGGAACACCGCGACCGCGTCGCTCAGCTGCGCCGACTGCTCTTCCATCGAGCGTGCCGCGGCGGTGGCTTCTTCCACCAGCGCGGCGTTCTGCTGGGTGGTCTCGTCCATCTGGGTCACGGTACGGTTGACCTGCTCGATGCCCTGCGACTGCTCCTGCGAGGCCGCGGAGATCTCGCCGATGATGTCGGTGACGCGCTGCACTGAGGACACGATCTCCTGCATGGTCTGGCCGGCGCGGTTGACCAGCATCGAGCCTTGGGCGACGCGGCCGACCGACTCGTCGATCAGGCCCTTGATTTCCTTGGCGGCATTGGCCGAGCGCTGGGCCAGCGTCCGCACCTCGCTGGCGACGACCGCGAAGCCGCGGCCCTGCTCGCCGGCACGCGCCGCTTCCACCGCCGCATTGAGCGCCAGGATATTGGTCTGGAAGGCGATGCCGTCGATCACCGAGATGATGTCGGCGATCTTCTTCGACGAGGTCTCGATGCCGCTCATCGTGGTCACCACCTGGGCGACCACCTCGCCGCCTTGCGAGGCCACCGCCGCGGCGCCGACCGCCAGCTGGTTGGCCTGGCGCGCGTGCTCGGCGTTCTGCTTGACCGTGGAGGTCAGCTCTTCCATCGACGCGGCGGTCTGCTCCAGGCTGGTGGCCTGCTGCTCGGTGCGGTGCGACAGGTCGCTGTTGCCTTGCGCGATTTCGCTGGCGGCGGTGTGGATGTTGCCGCTGGCTTCCTGGATACGGCCGACGATGCCGGCGAGCCGTTCCGCGGTGGCGTTGGCATCGTCGCGCATGCGGGCGAACACGCCGTGGAAATCGCCGTGCATGCGTGCGCCCAGGTCGCCGTCGGCCAGCGCGCTGAGCAGGCGCGAGACTTCGGCGATGCTGACCGCATTGGCGTCGAGCAGGCCGTTGAGCTGCTGCGCCAGCAACAGGAAGAAGCCCTGCTTGCCATGGCTGTCGATGCGCTTGGACAGATCGCCGGCGGCGGCGCTGCGCACGACTTCGGCCACTTCCACTTCGACCTTGGCCTCGGCGGTGCGGTCGCGCCATTCGCAGACGAACCCGACGTGGGCGCCGGCCTCGTTGCGGATCGCGGAAATCTCCTGGGAGATGCAGGCGCCGCGATAGCGCACTTCGCGCTGCGCCGCACCCTGGCGGTCGAGCCGCTGGTAGATCTCCGCGTCCTGCGAGTTGCCCACTTCCAGCAGCGACACCGACTGGCCGAGCAGGGCCGCCGAACCATCGAAGGCCGGGGCGCAGGCGCGGATGTCGTCGGCATAGGTGTGCAGCAGTTTCTGCAGCGCGCCGTTGGCGTAGACGATGGTCAGGTCGGGATCGGCGATGTACATGCCGGTCGAGGCGTTGTCCAGCGCGATGCGGATGCGCAGGTTCTCGGCGGCGACGCTGCGCTCGCGTTCGATCCGTTCGCGCAGTTCGCGCTGCATCCGCGCCAGCGCCGCCATCAGGCTGTGCGCGTGCTTGGCGGCGACCGGGATCGGCTGGTCCAGGCGGCCTTCGGCGATGTGCTGGGCGGCGGCCATGGCCACGCGCGGCTCGCCGCCGAGCAGGCGCGACACCGAGCGCAGGATCCAGGCGGCGGCCAGGCCCAGGCACAGCACGGCCAGCACCACGGCGCCGGCCTGCTGCCAGGTGGCGCGGCGGCTGCGCTGTTCGGCGGCGCTGCGGCTGGCCTGGTTCAACGCCAGGATGTGTTCGCTGATCGCGCCCATGCGCGTCTCCAGCTGCTCGAAGCTCTCGCTGAACGCGGCATAGGCGGCGGTGCTGTCCGCATGCGCTTCGGCCAGGGTCACCACCTGGTCCGCGGCGGCGATGTAGCTCTGTAGGGCGGGCGCGACCGCATCCAGCTCGGTGCGCAAACCGGGATCCAGCGGCAGTTTGCGGCTCTCGGCCAGGGCTTGGCGGAACTCCGCGGCGTGCTCGGCCAGCGAGACGCGCGCGGCCTTGATGCCGGCGTCGTCCTGCCGCGAGCCGGCCAGCAGCGCGGTGGTGACGTCGCCGCGCAGGGCGTCGTGCATCATGTCCGCCTGCATGTGGTTGCGCAGCGCATCGGAGGAGGTGACCTGCGCGGCGACCGCGCTCAGCAACCCGTGCTGTGCGTTGTAGCCGACGCCGCCCAGCGCGAGCAGCGCGAGCACCGCTACCAGCACCAGGATTGCGAGCATGTGCATGATCTTCATCGGCGTCGCCTGGTTCAGAAGCGGAAGGACAGACCGACGCCGAGCGCGTGATCCGGCGAACGGTCGTTGAGACCGTAGCTGTAGACCGCGTCCAGCTGCACGTCGTTGCTCAGCAACCAGGCCGAGCCGACGTCGAGCAGGGCGACGGTGCCGCCGTCGTCGCTGTTGGCGATCTGCGGCAACGCCAGTTCGACGAACGAGCGGCTGTGTTCGGTCCATGCCTTGCCGACCACGACGCCGAAGATGCCGGCGGCGTAGCGATGGCCATCGCCGTCGTCGTCCCAGATCACGCCGGGCATCACCCCGGCCGATAGCGTCTCGCTGAGTTCCCACTCGGCGACCAGCCGGAACGATGGCCGCGCGCCATGGCCGCGCAGGGCGCGCGCGCCGCTGGGCAGATCCACGTGCAGCAGCCAGGCCAGCGAGGCGCTGCCGTCGTCGGAACTGGCCAGGTGGTGCTTGATCCCGAGCGAGACATCGGCGAAGCCGGAGACGTCGGCCTGGCCGGGCGCATCGAACTGCTGCCAGCCGTCGGTCTCCAGGCGCAGTTCCCAGGTCGGACCGAGGCCGTAGCGGAACAGGGTGGGCGTGGAGTAGCCATCGACATCGCCGTCGCGCTCCCAGGCGACGCTGGTCTCGACCTGCAGCCGGCGGTCGCCGACGGTGAGGCTGGATTCGACGAAGTCCGGGCGATCGGTGGCGATCGGATCCTCTTCGGCGTGAGCGAGGCTGGCGATGCCGAACAAGGTCAGGCAGCTGGCGAGAACGATAGGCTTCATTGCGATCCCCATGAACGGTCAATCCTGAAACGCAGGTGCTTGGCTGCCTGTCCGCCGACTGGCCGCATGGTGCGTTCGGCCGGCTGTCGCGCTTTCGTGATGCAGCTAGCTGAATGTCTTCAAGCTAACGGCCCGGTCCGGGTTTTCTTTAAATGTGTCCGACCAGTGGCTTGGAGCGGACATCGAAAGGTCAATCGAGCAGCGCTCGGCATCGCGTCGCCGTCGCACCACAACATGCTGTGCGGGCGGCGATGCTGCTACGCAGGCCGTGGACGGCGCGTTCCCGGAGCGATGCGGGAACGCGCCGAATCAGCGGTTCAGAACTCGTGCCACTGCGCCTCGTTGGCGCTCGCGGGCTTGCTCGGCACCGCACGTATCGGCGCCTGGCTGCGCTTGGCCGGCGCGCTCCTGGTTTTCGCGGCCGGCGCTTTCGCGCCGGGCGTGGCGTCCACGATGGCGGGCCTGGCCACGGCTGCCACGGAAGAGGCGACCGAGTTGCCGAGCTTGAACAAGGCCACGGTCGCGGTGAGCTGTCCGGCCTGTTCTTCCATCGAGCGCGCCGCGGCGGTGGCTTCCTCGACCAGCGCGGCGTTCTGCTGGGTGGCTTCGTCCATCTGGGTGACGGTCTGGTTGACCTGCTCGATGCCCGCGTACTGCTCCTGCGAGGCGGCCGAGATCTCGCCCATGATGTCGGTGACGCGTTGCACCGAGGCCACGATCTCCTGCATGGTCTGGCCGGCCTGGCCGACCAGCACCGAGCCTTCGCTGACGCGGGTGACCGATTCGTCGATCAGCCCCTTGATCTCCTTGGCCGCGCCGGCCGAGCGCTGGGCGAGGGTACGCACCTCGCTGGCGACAACCGCGAAACCGCGGCCTTGCTCACCAGCACGGGCCGCTTCCACCGCGGCGTTCAAGGCGAGAATGTTGGTCTGGAAGGCGATGCCGTCGATGACCGAGATGATGTCGGCGATCTTCTTCGAGGAGGTCTCGATGCCGCTCATGGTGGTCACCACCTGGCTCACCACGGCGCCGCCCTGCGAGGCCACCGCCGCGGCGCCGACTGCCAGCTGGTTGGCCTGGCGCGCGTGCTCGGCGTTCTGCTTCACCGTGGAGGTGAGCTCTTCCATCGAGGCAGCGGTCTCCTCCAGGCTCGCCGCCTGCTGCTCGGTGCGGCGCGACAGGTCGTCGTTGCCGGCGGCGATCTCGCTGGCCGCGCCGTTGATGCTGACCGCCGCGGTCTGGATGCGGCCGACGATGTCGGCCAGCTGTTCGGCGGTGGCGTTGGCATCGTCGCGCATCCTGGCGAAGACGCCGTTGAACTCGCCGTGCATGCGCGCGGTCAGGTCGCCGGCGGCGATGGACTGCAGCAGCTTGGACAGCGCGTCGAGGTTGCCGTCGGCGGTGGCCATCAGCTGGTTGAGGCTGTCGACCATGGCGCGGAAGTCGTACTGGAAGCGCTGCGCATCGCCGCGCACGCTGAAGTCGCCCGCGGCCGCGGCGGACGCGAGCTGGTTGATCTCGCGGTTCATCGCGGTCAGGTTCTGCTTGACCGTGTCCATGGTCTCGGTCAGCACCGCCTTCTCGCCGGGCAGCCGGTCCATGTCCTCGCTGAAGTCGCCGATCGCATAGCGGCCCATGATCTGCGCCAGGCGCAGCTTGACCGCGATGTGCGAGGCGGCCAGTTCGTTGCTGTCGCGGACCATGCGCCCGTAGTCGCCGGGGAACGCGGTTTCGTCCATGCGGTAGCTGATCTGGCCGGCGTCGTGGCGCTGCGCCATTTCCTTCTGCGCACCCAGGACCGCGCGCAGCTGTTCCTGCATGCGCTGCAGCGCGCCGAACAGACGGCCCAGCTCGTCGTTGCGCGGGTATTGGATGCGGCTGTCCAGGCGCCCGGCAGCGACCGCGCCGGAGACCTCGACGGCATCGGCCAGCGGCTTGACCACCAGTCGCCGCAACAGCACGTAGAGGCCGCCGCTGAGCAGCAGCGCCGCGCACAGGCCGACTGCGACGATGGTCCACAGCAGCGAGCGCGCCTGCGCCATCAGCACCGCGCGCGGGACCACCACGCCCAACGCGAAGCGCTCCTGCGCCTGGCCGATCTGCAACGGCACATAGACCTCGACATCGGTGGCGCCGGTCTGCGCATCGGCGACTTCGCGGGTCACGTTCTGGCCCTTGGCGATATCGGCCAGCAACGCGCGCGTGCCCGGGTCTTCCAGCTTCTTGCCGACCAGGGCCGCATCGCGATCGGCGATGATCGCGCCGCCAGGCGACAGCAGGCGTACGTGGCCTTCGCCGAGCGGGCGCAGCTTGGCCAGGCGCTGCTGCAACTTTTCCAGGCCGAAATCGGTATTGATGATGCCGAGGAACTTGCCGTCCTCCATGATCGGCGTGGTCAACGTGGTCATCAGCACCTTGGTGCCGCCGATC
This sequence comes from Xanthomonas sp. WHRI 7945, assembly GCF_035026585.1. NCBI lineage: Bacteria > Pseudomonadati > Pseudomonadota > Gammaproteobacteria > Lysobacterales > Lysobacteraceae > Xanthomonas > Xanthomonas sp. WHRI 7945. Next base: position 76,120 of record NZ_JAYIQP010000002.1, read on the forward strand.
TCGTATACATAGGGTTCGACCACGGTCGGGCGGTGCTGCTGGCGCGCTTTCAGATACCAGTCGCCCACGCCGGGGACATCGTAGTCGCGCAGCGGCTCGCGCACCTGCTTGTCGCCCTGCCAGGCCCAGTACACCATGTAGCGGCCGCTGGCGTCGTGGCCTTCGGCGTTGCTGTAGGCGGTGTCCTTGCCGTCGAATGCCTGCGGTTCCCACAGCGTGCCCAGGCCGGTCCAGTCCGGGTGCTGGCGCAATTCGCGCAGCACGACGTCGCTGAACGTCTCGCGCATCTTGTCCTGGTGGCGCTGCGCCAGCAGGCTGTTGGCGAAGACCTGGTTGGAAACGAAGGCCGCGCCGACATCGCTGGAAATGCGCTGCGCTTCCAGGTGCGCGGTTTCGGTCATGCCGGTCTTGGCCGAGGCCAGTAGCGTATCGCTGCTGCGCACGTAGATGATCGCGGCGGTGACGCCGAAGCAGAATACGGCGATCGCCGCCACGCCGAGCATCAGGCGGGTCGCGACACTGGTGGAGCGGGAGGCTGGAGTCGGGCTCATGGCGTTCATCGGCTGGCGGAAGTGGAGAGCGCCCGACCGGTTCGCGCGCCGGCGATTGGCGGCGTCGATCGCTGGCGCGACGCAGCGTCTGTGGTGTCTGCGTCTAGGTTCTTATCGGCAGCGGATTGCGCAAGTTGAATCGGCCGCAGGGCTGCGGCCGATCGGGAACGTCGCGCTGCGGAGCGGATACTCGGGTTCAGAATTCCCGCCATTGCGTTGCGGTGCCGGCGGCGGCCGGCACCCGCGATACCTGCGCCAGGCGCACGGGCGCAGGCGAGGCGGGCACGCCGCGCAGCGCAGGGCGGGTCGGCGCCGCGGTGTCGGCCGCCTCGATCTTGAACACCGCCACCGCCCCGAGGAGCTGGCCGGCCTGTTCTTCCATCGCGCGCGCGGCCGCGCTGGCTTCCTCCACCAGCGCAGCGTTCTGCTGAGTGCTCTCGTCCATCTGGTTCACGGTCTGGTTGACCTGCTCGATGCCGGCGTACTGCTCCTGCGAGGCGGCGGAGATCTCGCCCATGATGTCGGTCACGCGCTGCACCGAGGCCACGATTTCCTGCATGGTGCGGCCCGCCTGATCGACCAGTACCGTGCCTTCGGCGACGCGGGTGACCGACTCGTCGATCAGGCCCTTGATCTCCTTGGCCGCGCCGGCCGAGCGCTGAGCGAGGGTACGCACCTCGCTGGCGACCACCGCGAAGCCGCGGCCCTGTTCGCCGGCACGCGCCGCTTCCACCGCGGCGTTCAAGGCCAGGATGTTGGTCTGGAAGGCGATGCCGTCGATCACCGAGATGATGTCGGCGATCTTCCTGGAGGATGCCTGGATGCCGCTCATCGTGGTCACCACCTGGCCGACCACCGCACCGCCTTGCGAAGCGACGGCGGCCGCGCCGACCGCGAGTTGATCGGCCTGGCGCGCGTGTTCGGCATTCTGCTTGACGGTGGAGGTCAGCTCTTCCATCGAGGCCGCGGTTTCCTCCAGGCTGGCCGCTTGCTGCTCGGTACGCCGCGACAGGTCGTCGTTGCCGGCGGCGATCTCGCTGGCCGCACCGTTGATGCTGACCGCCGCGGTCTGGATCCGGCCAACGATGCCGCCCAGCTGTTCGGCGGTGGCATTGGCATCGTCGCGCATCCGGGCGAACACGCCATTGAATTGGCCGTGCATGCGCGCGGTCAGATCGCCGGCGGCGATCGCCTTCAATACCGTGGACAGCGCTTCGAGATTGCCGTCGGCGGTACCCATCAACCGGTTGAGGCTGTCGACCATGCTGCGGAAGTCGTACTGGAAGCGCTGCGCGTCGCCGCGCACGCTGAAGTCGCCGGCCGCCGCGGCGGAGGCGAGTTCGTTGATCTGCCCGTTCATCGCGGTCAGGTTCTGCTTGACCGTGTCCATGGTCTGCGCCAGCACGGCCTTCTCGCCGGGCAGCCTGTCCATGTCCTCGCTGAGGTCGCCGATCGCATAGCGGCCCATGATCTGCACCAGGCGCATCTTCACCGCGATATGCGCCGCGACCAGCGCGTTGCTGTCGCGGACCATGCGTCCGTAGTCGCCGGGAAACGCGGCTTCGTCCATGCGGTAGCTGATCTGGCCGGCGTCGTGGCGCTGCGCCATTTCCGTCTGCGCCGCCAGGACGTCGCGCAACTGGGTCTGCATGGTGCTCATGCTGGCCAGCAGGCGCCCGGTCTCGTCGCGCGATTGGGCATCGATGCGGTTGTCCAGCTTGCCCGCGGCGATGGCATCGGCGACACCGATCGCCAGGCCCAGGCGCTTGAGCAACTGGCGGCGGATCAGCAGGCCCATGCCCACGGCGACCAGGATCGCGATCAGGCTGCCGAGCAGCACCGACCACTTGCCTTGCGCGCGCACTGCCTCCAGCTGTTGGCTGCGCTTGACCAGCAAGCCGTTTTCCTCATCGGCGAACGCGCCCAGCAGTGAACGGATCTGCCCCATCGTCTTGCGGTCGCGGCCCTCGGCGAACGCGGACAGGACCTGTTCCTGGCTATCGGAGTGCTCGCGCAGTGCGATCATCCGCTGCTCGATCTGCAGCAATTGCTGATACGCGACCTGCAACTGCACCAGGCGCGCCTGCTGCCGCGGGTTGTCGGCGGTCAGGTGCTTGGCCTCGGCAAAGTTCTTGTCGAAGCCGGCCTGGCCGAGGGCGAACGGCTGCAGATAGTCCTTGTCGCTGGACAGCAGATAGCCGCGGGTGCTGGTCTGCACGTTCAGCGCATTGGCCTGCATCAGTTCGCCGGTGGCGAGCACCTTGAAGGTGTGTTCGTTGATGGCGACCGCGTCGTTGAGCTGGAACTGGCTACGCAGGCTGATCGCCCCGACGACGAGCAACACCAGCACGACGGCGCCGAAGCCCAAGGCGAGTTGCGCAGACAAGGGCAGATTCTTGGTCTTCATCGTGATCCCGGAGCTGAGAGGAATGGACTATGGAAGGCGGTTGCCGCGCCGCGAATACCTGGGGCGCGACATCCATGTCCTCTGTAACGGCTGGGATATCGTTAAGTTCAGTCGATTTCCAGACGCCTATAGATAGGCGTAGTCAATGGAGATGCGCGGACCTGCGGAACGAGACTTTGGCCAAGGTCACATACGGGACGCTCGTCGGCCTTGACCTGCGCCGTGTATTCCACAGTGGTCGCCGGCGATGAGCCGATAAAGGGCGGCAATGTAAGAAGCCGGGCGTAGACAGCCGGCGTCGCGTCGCCAAAGCAAAGGGCCGCGGAGGTCGCGGCGCGCTCGCGTGCCGTCCGACTACGCCCGCAATCGCGCCGGCGGTGCCGGCGCGGAGGTGGCCAACACGCATCGGCACAGAAAAACAAAAGCCCCGGCATCGCTGCCGGGGCTTGGTTCTTGCTGGCCACGCGATGCGCGGCGCGGTAGGGAGGCAACCGATCAGGCGGCTTGCGGTACCCGCAGCGAGCGCACCAGTCCGCCGATGTCCACGATCAGCGCGACGCGGCCGTCGCCGAGGATGGTGGCGCCGGAGATGCCGCCGATGCGCCGGTAGTTGTTCTCGATGTTCTTGACCACCACCTGCTGCTGGCCGACCAGTTCGTCCACTTCCAGCGCGATCTTCTGGCCGTCGGCCTCGACCACCACCACCAGCGGCTCGGCCTGCTCGGTACGGCCGTAGCCGTAGGAATCGCTGAGCGAGAGGATCGGCAGGTATTCGCCGCGGACCCGCAGCACCCGGCCTTCGCCGGCCATGGTGCGGATGTCGTCGGGCTGCGGCTGCAGCGCCTCGAGCACGTAGGCCAGCGGCAGGATCAGGGTCTCGCCGGCGACCGACACGGTCATGCCGTCCAGGATCGCCAGGGTCAGCGGCAGCCGGATCAGCACGCGGGTACCGCGGCCGGCATTGCTTTCCAGCTGCACTTCGCCGCCCAGGCCCTGGATGTTGCGGCGGACCACGTCCATGCCCACGCCGCGGCCGGACAGATCGGTGACCGCGTCGGCGGTGGAGAAGCCCGGGGCGAAGATCAGGTCCCACACCTGCGCGTCGGTCGGGTTGTCCGGCACGCTCAGGCCGCGCTCGGCGGCCTTGGCGAGGATACGATCGCGGTTGAGGCCGGCGCCGTCGTCGCTGACTTCGATGACGATGTGCCCGCCCTGGTGCGAGGCGGCCAGGGTGATGGTGCCGGTCTCGTCCTTGCCGGCGGCGCGGCGCGCCTCGGGCATTTCCAGGCCGTGGTCGATCGAATTGCGCACCAGGTGCACCAGCGGATCGGCGATCTTCTCGATCAGGCCCTTGTCCAGCTCGGTGCCTTCGCCGATGGTGCGCAGCCGCACCTGCTTGCCGAGGCGGCTGGACAGGTCGCGGACCAGGCGCGGGAAGCGGCGGAACACCGCGTCCACCGGCAGCATGCGCACGCCGATCACCGCTTCCTGCAGGTCGCGGGTGTTGCGTTCGAGCAAGTCCAGGCCGGCGAACAGGCGTTCGGCATGGGCCGGGTCGAGGTCGCCGGAGACCTGCTTGAGCATGGCCTGGGTGATGACCAGTTCGCCGACCAGGTTGATCAGCGCATCGACCTTGTCGACGCTGACCCGGATCGAGCTTTCCGCTTCGTGCGCGGCGGCGGCGTTGCCGGCCGGCGCATTGGCGGCCACGGCGGCCGCCGGCGCGGCGGTGGCGCTGGCCGGGGCCTGCGCCAGCACCGGTGCCGGCGCGCTGGCCAGGCTCGGCGGCGGCACCGCGCGGATGTCCAGTTCGCAATCGTCGATCACCCAGGCGAAGGTGTCCTCGATCGCGCTGCGCGGGATCTTGCCGACCAGGCCTAGGTCCCACGCCAGGTAGGCCTCGAGCGGGTCGAGCTCGTTGAAGCCGGGCAGGCGGCCGCTGCGGCAGGCGATCTGCAGCGGGCCGAGGTGTTCGAGTTCGCGGATGATGCGCAGCGGGTCGTTGCCGCTCATGAACAGCGACGGCGCCGGGGTGAAGCCGATCTGCCAGGCTTCCGGCTCGGCCGGCTGGTTGGCGGCCGGGGTCGCCGCGGGCGCGGCGGCGGCGGTGCCGTTCAAGGCCTGCTGCAGGCGGTCGTGCACGGCCTTGACCGCGACCGGATCGGCCAGGGTGCCGTGCTCGGCTTCGCGCAGCAGCGCGCGCAGCACGTCCACCGAGCCCAGGATCGCATCGATCGCGTGCGCTTCCACTTCGCGCTTGCCCGAGCGCAGCTCGTCGAGCAGCGTCTCCAGCACGTGGGTCAGCCCGGCCATCGCCTCGAAGCCGAAGGTGGCGGCGCCGCCCTTGATCGAGTGCGCGGCGCGGAACACCGAGTTGATCACTTCGGGATCGCGGTTGCCTTCTTCCAGCGACAGCAATCCGGCTTCCATCGCGTCCAGCCCTTCGCGGCTTTCCTCGAAGAAGGTGGCGTGGAAACGTTGCAGGTCCATGCTCATGGGCGGGGAATCCGGAAAAAGGTGTGGAAAAAGGAAATCAGCCCAGGACTTTCTGGACGGTGGCGATCAGCTGTTCCGGGTTGAACGGCTTGACCAGCCAACCGGTGGCGCCGGCGGCCTTGCCTTCGGACTTCTTGTCCGCCGCCGACTCGGTGGTCAGCATCAGCATCGGCGTGAACTTGTAGTCCGGCAGCTGGCGCAGCGCGCGGATCAGCGAGATGCCGTCCATGTTCGGCATGTTGACGTCGGTGACCACCGCGTTGAAGCGCTGGCCCTGTGCGCGGCCGAGGGCGACCTGGCCGTCTTCGGCTTCCTCCACCGCGAAACCGGCCGAGGTAAGGGCAAAGGCGACCATCTGGCGCATCGACGCCGAATCGTCCACCACCAAGATACGTGCGCTCATGCGGCGTTCTCCACAGATTTCAGGTTGTCAGGGGTTGCAGGAAGGCCCAGCGATTCGCTGACCCCCAGTAGGCGTGCCGCATCGCGGAACGTGTCGTTGCAGGCGTCGAACACGGTGCGTTTGCCGTCCTGGCGACGTGCATCGACGAATGCGCACAGCACCTGCACGGACGCGGTGTGGATGCGGCGGACCTCGCCGGCGTCCAGCCGCAGCTCGTCGTCCGACGCCAGGAACGGGGTCAGCCGTTGTTTCAGGTCGGCGCTGGTCTCGATGCCGAGATCTTCGCCAAGGGTGACTGTGCTCATCATTGCTCCGCACGAATGGTTCTAGGGCAGATAACGGCCAATGCGCGGGAAGCTTTAGCGGCGCATCGGGAAAATGCTGCGGGGTTGGCAGTCGCCGCGCGGCCGGGCCGCGGCGCGCGGGGCATGCGGCGGCGCCGTGGCGGTCCGCGGCAAGCCTGGACGCCGCCGTGGCGGCGTCGCCGGATTGCCGCACGCGCTGCGTTTGCTTGGTTCCTGGCGCCCGCGCGCCAAGGCGCGGGCGCGGGGGACCTGCCTGCAGCGACGCGTCCGGCGCGTCAGTGCAGCAGCTGCTCGGCGTCGAGCAGGATCATCGGCTGCGCCCCCAGCCGCGCCACGCCGCGGAACAGGTGGTTTGAGATGCGGCAGATGCGGGCGTTGTCCGGTGGCTCGATCTGCTGGTCGGTGAGGCTGGCCACGTCCTCGACCGCGGACACGCGCAGGCCCAGGGTCTCGCCGTTCTCTTCCAGCACCACCACCCGGGTGAGCATGTCCATCTCGATCGGCGCGGCGCCCAGATGGATGCCCAGGTCGATCACCGGCACCACCTGGCCACGCAGGTTCATGATCCCCAGCATCGCGGTCGGGGTGCCGCGCAGTGCCAACAGCGGCACCGGCAGCACCACTTCCTGCACCTTCAGCAGTTCCAGCGCGTAGGCCTGTTCGCCGCAGCGCAGGCGCAGCCAGCGGGTGCTGCGGTCCGGCGCGCGGCGCTGGTGCGGGGAGGCTTCGTGCGCCGCGCTCGGGGCCATGAACGCCTCCAGGTTGGGCGGCAAGCGCGAGGCTCCGCCGGCCAGTGCGCGCTCGGCCTCGGCGCGACGCTCCGGCGGCACCGCCATCGGCGCGCGCTTGATCGCACGCGCTTCGGCGGCATCGTCCTCGGCGGCCAGGTTGCGCGGCGTGGTGACGGCGCGTTCCATCTCCATCGCCGCGACCACCTCCAGGTCGGCCTGGCGCTCGGCGTCGGGCTGCGCCTGCTGCGACATGATCCCGGCCAGCGCCGGATCCGAATCGGCTTCGGCCAGCACCGCGGCGGCGATCTCTTCCGGAGTGGGGGCCGCTGCGGGCTTCGGCGCCTGCTGCGACATGATGCCGGCCAGGGCCGGGTCGGAATCGGCTTCGGCCAGCACCGCGGCAGCGATTTCTTCCGGGGTGGGACCGGCCGGCGCAGGTTTCGGTGCCTGCTGCGACATGATGCCGGCCAGGGCCGGATCGGAGTCGGCTTCGGCCAGCACCGCGGCGGCGATTTCTTCCGGGGTGGGGCCGGCCGGCGCGGGCTTCGGCGCCTGCTGCGACATGATCCCGGCCAGGGCCGGGTCGGAATCGGCTTCGGCCAGCACCGCGGCGGCGATTTCTTCCGGGGTGGGGCCGGCCGCTGCGGGCTTGAGCGCCTGCTGCGACATGATGCCGGCCAGCGCTGGATCGGAATCGGCTTCGGCCAGCACCGCGGCGGCGATTTCTTCAGGTGTAGGGCCGGCCGCTGCGGGCGCCTCGGCGACCGGTTCCGCTTGCGGCGCCGGCGCCGGCGTCGGCGCGGCGCTGGCAGCGGCCAGCGTCGCCAGCCGTTCGGCGTTCTGCTCTTCGGCGATCACGTCGTGCAGCAGGCCTTCCAGATAGTCGTCGATCACGCCGGGCGTGTTCATGCGGCCTGCTCCATCGGCGTGGCGTCGCTGGCGATCAGCCATTCCAGCGCGCGGCGGTAGGCGGCCAGGCCGCGGCCGGGGTAGTCGCCGGGCACGCCGGCGATCGTCAAGGCCTTGACGTTGCAGATCTTGGTGTCGACCGGGATCGCGTCTTCCCAGACCCGCTCGCCGTAGCTGTCCTGCATGTGCCGCAGGCTGTCGTTGCCGGCGCGGGTGCGCTTGTCGAACAGGGTCGGCAGGATCGAGGCGGGCAGGGGCCGGCGGCGCGAGCGTTCGACCATGTCCACGGTGCGGACCATGCTGGCCAGGCCGTGCAGCGCGAGCGGTTCGGCCTGGGTCGGGATGATCACCCGATCGGCCGCGGCCAGCGCGTTGATCATCAGCAGGCCCAGGGTCGGCGGGCAGTCGAGCAGGATGTAGTCGTGCTGGCCGACGTGGCGGGCCATGGCCTGTTGCAGCGCCAGGCCGAGTCCGGGCTGGTTGGCGCTGCGCCGCTCCAGCGTGGCCAGCGCGGTCTGTCCGCAGACGTAGCTGAGGCGGTCGATGGGGCTGTTGTGGGCCAGCGACGCCAGGTCGCCCGGCGGGGTCGCGAACAGGTCGAGCACGCCGCTCGGCGGCGGGTCCTGCGGCACGTCGAAGGCGCGGGTCAGCGAGGCGTGCGGATCGAGATCCAGCATCAGCACCCGGTGGCCGAGCATGGCCAGGCCGCGGCCCAGCGCCAGCGTGGTCGTGGTCTTGCCCACGCCACCCTTCTGGTTGGCAATCGCCCAGATGCGCATCAGTTCACTCCTTCAATTGCGGCAGGTACGGCGCGGGGCCCGCCGGCAGCGCCGGCAGCCGCCGCGGCGGGTTGGATCGGGGACGCCGGCGCGGTGCCGGCACTGCTGAATCGGTCTTGCGGCGACGGAGTACCGGCCGCCGCGGCGACGGGCGCGGTGCCGCGGCCGGCGTCGAGGCTGTCGGCCTCGGCGCCGCCGGCATCGGCCAGGATCACCAGCACCACGCGGCGGTTGGCGTTGCGGCCGGCCTGGCTGTCGTTGTCGGCGAGCGGGCGGAACTCGCCGTAGCCGATCATCGACAGCCGCGACGGCTGCAGGCCCTGGTCGGCGAACAGATGCACCACGCTGGCCGCGCGCGCCGCCGACAGCTCCCAGTTGGACGGGAACTGCAGGGTGGCGATCGGGCTGTTGTCGGTATAGCCCTCCACGCGCACGCCGTTGGGCACCGGCACCAGCACCTGCGCCAGTTGCGTCAGGGTGGCGCGAGCGCTCTGGTCCAGCGACGCGGAGCCGGAGCCGAACAGGATGTCGCTGTTGATCTCCACTTCGATCCACAGCCCGGCATGGCGCACGCTGATCAGCTTCTTGTCGATCAGCGGCGCCAGGGCGGCGCCGAGCCGGGCGGCGATGCCGTCGAGCTGGCGCTGCGCGCGCCGCAGTTGTTCTTCGTTGCGCAGCGCGTCGGCCGCGCGCAGCGGCGAGGCCGACGGCAGCCGGTTCGGGTCGGGCAGGGACAGCGCCGGGCTGGACTTGATCGGGGTCGGACGCGCGCCGCCCTGGCCCTGCATCAGGCGCTCGCCGACCTGCACCGGGCTCATCGTCCGCGGCGCGCCGCCGAAGGCGGTGCTCATCGCGTCGGCCATGACCCGGTACTTGGCCTCGTTGACCGTGGACAGCGCGTACATCACCACGAAGAAGGCGAGCAGCAACGTCATCAGATCGGCATAGGGGATGGCCCATGCCTCATGGTTGACGTGATCTTCGTGCTGACGCTTGCGGGCCATAGTGGTCGGGTCAATGCAAGAAGCCGGCCAGCTTCGATTCGATGTTGCGCGGGTTCTCGCCCTGGGCGATGGCGATGAGCCCTTCGATGATCATTTCGCGCTCGCCGCTGCTGTGCTTGATCACGCTCTTGAGCTTGCTGGCCATCGGCAGGAACAGCAGGTTGGCCGAGGCGATGCCGTAGATGGTGGCGGTGAACGCGGCGGCGATGCCGTGGCCGAGCTTGCTCGGGTCGGCCAGGTTCTTCATCACCGCGATCAGGCCCAGCACCGCGCCGATGATGCCCAACGTCGGCGCGTAGATGCCCATGCCTTCGAACACCTTGGCCGCGGCCAGGTCGCAGTGTTCCTGGCCGTCGAGGTCGATCTCCAGCATGTGCCGGATCGATTCCGGTTCCACGCCGTCGACCAGCATCTGCAGGCCCTTGCGCACGAACGGGTCTTGCTGGTGCTGGACCTGGTTCTCCAGGCCGAGCAGGCCCTGGCGGCGGGCGATGTTGCTCCACTCCACGATCTGCTGCAGCAGCTGCTGCCGATCGCTGGCCGGCGGATGCAGGATCCACTTGGCGATCTGGAACGCGCGCCGGAACACCGCCGGCGGCGTGTGCACCAGGATCGCGGCGACGGTGCCGACGATCACGATCACGAACGCGGCCGGCGACCACAGCGCCGAAATGCCGGCGCCCTTGAGGATGCTGCCGCCGACCAGCGAGGCGATCGCCAACAGCAGACCGATGAGACTGAGTTTGTCCATGCAGGATCTATCGGCAGATGGGGGAGGGACTTGATGGTGGAGCTCGGGACTCGGGACTGGGGACCCGGGACTCGGAGGGTGGTCGCGAGTGCGCTGCGTTTTTGCTTTTCTGTGGGAGGGGCTTCAGCCCCGAGGCGTTATCGGTACGGCGTCGGGGCTGAAGCCCCTCCTACAGAAAAGCGGCTGGGTTAAAAAAAAGCCGCTTTTTCTTCAAAAAAAATCGGCACTTTTTTCATCAAATCGCTTAACAGCGATTTGGCCCGGGACATCATCCCGAGTCCCGAGTCCCGAGTCCCGAGTCCCGAGTCCCGAGTCCTCAGCTCTTCAACCCGTCCACATCCAGGATCAGCGCCAGCCGGCCGTCGCCGATCAGGGTCGCGCCGGCGTAGCCGGGCAGGCCGCGCAGGGCGCGCGGCAGCGGTTTGATCACCACTTCCTCGCGGCCGCGGACCTGGTCCACGACCAGGCCCATGCGCGATTCGCCGGCCTGCAGCACCACCACGGTGAGCAGCGGCAATTGCGGTGCCTCGATGTTCAGCCATTGGCGCAGGTCGACCAGCGGCAGGGTGTGCGATTGCCGGTCGAGCACGGCGCGGCCGTCGAACCAGCCCAGCGAGCGGCTCGGCGCGTGCAGCACTTCCACCACGCGCGCCAGCGGCAGCGCATAGACGGTGTCGCCGGCCTGCACCAGCAGGGTCGGCAGGATCGCCAGGGTCAGCGGCACGCGGATCAGGAAGCGGCTGCCGCGGCCCAGTTCGGACTGGATCTGGATCTGCCCGCTGAGTTCGCGGATGCGCGACTGCACCACGTCCATGCCGACGCCGCGGCCGGAGATGTCGGTGACTTCGGATTTGGTCGAGAAGCCGGGCAGGAACACCAGGTGCAGGCATTCCTCGGTGGTCAGCCGCGCGGCGGCTTCCGGATCGATCAGGCCCTTCTCGCGCGCCTTCTGGCGCAGGCGTTCGGGGTCGATGCCGGCACCGTCGTCCTGTACCTCGATGCTGACGTAGTCGCCTTCCTGCTGCGCCGACAGGCGCACGTGGCCGCCGCGCGGCTTGCCGGTGGCCTCGCGCAGCGCCGGGGTCTCGATGCCGTGGTCGATCGCGTTGCGCACCAGGTGCACCAGCGGATCGGCCAGCGCCTCGACCAGGTTGCGGTCCAGTTCGGTTTCGGCGCCGATCAGTTCCAGGTCCACTTCCTTGTTGAGGGAGCGGGCGACGTCGCGCGCCACCTTCGGGAAGCGCGAGAACACCTTGCCGACCGGCTGCATGCGGGTGCGCATCACCGCCGACTGCAGGCGCGCGGTGGCGATGTCCAGGCTGCTGACCGCGCGGTCCAGTTCCTCGTCGCGCAGGCGCACGCGCAGGGTCTTGAGCCGGTTGCGCGACAGCACCAGTTCGCCGATCAGGTTGACGATCGCGTCCAGGCGCTTGGTGTCCACGCGCACGGTGTGTTCGGGTTCGGCGGCCTTGGCCGGCGCGCCGGCGGGCTTGGCGCTGGGTGCCGGCCGCGGCGCGGCGGCCGGTACCGGCAGCGCGGCCGGTGCGGCACCGCCGTGCAACTGGTCGAGCAACGCTTCGAATTCGTCGTCGTCGATCATCTCGCTGTTGCCGCCCGCGGCCGCTGCCGGCGCGGCGACCGCAGCGGCCTTGGCGCTGGGTGCGGCGGTCTCTTCGCCGCTGGTCGCGAACTGCGCGATCAGCTGCTGCGGCGCGCGCGGCGGTTCGTTGCCGCTGCCGAACGCGTCGAGCATCGATTGCAGGTAGTCCAGCGACTGCTGCGCGGCGTCGAAGTGCCGCGCCTGCAGTGTGGCCTGGCCGGCGCGGGCCTGGCCCAGGGTGTCCTCGGCGGCGTGGCACAGCTCGACCATGGCGTTGATCGCCAGGAAGCCGGCGCCGCCCTTGAGCGTGTGGAAGCCGCGGAACACCGCGTTGAGCTGGTCGCTGTCCTCGGGCGCCTGCTCCAGCGACACCAGCTGCTCGCCGAGCCGGTCCAGGATTTCCTGGGCTTCGATGATGAAGTCGGCAGCGATGTCGTCGGGTACGGCGCTCATAAAATTACAATCCCAGTCCGGACAGCAGGTCGTCGGCGTCGTTCTGCGACACGCCGTGACGGTCCAGTCCGGCCAGTGCGGGGCCGGCCAGGCTGCCGTCGGGTTTCTTGTCTTCCTTCGGCGGCAGGCCGAGCGCGCCGAAGCCTTCGTGGACGCGGCGCACGATGGTCGCGACGCGGCGGATGATCTGCCCGGTCAGGTCCTGGAAGCTCTGCGCCAGGGCCATCTCGGTGAGGTTGTGGCGGATCTTGTCGAGGATCTCGCCCTGGTCGCCGGTCAGCCCGCCGGCGCGCAGCTGTTCGGCCAGTGCGCGGCATTCCTCGGCCAGGTCCAGGGTGCGGTGGCTGGCCTCTTCGGTCATCGCCACCACGTGGTCCAGGCGCGAGCAGGCATCGTCCAGCTCGCCGGCCTCGGTGGGCACGGTCGGCAGTTCGCCGAGCGCCTGGCCCAGGTCGCGCGCCAGCCTGCTCAGGCCCTGCATCATCGGCCGCGTGCGCCAGGCGGCGAGCGTGTCGATTTCCTTGCGCCATCCGGCTTCGTCGCCTTTTTCCAGTGCGTCCAGCGCACCTTGCAGGCGTTCGATCAGGGCGCTGCGTTCGGCGGTGGCTTCCATCAGGCGGTCGCTCCCAGGCGCTCGAAGATCTTGCCCAGCTTTTCCTGCAGGGTCTGCGCGGTGAACGGCTTGATGATGTAGCCGTTCACGCCGCACTGCGCCGCCTCGATGATCTGCTCGCGCTTGGCCTCGGCGGTCACCATCAGCACCGGCAGGTGCTTGAGCTTGTCGTCGGCGCGGATGTTGCGCAGCAGGTCGATGCCGGTCATGCCGGGCATGTTCCAGTCGGTGACCACGAACTCGAACGGTGCCGAGCGCAGTGCAGCCAAGGCACTGTTGCCGTCTTCGGCCTCTGCAGTGTTGGTGAAGCCGAGATCGCCGAGCAGGTTCTTGACGATGCGCCGCATCGTCGAGAAATCGTCCACGATCAAAATCCGCATGTTCTTGTTCACCGCTAACTCCTTGGGTCTTATTCTTCGTCTTCCAGGCCGGCGTCGGCCGCTTCGAACGCTTTCAAGCGCCCGCGCAACCGTACCGTGGCCTGGCCGTGGATCTGGCAGACGCGCGACTCGCTGACACCGAGCACCGCGCCGATTTCCTTCAGGTTCAATTCCTGTTCGTAGTACAGCGACAGCACCAGCTGCTCGCGTTCGGGCAACTGCGCGATCGCCTTGCCCAGCTCGCGGCCGAATTCGCTGCGTTCCAGCATCTGCTGCGGATTGGGCCCGCCCTTGGCGATGGTGTCCAGCTCGCCGTGGTCCTCGACCCGCGATTCCAGGCTCAGCACCTGGCCGCGCGCGGCATCTTCCATCAAGCGCAGGTATTCGGGAAGCGGCATGTCCATCGCTGCGGCCACTTCGTTGGCGGCGGCGGCGCGGCCGGTGCTCTGCTCGATCTTGCGGATCGCCGAGGCGGCGTCGCGGGCGCGGCGGTGCACCGAGCGCGGCACCCAGTCGCCGCGGCGGATCTCGTCGATCATCGAGCCGCGGATGCGGATCGAGGCGTAGGTCTCGAACGAGGCGCCCTGGTCGGCATCGTAGCTGCGCGAGGCCTCGATCAGGCCGATCATGCCGGCCTGGATCAGGTCGTCGATCTCGACGCTGGCCGGCAGCCGCGCGGCCAGGTGGTGGGCGATGCGCCGCACCAGGTCAGAATGCTGGGCGATGTAGTCGTTGGAGCTGTTGCGCTGCACGGCGCGGTATTGGGCGGCGACGTTCATGCGGCGACCCCCCGCTGGATGATCCGTTCGACGAAGAACTCGACGTTGCCGCGCGGCGCGGTCGGTGCCTGCCAGCGCGCGGTGCGCCGGGCGATCTCGGCGATCGCCTGCGCCGACGGGCTGGACGGGTAGGCCTTGACCACCGGTTGCTGGCGCTGCACCGCCAGGCGCAGCCAGTCGTCCTGCGGCACGCAGCCCAGGTAGTTCAGCGACACGTCGCCGAGGAACTTCTCGCAGACCCGGCTCAGCTTGTCGTACAGCAGGCGGCCTTCGTTGAGGTCGCGGACCATGTTGGCGACGATCTGCACCCGGTCCACGCCGCGTTCGCGCGACAGCACCTTGATCAGCGCGTAGGCGTCGGTGATCGAGGCCGGCTCGTCGCAGACCACCACCACCGCGTCCTGCGCGGCCTGGCAGAAGGTCAGCACGCTGTCGGTGATGCCGGCGGCGGTGTCGATGACCATCACGTCCAGCTCGCGCTGCAGCTCGGAGAACACATTGACCAGGCCGACGTGCTGGGCCGGCGGCAGCTCGGCCATGTGCCGGCGGCCGGAGGCGGCGGGCACCACCATCAGGCCGTTGGGCATGTCGATGATCACCTCTTCCAGCGTGCAGCGGCCGGCCACCAGGTCGCCAAGGGTGAACTTGGGGGTCAGCCCGAGCACCACGTCGACGTTGGCCAGGCCCAGGTCGGCGTCCAGCAGCAGGGTGCGCTTGCCCATGTCGGCCAGCGCCATCGACAGGTTGACCGAGATGTTGGTCTTGCCGACGCCGCCCTTGCCGCCGGTCACGGCGATGGTACGCACCGGGCCGAGCGGTTCGCTGCGGGTGGCCGACAGGGGGAAGGCATTGGTCAGATTGGCGTAATCACGCGACGGCATGGTTCTGCTCCGGAGTACAGGGCTTATCGGCAGCGCGCCGCAAATCTTCAAGGCGCAATACCAGGCTGGCGGCGTTGGCGCGGTGCAGGTCGTCCGGCACGCGTTGACCATCGGTCACCCAGGTGATGGGAAGCCGGTGGTCCGCGACCACCGACAGAGCACTGCCAAAACGCCCGGTTTCATCCAGCTTGGTCAAGATCACCCCCTGCGGATCGGCGCCGGCGAACCGGCGCACCACCTCGTCCAGGTCGGAGAAATGCGCGTTGGCAGGGAGTACTAGCAAGGACCGGACCACTCGCGACGCGCGCAGCCAGTGCAGCTGCGCGACCAGCGCGCGGTCGCGCTGGCCCATGCCGGCGGTGTCGATCAGCACCAGCTTGTAGTCGCGCAGGCGCTCCAGCAGCTGCTGCAGGGCGGCGTCGCTGTCGGCCTCGTGCACGGCGATGCCGAGCTGGCGGCCGTAGCTGTGCAGCTGTTCGCGGCCGCCGACGCGGATGGTGTCGGTGGTGACCAGGGCCACGTCGCGGGCGGCGTGGCGTTCCAGGAAGCGCGAGGCCAGCTTGGCGATGGTGGTGGTCTTGCCGGCGCCGGTGGGGCCGATCAGGGCGATCACGCCGCCTTCCTCGATCGGGTCCAGCGGGGCGATCGGCAGGCGCTTGGACAGCAGCCCCAGCATCAGCCCGCGGCCGCGGTGCAGCTCCAGGTCGGCGGGGATCTGCATGACCACGTCGCGGGTCAGGCCGCTGTCGAAGCCGTAGTCGTCCATCAGCTCCAGCGCCTGGGCGCGTACCGGCGAGCCGCGCAGGCGTTCGTCGGTGAGCCGGTTCATCTCGCGCTCGATCATCTGCCGCATCAGCGCCAGTTCGTCGCGCAGCTGAGTCAATTGTTCGTCGTTCTGCACGGCCGGGAAGCTCGGCACCGGCGTCAGCGTGGCCGGCGCCGGGATCCCGGCGCTGGCGGCTGCCGCTGCCGGCGCGGTGGTGGCCGCGGCCGACGCGGCGGCCGCTGCGACCGGCGCCGCCGGGGTCAGCGACACCGCGGCGATGTTTTCGAGCCAGCTCGGCACCGCCGCGGCGCTGGCGGCCGCTTCGGCAGCGGCGGCCGGGGCGGCGAACGGGCTCGGCATCGGCACGCTGATCGGCGCGTTGCGGAACACGTCCTCGGGAATGCGGAATTCGGCAGGCGCCTGGGCCGCGGCCGGGGCCGGGGCCGGGGCACGCGGTGCGGCGGCGGGTCGGCTCGGCGCGGTCGCCGCGCCGGCCGGCATCGCCGAGGCGGCGATCGCGGCCGGCTGGGTCAGCGGCCGCGCCGGGGCGGCCTGCGCCGCCGTCGCGTTTGCGGCTGGCGCGCGGCGGTCGCTGATCGCGGCCATCATCGCCATCGCCGAGTTGCCCGCGGCGCCGGCCTTGGCCGCACGCGGCGCCGGGTTGGCGGCCGACACCGGCAGCCGCGCCGTCTCGTCCGGCCGCACCGCGTCCAGCGCCTGCTGCACCAGCGCCTCGTCGTAGTTGCTGGCGGCGACGATCTCGATGCCCTCGTCGGTGCGACGGTTGGACAGGATCACCGCATCCGGGCCGTGCTCGTCGCGCACCATGCGGAACGCGGTGCGCATGTCGGGGGCTACGAAGCGTTTGATTTTCATGCGTGAGTTCTCCGGGACCGGGGACCGGGGACCAGGGACCCGGCAAAAGCCGATGTCCCGGTGCCCAGCGATTGCCTATGTGCTGCCAAATTCATGAGTGCCTAACCATCCAATCGTTGCGTCGGTACCGCTGTGTCGCTCTTCGCTTGTCCGGGTCCCTGGTCCCGGTCCCGGGTCCCCGCTTCAACTAATCGTTCCCACCAACTTCAGCCGCTTGTCTTCCGGTACTTCGCTGTAGGACAGCACCGACAGCGAGGGGACGCTGTGGCGGACCAGGCGGGCCAGCGCGGCGCGGACTTGCGCCGGGACCAGCACCACGGCCGGTTCGTTGCGCGCTTCCTGCTTGCTGACGCATTCGGCCAGGCTCTGGTGCAGTCGCTCGGCCAGGCCGGGTTCCAGCGCGGCACCGTTGCCTTGGGTAGAGTCTTGCAAGACACGTTCCAATTGCGGGGCCAGGGTGAACACCGGCAGTTCGGCGGACATGCCGGCGATTTCCTGGACGATGAACCGGCCCAGCGCATTGCGCACCGCGGCGGTGAGCACGCCGGGTTCCTGACTTTGCGGGGCCTGCTCGACCAGCGCCTCGACGATCTTGCGCAGCTGCCGCACCGGGATCTTCTCGATCAGCAGGTTCTGCAGCACGCGCACCACCACCGACAGCGGCAGCGCCTTGGGGGTGAGGTCCTCGACCAGCTTCGGCGCGCTCTTGGCCAGGGTGGCCAGCAATTGCTGCACTTCCTCGTGGCCGAGCAGTTCCGGGGCGTGTTCGCGGATCAGGTGCGACAGGTGGGTGGCGATCACCGTGGCCGGGTCGACCACGGTGTAGCCCATGGTCTCGGCCTGGGCGCGCTGGTGCGGCTGGATCCAGATGGCGTCCAGGCCGAAGGCGGGGTCCTTGCCGGCGATGCCGTCGATCTTGCCCAGCGCGCCGCCCGGGTCCAGCGCCAGTTCGCGGTCCGGATGGATGTCGGCGGTGGCCACCGGCACCCCGTGCACCAGCAGGCGGTAGGCGTTGGCCGGCAGTTCCAGGTTGTCGCGGATGTGCACCGGCGGTATCAGGAAGCCGATGTCCTGGGTCAGCTTGCGCCGCACGCCCTTGATCCGCGCCATCAATTCGCCGCCCTGGGCCTTGTCCACCAGCGGGATCAGCCGGTAGCCGACCTCCAGGCCCAGCGGATCGATCGGGCGCAGTTCGTCCCAGCCCAGTTCGGCATTGGCCTGCGCGCCGGCGCTGGCCGCCTGCTGCACCGGATCGGGCGTAGCCTCTTCCGGCAGCAGGCTGCGCTTCCACATCTTCCAGGCCAGCAGGCCCAGGATCAGCGCCAGCGTCAAGAAAGCGACGTTGGGCATGCCCGGGACCAGGCCGACCAGTCCCATGATCGCCGCGGCCACCGCCAGCGCTTTGTGCTGGCCGAACACCTGGCCCATCATCGAGGCGCCCATGTCCTGCGAGCGCGAGGCGCGGGTGACCAGCATCGCCACCGCCGAGGACACCAGCAGCGCCGGCAGCTGCGCGACCAGGCCGTCGCCGATCGACAGCAGCGTATAGGTGGACGCGGCCTGGGCGACCGGCATGCCGTGCTGCAGGACGCCGACCGCCATGCCGCCGATGAGGTTGATGAACAGGATCAGGATGCCGGCGATGGCGTCGCCGCGGATGAACTTGCTGGCGCCGTCCATCGAGCCGTAGAAGTCCGCTTCCTCGCGGACCTCCTCGCGCCGGGCCTTGGCTTCCTCGCGGGTCAGCAGGCCGGCGTTGAGGTCGGCGTCGATCGCCATCTGCTTGCCGGGCATGGCGTCGAGGATGAAGCGCGCGGTCACTTCCGACACCCGCCCGGCGCCCTTGGTGATGACCACGAAGTTGATGATGGTCAGGATCGCGAACACCACGATGCCGACCGCGTAGTTGCCGCCGATCACGAACTCGCCGAAGGCCTCGATGACCTTGCCGGCGGCGCCGTGGCCGTCCTGGCCGTTGATCAGGATCACGCGGGTGGAGGCCACGTTCAGCGCCAGGCGCAGCATCGTGGTCATCAGCAGCACGATCGGGAAGATGCTGAACTCCAGCGGCCGCTTCACGTAGACCACGGCCAGCAGCACCATCAGCGAGATCGCGATGTTGAAGGTGAACAGGGCGTCCAGCACCGGCGCGGCCAGCGGCACCACCACCATCGCCAGCATCGCCATTACGATCACCGGCGCGCCCAGGCCGTGCTTGATCATGTCCATCATCTTGCGCGTGTTCATCTGCGCGGCCGGCTGGCTCATGGCTTGCTCCCGGGGGCGAATTCATCGACCTCCAGCGGCGGCAGCGGCGGCATCGGGCCAGTGCGCCAGGCGCGCAGCTGGTACACGTAGGAGAGGATCTGCGCCACCGCCGAATACAGTCTCACGGGAATTTCCTTGCCGAGTTCCCCTTCCCGATACAAGGCGCGTGCCAAAGGTGGCGCAGACACCACTGCGACGCGGTGTTGCTCGCCGATCTCGCGGATGCGGAAGGCCAGTTCGTCCACGCCCTTGGCCACCACGGTCGGCGCGCGCATGCGCCCGCCCTCGTACTTGAGCGCCACCGCGTAGTGGGTGGGGTTGACCACCACCACGTCGGCGCTGGGCACCGCCTCCATCATCCGCCGCTGCGACAGCTGCATCTGCATCTGCCGGATGCGGCCCTTGACCTCCGGGCTGCCCTCGCTCTCCTTCATTTCCCGGCGCACTTCGTCGCGGGTCATCATCAGTTTGCGGATGTGGTTCCACTTCTGGTACGGCGCGTCGATCGCGGCCAGCAGCGCCAGCGCGCCGGCGGTGTACAGCAGCAGGCGCAGGGTGAAGCCCAGGCCGTCGCCGATGGCCTGTTCCAGCGGCTGCCGCATCAGGTTGCGCAGGCCGTCCACGTTGTTGGAGATGCACAGGGCGGCGGCACCGCCGACGAAGCCCATGCGCAGGATCGACTTGAACAGCTCCGCCAGGCTCTCCATGCCGTACAGCCGGGTCAGCCCGGCCATCGGGTTGAGCCGCTCGAGCTTGGGCACCAGCGCGCTGCCGGAGAAGCGCAGGCTGCCCATCAGGATCGGCGCGACGAAGCCGGCCGCCAGGCAGATGCCGACCAGCGGCAGCGCCACCCACAGCAGCCCCAGCAGCAGCTCGCCGAAGTGGCCGAACAGGGCGTCGGGGTGCCCGTACAGGCTCGGGTCCGGGCGCAGCGCGCCCTTCATCCAGTTCACCGCGCCGGCCGTCAGTGAGCCGGACATGCCCATCAGCGCGAAGATGCCGGCGCTGAACACCGCCGCCGTGGCCAGTTCGCGCGAGCGCGGGATGTTGCCCTGCTCGCGCGCTTGGCGCAGGCGTTTTTCGGTCGGTTGTTCGGTCTTTTCGGTGCCTTCTTCGTTTTCGGACATGGCGGTGGGACGAGCCGGGCAGGGGGTTCGACCCAGCCTCCTGCAAGGACCGTTCCGTTCGCCGCGGCCTGGCGGGCGCTGTGCCGCCGCGTGCCGCCGCGCGCACGGCCTACGGCATGGCGCTGCCGCCGCACCGCGCGGATGCCGGCCTGCGCGGCTGGCCGGCAGGACAAGCGCAAGCGTTACTGCTGCAGTTCGACCCGGTTGCGGCCCAGGTGCTTGGCCCGGTACAGGGCCTCGTCGGCGCGGGTCAGCAGTTGCTGCAGGCTTTCGCCCGGGCGGTACCAGGCCACGCCGATCGAGGCGGTGACGGCCAGCTGCTGCGTGCCGATCTGCAAGGGCCGGCCGCCGATCGCGCCGCGCAGGTGCTGCAGCCGCTCCTGCGACGGGATCGGCAGGCCCGGCAGCACGCCCAGCAGTTCCTCGCCGCCGTAGCGGCCGATCAGGTCCGAGCCGCGCAGGTTGGCGTTCAGGCGCCGCGCGACCTTGATCAGCACCGCGTCGCCGACCAGGTGGCCGTGCGCGTCGTTGATGCGCTTGAAGTGGTCCAGGTCGATCATCGCCACCGCCAGCGGCTGGCCCTCGGCCTGGCTGCGCTGCATCTGCGCGGCCAGCGCATCGAGGATGCCGGCGCGGTTGAGCAGGCCGGTCAGCGAGTCGTGCGAGGCCTTCACCGCCAGCGCGGCGCGGGCGATCTCCAGTTCGCGCTTGTCGTGTTCCAGCTCCTGGGTGCGCAATGCGACCAGGTCGGCCAGTTCGCGCTGGCGCTGGCGCAGGCGGCGCTCGCGCCAGTGCAGCGCGGCGATCGCCAGCCCGCCGCCGAGCAGCGCGTACAGCGCCAGCATGGCCTGGCTGCGCCACCACACCGGCGCCACCGAGAACGCCACCCGGGTCGGCGCCGAGGCGCTGCGCCGGTAGGCATCGAGCATCTGGATCTCGAACACGTAGTCGCCCGGCGCCAGCGGCGGGTGCTCGATCTCGAAGTTGGGGGTGTGGATCCAGCGCGTGTGCGCGCCCTGGAAGCGATAGCGGAACGAGACCCGGTTGCGGTCGTCGTAGAGGTTCGGCGAGGCCACTTCGATGTGCAGCGGCTCCTCGCTCCAGGGCAGTCGCGCGCCGGCGGCGATCGGATGGCCGCCGCGGGTGAATTCGGTCAGCGCCACCTTCGGCACGTGCGCCTGGAACAGGCGCTGCGGCGACAGCACATGGCTGACGCCCTTGCTGTTGCCGATCCACACCGAGCCGTCGTCGTCCTCGAAGAACGCCGCCTCGGAGATGTCGTCCCACAGCAGCCCCTGCGACTGGGTCAGGCGCGACCAGCGGGGTCCGTCGTGGACGTCCACGCCCTGGCTGTGGCCGATCCACACGCGGCCGTCGCGGGTCGCCCGGATCAGGTAGACCTGCAGTTCGCGCAGCTGCGGCTCGGCCGCCGCCTGCAGGTGCAGGGTGTCGCCGTCGAGCCGGCCCTGCCAGAGGCCCGGATGGTAGAGCGCCGCCCACACCTGGCCGTCCTCCTGGATCAGCAGCTTGCTGACCCAGGGGTGCGCCGGCGCACCGTTCAGCAGCAGCCGGATCGGGGTCCAGGTGCTGCCGCGCAGCCGGAACACGCCGGCCGCGCCGGACAGCCACAGGCTGCCGTCGCGGCGCTGCTGGATGTCCGAGAACTCGCTGGCCGGCAGCGCCTGCACCCGCTGCGGCAGCGCGTCCGACTGCGGCCGCGCCAGCAGGTACAGGCCGTCGATCGCCAGGATCCAGACCCGGCCCGCGGCATCCAGGTACAGCCGCTTGATCGCGCTGCCGAGCCGCGGATAGGCGCGCAGCAGGCGGCCGTCGCGGTCGTGGTGGTGCAGTTCGCCCAGCGAGCCGATGCTCCACAGCGAGCCGTCGACGGCGCTGCGCATGGCCACGATCTGCAGCCCGGCGTCGGCCAGCCAGGGCTGGAAACGCTCGCCGTCGCGGCGCTGGCGGTTGATGCCGCCTTCGTTGCCGATCAGCAGCGCGCCGGCGCCGTCGCGGTGGATGGTCCAGGTCGGCGCGGTGCTCATGCCCTGCGCGGCGTCCCAGTTCTCGATCCAGCCGTAGCCGTTCCAGCGCACCACGCCTTCGCCGTCCACGGTCATCCACAGGTCGCCGGCGTGGTCGAACGCGAGCGCGACGATGCCGCCGTCGGGCAGGCCGTTGCCGCGGTCGAAGCGCCGCCAGCGGTCGCGTTCCCAGCGCGCCAGGCCCTGGTTGGTGCGCATCAGCACGCGCCCTTGCGGGTCGAGCAGGAGCTGCGCCTGGACCATGACCTTGTCCAGGCCGACGTCGGGCGGGTTCTGCGCGAGGAAGCGCGCGGCGCCGGCCGGCAGCCGCATCACGTGGCGATCGCCGCGCACCCACAGCGCGCCGTCGCGGTCGCGCAGCACGCTGCGCCAGCGCTCCGGCGGCAGCCCCTGGGCCTGGCCGTACACCGTCACCGCGCCGTCGGCGTCGACCCGGCACAGCTCCTTGGCGCAGCCGAGCCACAGGTACCCGGCCTCGCCCTGGATCGCGCCGATCTGCCCCAACTGCGGCAAGCGCGCCAGGGTCGCCGGGTCGAACAGCGGCCGCAACCGCCAGCGGCCGCCGCCGACGGCGACCGCGCGCAGCACCTGCGTGCCGTTGAGCAGCGCCATGCCCCATTGCGTGCCGGCCAGGCGCAGCGCGTTCTTGCGCAGCGGGCCGGTCTCCTCCGGCGCGAGCCGGCGCAGCTGCGTGCCGCTGCCGACGAAGACGGCGTCGAAGGAGGCCACCCACAGCCGCTGCCCGGCATCCTCGGCCGCGGCGCTGATGAAATGGCCGCGCTGTCCCTGCAGCGGGATCTGCTGGAACTGGTGGCCGTTGAAGCGGTACAGGCCGCTCTCGGTGCACACCCACAGGCCGCCGTCGCGGGTCTGCAGCAGACAGGTGCCGGCCAGGCCGAGCAGGCCCTGGTCGTGGGCATAGCGGCGCAGCGGAATCGACTGGGCGCGGGCGCCATCGCCCAGCGCCAGAACCAGCAGCAGCCCCAGGCCCAGCCACAGCAGCAGCACGCAGCGCGTCGGCCAGTGGCGCCGACGCGCGCGCAGGCCCGGCAGCTCAGCCGCCGCGAATGCCGCGACGGTCATGAGCGGGAACTGGCGAGGAGTCGGACATGGCGGCAGGCACGTGGCGAGGAATGGAGAGGAGCGGGCGGCGGGCGGCGCTCGGTTGCGCGGACGCTCCGCGATTGCGCTGCCGACGCTGTCTGTATCGGCTGCGATGCGCTCGCGCTTGAGCCGCCGCCGTTCAAGACGGCAGCGCTTCTCCCTGCGCCGGGTCCAGGTGCAGCTCGACCCGGTTGCGGCCGCCATGCTTGGCCCGGTACAGCGCGTCGTCGGCGCGGCTGAGCAATTGCTGCACGGTCTCGCCCGGGCGGTACCAGGCCACGCCGATCGAGGCGGTGACCTCGAGCATCCCGGCATCGGTCAGGAACGGCGTGGCGCCGACCACCTGGTGCAGGGCATGCAGCCGGGTCCGTGCCGGCGGCGCCAGGCCCGGCAGCACCGCCAGCAGTTCTTCGCCGCCGTAGCGGCCGATCAGGTCGGCGCCGCGCAGATTCGCGTTCATGCGCCGGCCGACCCGCGCCAGCACCGCATCGCCGACCAGGTGGCCGTGCAGGTCGTTGACGTGCTTGAAATGGTCCAGGTCGATCATCGCCACCGCCAGCGCGCTGCCGTCGCTGCGGCTGTGCTGCATCTGCACGGCCAGGGCATCGAGGACGCCGACGCGGTTGAGCAGGCCGGTCAGGTCGTCGCGGACCGCCTTCAGCGCCAGCGCGGCGCGGGCGACCTCCAGTTCGCGCTTGTCGTGTTCCAGTTCGCGGGTGCGCTCGGCGACCAGCCGCGCCAGGGTGCGCTCGCGCGCCAGCAGCTGTTTCACCCGCCAGCGCCACACCGCGGTCACCAGCAGCGCGGCGGCCAACGCGTACGCCATCCACGCCAGCGGGCTGCGCCACCATGGCGGCAGGATCACGAACTCCAGGCGCGCCACCTCGCTGCGCGCGCGCTGGCGCTCGTCCAGCGCCTGCACCTCCAACGCGTAGCGGCCCGGCGACAGCAGGGTATAGGTCAGATGCGCCTGTTCGGTGTCGGCCCATTGCTCCTGCAGGCCCTCGAGGCGGTAGCGGAAGCGCAGGGTGTCGTTGCCGCCGACCGCGCCGGGCACCGCGAAGGCGATCTCGATCGGCTGCTGCGACCACGGCAGCTGCGCGCCGGCGGTGACCGCGCGGCCGCCGCGGGTGGCGTGCAGCAACTGCAGGTGCAGCGGCCGCGCGGCGAACAGCCGCGCCGGGTCCAGCACCTGGCTGAGGCCCTTGCTGTTGCCGATCCAGACCGAGCCGTCGGCATCCTCGAAGAACGCCGATTCGGAGGTGTCGTCCCACAGCAGGCCCTCGGCCTGGGTCACGCGGATCCAGCGTCCGTCCGACCACAGGTCCAGGCCCTGGCTGCTGCCGACCCACAGCCGTTGCTGCCGGTCCTGCCGCAGCACGTAGGGCACGATCCGCGCCAGCAGCGGATCGTCGACCTTGCGCACGAACAGGGTGGCGCTGCGCGGGTCGAAGCGCCCGTGCCACACCCCGACGTCGCCGAACGACAGCCAGGCCTCGTCGCTGGCGTTGATGGTGAACTTGTCCAGTTCCGCGTCCGGCACCGCGCCGCGCAGGCGGACCGGTTGCCAACCCTGCGCCTGGTGCAGGTACAGGCCGTGGTCGCCGACCAACCACAGGCGGCCGCGCGCGTCGTAGCCGCCGCTGCTGAAATGGTCGCGCGGCAGGTCGGGCGCCGGCCGTGCCTGGCGTTCGCCCGGCGCCAGCAGGAACGCGCCACGGCTGGTCAGCAGCCACAGCGTGCCGGCGTCGTCGAAGAACATCCATTTCAGCGACGCCGGCGCCCTGGCGATCTCGTGCATGCGGCCGCTGCCGCGGTCCAGGCGCAGCACCCGGCCGGACGACTGGCCCAGCCACAGGGTGCCGTCGGCGGCGTCGACCAGTTGCACGGTCTGGCGCAGCGGTTGCCCGTCGCGGTCGGTCAGCGGGCGCATGCGGCCGCTGCCGGCGTCGAGCACGTTGGCGCCCATTTCGCTGCCGACGTACAGGCGGCCGTCGCCGCGGCTGCGCATGACCGCCCAGGTCGGCCCGGTGGCCAGCCCCTGCGGTTCCTCCCAGTGCTGGATCACGCCGTAGCCGAGCCAGCGCTGTACGCCGCGGCCGCGGGTGCCCATCCACAGGCGGCCCTGGCGATCGCTGAGCAGGGCGCAGATATTGGCCGCCAGCGCGCCCAGGCCCTGGGTGCGGTCGAAGGCGCGCCAGCGTCCGTCTTCCCAGCGCAGCAGGCCGGTATCGCTGCGGGTCAGCACCCGGCCGTGGGCGTCCTCCACCAGATTGATGCCGACCGCGACCGTGGACAGCTCGCTGCCTGGCGGCGGCGCGCGTTCGGCGAAGCCCGCCGTGCCGGCCGGCCAGGCCAGCACATGGTGGACGCCGCGCGCCCACAGCGTGCCGTCGCGGCCGCGCAGCAGCGCCAGCCAGCGGTCCTCGGGAACGCCCTCGGCGCGGCCGAGCCGGCGCAGCCGGCCCTGCGCATCCAGCCGGCACAGTTGCCGGCCGCAGCCCATCCACAACGCGTCGCCGATCGCGGCGATGCTGGAGATCTCGGCCAGGGCGGTGCCGTCGGCGCTGCGCAGCGGCGCGACCAGCCAGCGGCCGTCGGCGCCGGCGGCGATCCGCAGCGGCCGCTTGTCGCTGAGCGCGACGAGCCCGTCGCCGAATGCGGCCAGGGAGCTGCCCTGGTCGATCGGCAGGCGCCGGCCGTCGGCGCCGGGGACCGCGGCAAAGCGCCGCCCATCGCCGACGTACAGCGCATTGGAGGCGCCGACCCACATGCGCTGGCGGCGGTCTTCGGCGATCGCATAGACCAGCGGACTGCCGAGGCCGGCATCGGCGCCGACCTGCTCGAAACGTTCGCGCTCGTAGCGGTGCAGGCCCAGTTCGGTGCAGGCCCAGACCACGCCCTGCCGATCGGCGTACAGGCAGTTGACGCTCAGGCCCTGCAGGCCGTCGGATTGCGCGTAGTCGCGGAAGCTGTACTCCTGCGCCAGCGCGGCGCCGGCCCAGGCGCACAGCGCGAGCACGGCGGCGAACCGCCATGCGCGAGCGCGCGGCGGGGAGGGCGACGACGGCGGGTGGCTGATCGGCACGGCGATGACTGGCGTCCCCGGAAGGCGCTGCGCGACGGTGGGCGCTGCACCTGCAACACCCCTGGAACAAAGGTATCGGCGCAGCGGGGCGAGGCTTGAATGGCGCGCGGACCCGCTTGCGCGAGTGCGCCTAGGCGGTCACTTGCCGGGCGGCGTCGAAGGCGGCATCGAACAGGCGCTGCACCGGCGGTCCCATTTCCCCGACCAGCACCGCCAGCAGCGCCAGGCCGAGCACCACCGCCACCGGCAGGCCGAGCTGGATCGGGTTCAGCGCCGGTGCGGCCTTGGCCAGCGCGCCGAACGCCAGGTTCACCGCCAGCATCGCCACCATCACCGGCAGCGCCAGGGTCACCGCCCCGCGCATCATGCTCATGAAGAAATCCGGCGCCACCGAGGCCATCGCCTGCGCGTCCGGCAGCGCATTGCCGATCGGCAGCGCCTTGTAGCTGTCCACCAGCAGCTGCACCACGGCCAGGTGGCCGTTGGCAGTGAAGAACAGCAGGCCGAAGGCCAGGTAGAACCATTGCCCGATCACCCCGGAGGTGACGCCGCGCAACGGATCGGCCATCTGCGCGAAGCCCAGGCCGGTGCTCTGCGACACCAGTTCCCCGGCCAGCGCGCCGGCCTCGAAGATCAGCCGCAGCATGAAGCCCATGCTCGCGCCGACCGCCAGCTCGCGCGCCACGCTCAGCACCACCGCGGCATCGAATCCGTCCCAGTCCGGTACCGGTGGCAGCAGCGGCGCCAGCGCCATCGCCAGCGTCGCCGCCAGCATCACCCGGATCCGCGCCGGCACCGCGCGGGTGCCGACCAGCGGCATCACCATCAGCATCGCGCCGATGCGCAGCATGGTCCACAGGATCGCGCCGACCATCGCGAAGGCCTGTTGGCCATCGATGACCATCTGGGTTGCCGAATCCATCAGGCGGGGACCACGGCGGGGACCGGGGACCGGGGACCGGGGACCCGAAGAGCGCGTAGCGGGAAAGCCCCGAGGCTGCCCCTGCTTTTCCGGGTCCCTGGTCCCCGGTCCCCGGTCCCGTTCTCGCCAGCCACGCCTAGCCCCCGATCAGATGCGGAATGCGCTGGAACAGCATCGTGGTGTACTCGACCAGGTGCGCCAGCAGCATGCTGCCGGTGGCGAACAGCATCGCGGTCAGGGCGACCACCTTGGCGACGAAGGCGATGGTCGGCTCGTTGAGCTGGGTGGCGGCCTGGAACACGCCGATCACCACGCCCACCACCAGCATCGACAGCAGCAGCGGGCCGGCCACCCACAGCACGGTGATCAGGCCGCCGCGCAGTTCGGTCAAGGCCAGTTCGGGACTCATCGGCTCAGACTCCGTTGAAGCTGGCGGCGAGGGTGCCGACGGTCAGCACCCAGCCGTCGACCAGCACGAACAGCAGGATCTTGAACGGCGCCGAGACCAGCATCGGCGACATCATCATCATGCCCATCGACATCAGCACGCTGGCCACCACCAGGTCGATGATCACGAACGGGATGAAGATCAGGAAGCCGATCTCGAAGGCGGTCTTCAGTTCCGAGGTCACGAACGAGGCCACCAGCACCGGGAACGGGATCGCGTCGGGACCGCTGTAGGTGCCGTTGCCGGCCATGCCGGCGAAGGTCATCAGGTCGGCCTCGCGCACCTGCGCCAGCATGAACGCGCGCAGCGGCTGGGTGGTCAGGGTCCATGCGGTCTGGAAATCGATCTGGCCGTTGAGGTAGGGGCTCATGCCCTGGCCCCAGGCCTTTTCCCACACCGGCATCATCACCAGCGCGGTCAGGAACAGCGCCAGGCCCATCAGCACCTGGTTGGACGGAGTCTGCCCGGTGCCCATCGCCTGGCGCAGCAGGCCGAGCACGATGGTGATGCGGGTGAACGCGGTCAGCACCAGCAGCATCGACGGCAGCAGGGTGATCGCAGTCATCAGCAGCAGCGTCTGCAGCGGCAGGCTCACCGGTTGCGCGCCGACCTTGCCGACGTTGACCTGCGGCAGCGACGGCAGGGTCGGCGCGGCGTTCTGCGCGGCCGGTGCCGGCGTGGCCGGCGCCGCGGCGGGCGCGGCCTGGGCCCAGCCCAGCGCCGGCAGCAGGCTCAGCGTCAGCAGGATCAACAGCAGGCGCAGGCCGCGCGCGTAACGGTTCCAACGAAGCAACATGGTCATTTGTCCTTGCGCAGCTTCTGCGCCAGCAGCTGGGCGAAATCGGGGAGGTTCTTGAGCTGCTTGAGGTTCGGCAGCGACGGCGCCGGTGCCTGCGGCAGCGGCTCGGGCAAGCGATGCAAGGTGCGTACCCCGCCGGCCGACACCCCGAGCAGCAACTGCTCGCCGTTGACGTCGACCACCACCACGCGCTCCTTGGCGCCGACCGCCAGGCTGGCCACCACGCGCAGCCCTTCGGCCGGGCGGAAGCCGCTGCCGGGCAGGCGCTTGAGCACCCAGGCCATGCCCAGGATCAGGCCGAGCACCAGCAGCAGGGCCAGCACCGCACCGAACAGGCTGGGCGGCGACGGCGCGGCGCTGCCGACGCCCGAGGCGGACTTGGCCGCCTGGGTGGCGGCTGCGAGCAATAGGCTCACCGCAGTCTCCGGATGCGTTCGGTGGGGCTGACCACGTCGGTCAGGCGCACGCCGAAGCGGTCGTTGATCGTCACCACCTCGCCATGCGCGATCAGGGTGCCGTTGACGTACACGTCCAGCGGTTCGCCGGCGCCGCGCTCCAGTTCCACCACCGAGCCCTGGTTGAGCTGCAGCAGGTTGCGGATCGGGATGCGGTTGCGGCCGACTTCCAGCGACAGCGTCACCGGCACGTCCAGGATCATGTCAAGGTTCAGGTCGTTGCCGATGCCGCCATGGGACTCCGGCTGCAGGCTGTCGAACTGGGTCGGGATCGGCTCGGGGATGTCGTTCTGGCTCATGACGCGTCTTCCTGGAAGGCGGGGCGGCGGCGCAGCGCGCCCGGGGGTTGGTTCGAAGTGATCTTCACGGCGTTCTGGCCGCGCGAGATGCCGAATTCGCCGGTGAACAGCGGGATGTTCTCCACGCACAACGGCACCTGCTTGGGCAGGTCGATCGGCAGCACGTCGCCGATCTTCAGCCGGGTCAGCTCGCGCAGGGTCATCTGCTTTTGCGCCAGCACGCTGGAGATGGTGACCTCGGCGGTATTGAGCTGCTCGCGCAGCATCACGTTCCAGCTCTCGTCGCGGTCCACGCGGTCGCTCTGGATGCCGGCGTCGAGCAGTTCGCGGATCGGCTCGAGCATCGAATACGGCAGGGTGATGTGGATCTCGCCGCCGCCGCCTTCCAGTTCCACATGGAAGCGGCTGACCACCACGTACTCGCGCGGGGTGACGATGTTGGCGAAGTGCGGGTTGACCTCGGAATTGAGGTACTCGAACTCCACTTCCATCACCGGCGCCCAGGCCTCGTGCAGGTCGGCGAAGGTCTGCTTGAGCATCAGCTGGATCACCCGCATCTCGGTCGGGGTGAATTCGCGGCCTTCGATGCGGGTGGGGTAGCGGCCGTCGCCGCCGAAGAAGTTGTCGACCACGGTGAACACCAGGGTCGGCTCGAACACGATCAGGCCGGTGCCGCGCAGCGGCTTGAACTTGATCAGGTTGAGGTTGCTGGGCACGTACAGCGAGTGCATGTAGTCGTTGAACTTGATCAGGTCGATGCCGCGCACCGACAGGTCGGCCGAGCGCCGGATCAGGTTGAACAGGCCGATCCGCCACAGCCGCGCGAAACGCTCGTTGACCATCTCCAGGGTCGGCATGCGCCCGCGGATGATCCGGTCCTGGCTGGAGAAGTCGTACTGGCGCGCTTCGCCCGGCGCCGGCGGTGCCGGCCCGGTGTCCACCGCGCCGGCATCGACGCCATGCAGCAGCGCATCGATCTCGTCTTGGGAAAGCAGGTCGGTCATCGCGGCGGCGCCTTACTGGGTCACGAAGCTGGTGAACAGCAGTTCTTCGACGCACTTCTTGCCGGTCTCGGCGGTCATCAGCTTCTGCGCGTCGGCCAGCGCCGCGGCCTGCAGCTTCTTGCGCCCGGCGAGGTCGGCGATGTCCTGCGCCTGCACCTGCGAGAACAGCATCAGCAGGTGCGCGCGGATCGCCGGGGCGTTCTCGGTGATCAGCTTCAGTTCTTCCGGGTCGCGGGTCATCAGCTGCACTTCCATCTGCAGGTAGTGCGGGCCGTCTTCGGCGCTGCCGTTGAGGTTGACCACGAACGCCGGGTCCATCGCGAAGTACTGCGCCGGCTTGGGCAGTTCGGCGGTCTTGGCCGCGGCCTTGGCGTGGGCGTCGTCGGGCTTCTTCAGGAAGAACCACGCGCCGGCGCCGCCGCCGCCGAGCACCAGCACCGCGGCGGCGAGGATGATCAGCAGCTTCTTCTTCGACTTGCCGCCCTCGGGGGCATCCTTGGCGTCGGCGGGTTTCTTCGATTTGTCGGCTGCAGCTGCCACGGATTGGCTCCTTGAAGGGGGACTCTGCCCCTAGGGATGCAATCGGTGTGCCGAAACGGCAGCAGTGGCTTGCCGGATATTTGACGGGGGCTGCGACGGCCCGTTGCTGCGGCCGGTTTTCAGCAGGAACCGCAGTCCCGACGGGCTTTGTCGGTGATGCCCGTCGCGGCCGAAGCCGCTCCGGGCAGGGAGCGGTTCGCGCCGCGGCCACCGCGGCGGCGCGGCCGGATTACGCGTAGGCGTCGAGCAGGCCGCGCTGGCGCAGGACCGCCGACGGAATCCCGACGCTGCCCAGCAGCTCGTCGCCGCCGGCTTCGCCGCCGCCCGGCGCGGTGCCCTGCGGAGCGTTCTGCGCGGCGTGCTGTTGCTGCTGGCCGACGTCGGCCTGGCCGAGCTGGAAACCGTGCTGGCCGAGCATCTCGCGCAGCCGCGGCAGGCTGTTCTCCAGCGCCTGGCGCACATCGGCCTGGGCGCTGCTGAAGCTGGCGTTGACCTGATCGCCGTTCAGGTGCAGGCGCACCTCGACCGGGCCGAGCTCGGCAGGACTGAGCTTGATGTGGGCGTGGCCGATCTTCTGGTCCGCCAGCCAGCTCATGCGCGCGCCCATCGCGTCGTCGAAGTTGTCGCCGTGCAGCTGCGGGGTCGGGGTCGGCGAGCCGGTGAATGGCGCGGCCGCGTCCGCGGTGCGCGACGGGGCGTGGATCCCCGCCGGTCCCACGAGGTTGACCGGATCGGTGCCGGGGCCGGCGGCAGCGCCGCCGTTGTCGGTGGCCTTGTCCGCGACCGCGCTGGCCAGCGCCGCCAGCGCGGCCACCGGTGCCGCGGCATCGCCGCCGCCCGCCGCCTGTGCGGCGGCACCGGCGACCTGCGCCAGCATGCCGCCGAAGCTGCCGGCGGCGACCGCGGCGCTGGCCCCGGTCGCGCCCGGCGTGGCCGCGGTCGTCGCGCCCGCAGCGGCGGCTGCGGGGTCGGTGCCGGCGGCCAGGGCGTCGCCGCCGAGCAGCGCAGCCACGCCCTTGGCCGCAGCGCCGGCCACGCCGATCGCCAGCCCGGCGGCCGCGCCCAGCGGGCCGGCACTGACTGCGGGCAGCGCCGCGCCGAGCACGGGCAACAGGCCCAGGCCGATGCCGGCCAGGCCGGCCGGCGGCCAGCCGGCGTCTTCTTCGCTGTCCTCGCCCTGCTTGGCGTCGGCCTTGGCGCTCTTGGCCGGCGCCTTGGTCTCCTCGCTGCTGCTCTTCTCGCTGTCGCCCGCGGCCTGCGCGCCGGCCTGCGCGCTGCGCGCCGGCTCGCTGGCGGCGTCGTCCGCCGCCTCGGGCCGCTTGGATGCGGCGTCCTTGTCGGCAGAGGCCTGCTGCGACTTGGCGCTGGGGCGCGGCGCCGGCTTCGGCGCTGCGTTCGCGTTGTCGTTGCCGAGCAGCGCGGCGAAGTCCTGGCCGCCGCTGCGGTCCGGACCCTGCGCGTCGGCGCCGCCGCCGGGGATGCTGGCGCGGCCGCTGCCGCCCAGTGCGGAAAGTGCGCTGTTCATCGGTTGTCTCCGTGTTCGGTGTCGCTGTCGGCCGCCGCCACCGCCAGGCGCACCCGGCGCGCGCCGAGGTCGTCCATCTCGCGCTGGCTGCGGCGGTCGTCGACCTTGCGTTCCTGGGCGCGGTAGCTGGCCGCCAGCTGTTCCAGCACCTGCTTGTCGCGGCTGGCCAGCAGCAGCCGGCTGCGTTCCATCTCCACCTTCTCGCGGTTGCGGTCCACGGTCTGGCACTGCTGCTGTACCGCGCTCTCCAGGCGGTCCAGGAACGCGCGGCGGTTGGCCAGTTGCGCCAGGCTGGTCGCGGCCATCTGGCTGTTGGCGTATTCCTCGGCGTAGCGGCGCAGTTCTTCCAGCCGCGATTCGTGGGTCTCCAGCGCGCGCTGGCGCTCGGCCAGGTCGCGGGCGACCTCGTCCTCGTGCTGCTGGGCGCGGCGGAGCAGGGGGTCGATACGCTGTGATTGCATCATGGCTTAGTTCTCACGTTCGACCAGGCGCTTCAACGCGGCCTGGCTGTGGGGCAGATCTGCGGCCTTGGCGACGTCCTGTCCGAGGAATTCCATGATCTCCGGCCAGCGCTCCAGCGCCTCGTCCACGGCCGCATCGTTGCCGCGCTGGTAGGCGCCGATGGTGATCAGGTCGCGGTTGGACGAGTACGCCGAGACCAGCCGCTTCAGCGCGCGGATGCGCAGCCGCCACGGTTCGTCGGCGATGTCCTGGACCACGCGGCTGACCGAGGATTCGACGTCGATGGCCGGATACAGGCCGCTGTCGGCGACGCGGCGCGAGAGCAGGATGTGGCCGTCGAGGATGGCGCGCGCGGCGTCGGCGATCGGATCCTGCGGATCGTCGCCTTCGGTCAGCACGGTGTAGAAGGCAGTGATCGAGCCGCGGCCCTTGGCGCCGTTGCCGGCGCGCTCGACCAGCGCCGGCAGCTTGGCGAACACCGACGGCGGGTAGCCGCGGGTGGTCGGCGGTTCGCCGACCGACAGGCCGATCTCGCGCTGCGCCTGGGCGAAGCGGGTCAGCGAGTCCATCAGCAGCAGCACGTTCAGGCCCTGGTCGCGGAACCATTCGGCGATCGCGGTGGCGCGGTAGGCGCCATGCAGGCGCGCCAGCGGCGGGCGGTCGGCCGGGGCGGCGACGACCACCGCGCGGCGCAGGCCTTCCTCGCCCAGCGTGGTCTCGACGAAATCGCGCACTTCGCGGCCGCGTTCGCCGATCAGCCCGACCACGATCACGTCGGCGGCGGTGTAGCGGGTCATCATCCCGAGCAGGGTGGATTTGCCGACGCCGGAGCCGGCGAACAGGCCCACGCGCTGGCCGCGGCCGATCGGCAGCAGCGCGTTGATCGCGCGCACGCCGACGTCCAGCGGGGTGGTGATCGGCTCGCGCGCCAGCGGGTTGATCGACACGCCGGCCATGCCCACCGAGCCCTCGGCGCGGATCGGGCCCTTGCCGTCCAGCGGCACGCCGTCCGAGTCGATGACCCGGCCGAGCAGGCCTTCGCCCACTTCCACGCCGCCGCGGCGGCGCACCGGCACCACCCGCGCGTTGGGCAGCAGGCCATGGGTTTCGGCGCTGGGCATCAGCGAGGTGCGCTCGCCGGAGAAGCCGACCACTTCGGCATCGACCCAGCCGCCGTCGACCTCGACCTTGCAGGTGGCGCCCATCGGCGCCTCGCAGCCGACCGCTTCCAGGGTCAGCCCGACCGCGCGGCGCAGGATGCCCTCGCGGATCAGGCCGCGGCCGGCGGCGGCGTCGAGGTCGAGCTTGCCCAGGCGCGAGGCCAGGCGCAGGTTGCGCGCGTCCAGCCAGTCGGCCGGGTGGGTGCCGGACAGCGCGCTCACAGGCCCGCTCCGGACTTGCGCATCACCGTTTCCAGCGCCGCGCGCAGGCGCGCTTCCAGGGTGCCGTCGATACGTACCGCTTCGGCGTGCACGCGCAGGTCGCCGCGGCTCAGGGTCAGGTCCGGCACCAGCCGGGTGCCGTCGGCCATCAGCGCCAGCAGCGGGGTCAGCGCGGCGATGTCGTCCGGGTGCAGGCGCACCTCGACCTCGCGGCGCGCGCCGCCGACCGCGTCCAGCGCTTCGCCGACCAGGTCCGCCAGCAGCGCCGGATCGGCCTCGTAGGCGCGCCCGACCAGGCTGCCGGCGATGCGCACGGCCAGCTCGCCGAGCGCGCCGACCACTTCGTTCTCCAGCCGCGCCAGCGGGCGCGAGAAATTGTCCAGGATGCCTTCGATCTGCGCGGTCAGGCGGCGGATCTCGGCCTGGCCCTGGGCCAGGCCCTCGGCATGGCCGCGCTCGAAGCCCTCGTGTTGCGCGGCGGCCTCGATCGCCTGGATGTCCTCCAGGCTCGGCGGGCGCAGCACCGGTTCCTCGGGCAGCGACGGCTCCTCGAACTGCGGCTCCGACGGCGGCGCCACGTTGAGTTCCGGCGCCAGCCAGCGCACCACGTTGCCGCTCATACCATCGCCTCCGCACCGGCGCCGCCGAGGCTGATCACGCCTTCATCGGCCAACCGCCGCACGATCGCCAGGATCTCCTTCTGCGCGCCTTCCACGTCGGCCAGGCGCACCGGGCCGCGCGCTTCCATGTCCTCGAGCAGGATCTCGGCCGCACGCTGGGACATGTTCTTGGTGATCTTCTCGCGCACCTTGATGTCGGCGCCGCGCAGGGCCAGGCCGAGGCGGTCGCCGCTGACTTCGCGCAGCAGGGTCTGCAGCGCGCGGTCTTCCAGCTCGACCAGGTTGTCGAACACGAACATCAGGTCCTGGATGCGGGTGCTGAGCTCGGCGTCGATCTTGCCGATCGCCGCCAGCACGCCCTGGTCCTGGCCGCTGTCCATGAAGTTGAGGATGTTGGCGGCGACCTTGACCCCGCCGACGTTGGACGACTTCAGGTTCTGGTTGCCGGAGAACTGCCGCTCCATGATCTCGTTGAGCTCGCTCAGCGCGTTCGGCGGGATGCCGTCGAGCGTGGCGATGCGCATCAGCACGTCGGCGCGGGTGCGCTCGGGCAGCAGCTTCAGCGCCTCGGCGGCCTGGTCGCTGTCCAGGTGCGCCATGACGATGGCGATGATCTGCGGATGCTCGTTGCGCACCAGGTCGGCGACCGCGCGCGGGTCCATCCACTTCAGCGTGTCCAGGCCGGTGGTGTTGCGGCCGAGCAGGATGCGGTCGATCAGCCCGCCGGCCTTGTCGGCGCCCAGCGCCTGCACCAGCACGTTGCGGATGTAGTCGTCGGCACCCACGCCCAGCGAGGTCTTGCTGCCGAGTTCGGAATTGAACTCGTCCATGACCTGCTCGACCTGGTCGCGCGAAATGCCGCTCATGGTGGCCATGGCGATGCCGATCTTCTGCACCTCCTTGGGGTCCATGTGCTTGAGCACCTCGGCCGCGTCGGCTTCGCCGAGCGACAGCAGCAGCACGGCGGCGCGCTGGGTACCGTTCATCGCGCTTGCATCAGGCTTCATTGGCGACCCATCCCTTCACGACTTGCGCGACACGCTTGGAATCCACTTTGACCGCTTCGCGCGCCAGGCGCAGACGCTCCTCGTAGGCGTCGGGCAGGGCGATCGCCGGGCGCGCGCCGCCGGCGATGCGGGCGGTGTCCTCGGCCAGCGACGGCAGCAGCGGGTCTTCGTCGTCCAGCATCGAGACGTCGGCGCTGTGCGGTTCGGCCTTGTCCTTGCTCTTGGCCGGCGCCGGT
This sequence comes from Xanthomonas sp. WHRI 7945, assembly GCF_035026585.1. NCBI lineage: Bacteria > Pseudomonadati > Pseudomonadota > Gammaproteobacteria > Lysobacterales > Lysobacteraceae > Xanthomonas > Xanthomonas sp. WHRI 7945. The sequence continues at coordinate 112,135 of NZ_JAYIQP010000002.1, forward strand.
CCGGCGATCTGGCGCAGCGCCGGGCGCAGCACGCCGAACAGCAGGGCCAGCACCACCGCCGCGCCGAGCAGCAGGCGCAACCCGTTCATCACCCGCGGATCTTCCCACCAACCCGGCTTGTCCGCCGCTTCCGGCGCTTCGCGCACGAACGGGGCGTTCATCACCGACACGGTGTCGCCGCGCTCGGCGCTGAAGCCGACCGCCTGCTTGACCAGGCCTTCGATGCGGGTCAGCTCGGCGGCGCTGAGCGCCTGCTCGACGGTCTTGCCCTTGGCGCCCGGCCGCGGCACGTGGTCGACCAGCACCGCCACCGACACGCGCTTGATCCGGCCCGGCGGCTGCCGGGTGTGCTGCAGGGTGCGGTCCAGCTCGTAGTTGCGGGTGGCGCTCTTGGAGCTTTCGGTCGGGGTCGCGGCGGCGGCCTGCTGGGTGTTGGCCGGGGTCGCGCCCGGGGTGCCGGCGGCGCCGGGCTGTCCTGGCGCGGCGGCGCCGGGCGGGGTGTTGCTGGTCGCGCCGGGCACGCCCTGCGGGCCGGCCGCGGCGGTGCTGCTGTCGCTGACCTGCTCGCTGCGCAGTTTCGGCGGCTCGCCGTTGTACAGCTCGCGCGCTTCCTCGGTGACCGAGAAATCCATGTCCACGCTGACTTCCGGATTGACCCGGCCGGGGCCGGTCATCGGCTCCAGCAGTTCGCGGATGCGCTGGTTGTAGGAGGCTTCCTGGCGCCGCACCTGCTCGAACTGGGCCGCGTTCAGCGCCGCGTCGCTGTTCGGATCGGCGATGGTCAGCATGCGCCCGCTCTGATCGACCACGGTGACCCGCTCCGGGGTCAGGTCGGGGATGCTGGAGGCGACCATGTTGACGATCGCATCGACCTGGTTGCGCTCCAGGGTGGTGCCGCCGCGCAGTTCCAAGACCACCGAGGCGCTGGCCACTTCGCGCTGGCGGGTGAAGGCGCTGGGCTTGGGAATGGCCAGGTGCACCCGCGCCTCGCGCACCGGGCGCAGGCTGGCGATGGTGCGCGCCAGTTCGGTCTCCAGCGCGTGCTGGTAGCGCGCGTTCTCGACGAACTGGCTGACGCCGAAGCCCGGATCCTTCTCCATCACCTCGAAGCCCATGTTGCCGGTGTCGGTCAGGCCGGCGCCGGCCAGCTTCAACCGCGCGTCGTAGAGCTTGTCCTCCGGCACGGTGATCGCGCCGGTGGTCGGGTCGAGTTTGAACGGGATCTGCGCGGTGCGCAGCAGGTCGGTGGCCTCGGCCGTGCCCTTTTCGTCCAGGCCGGTGTACAGCGGGGTGAAGGCGGGCTTCTGCGACCAGAAGAACACGAACAGGCCGGCGGCCACGGCCACCGCGATCATCGCCATCAGGCCGAGGCGACGGGTGATCTGCAGGCTCTGCAGGCGATCGAACCAGGCACCTGCCTTTTCGCCGTTGAGGGTTTCTTTGCTGAGCGCAAGGGCCATCGTCGTCTACCTTACAGCGGCATGTTCATCACGTCCTGGTACGCCTGGACGAGTCGGTTGCGGACTTCCACGGTGGCGCGGAACGCCACCTGGGACTGTTGCGCGGCCATCATCACCTTGGCCAGGCCGGCGTTGGGGTCGCCCATTTCGAAAGCCTTGGCCAGATTGCCGGCCTTCTGCTGGGTTTCGTTGACCCCGCTGAGCGCGCTGCGCAGGGTCTCGCTGAAGCTAGGCCCCTGCGTGCCCTGGGTCCCGGTCAGGCCCTCGATCGCATTGCTGCGCCCGGCATCGGCCACCTGCGCGGGCGCGGCCTGGCCGACCTGGCTCTGGTAGCTGCGGATCTGCGAGAGGATGGAACTGATGGAGTCGCTCATACGGGGATGTCCATGCCAGGGCGGCTACCCGGGATGGATGCAAGCCGTGTGCCGAAATCTGGCGGGTGCCGATCGGCTGCCCGGACGGACGGGCGAATGCGTCGCTGCGTCGAACGGCACGAGGCTTCGCCCGTACCCTCATCCGCCCCTTCGGGGCACCTTCCCCTGGGGGGGAGAAGGGAGCGCGCGCCGTGCGACGGCCGGCGGCGCCGGCGTCGGCTTCCCGACGCCGCCCGGCCGCAGCGGTCGGGCGGCGGGTGCCGGCCGATTGACGCGCCGCGCCGACGCGCGGGTCCCGGCCAGGATCAGGATGCAATGTCGGTGCCGGCCCGACGGCCGCTGTGCTCAGTCCGGCAGCCAGGCCGCGCGCCAGGCCTGCAGGTGTGCGCCCTGCAGCATCCAGTCGCGGCGGACCGCCTCGCGCAGCGCATCACCGGCGGCGGCGCGGCCCGGCGCATCGGCCAAATGCATGCGGATCGCCTGGATCCAGTCGCGGTAGCGGTTCTTGACCCGGGTCACCGGCAGCGCGCCTGCATAGCAGCGCAAGTCGCTGGCGACCACCGGGTAGCCGCAGGCGCCGTACTCGAGCAGGCGCAGGTTGCTCTTGCACTCGTTGAACAGGTTCTGCTCCAGCGGCGCCAGCGCCAGGTCCAGGTCCAGCGCGGCGAGCGCGCGCGGGTAGCGGGCCAGCTCGACGCCGGCATGGACCTCGTGCACGTAGGGACGCAGCTTGTCCGGGCACAGGCCGAAGAACACCCAGGTGACTTCGTCGGCCAGGTCGCGCACCACGTCGGCCAGCAGTTCCAGATCGCCGGTGTGGCTGGAGCCGCCGGCCCAGCCGACCCGCGGCTTGGCGCCGGCGTTGCGCCGCGACGGCGGCAGCGCGCCCCACCACTGCGGGCTGAGCCGGTTCTCGACCACGCGGATGTCGGCGTGGTAGCCGGCATAGGCCTCGGCCAGCGCCGCGGTCGAGACCACGAACCGGTCCATGTACGACAGCGCCTTGCGCACCGAGCGCGCGATGTCCTTGGGCATGTGTTCGCGGTGCACGCTCTTGGGCGGCAACTTGGGCAGGAAATCATCCAGTTCGAAGACGTTGAACGCGCGCGAATGCCGGTGCATGCGCTGCATCAGCCGCAGCGCGTCGTCGCCGACCCGCCGCAGCACCACCGCGTCCGGGGCGAAGCGTTGCAGTTCCACCGTGTCCAGCAGCCTGGCGTGGTACGCGCCGTCGATCAGGCCGGCATCGCGCAGCGCCAGGAACGGCTGGATCACCCGGTAGTGGCCGCTGCCGAACGCGTCGTCCGGATGCGCCAGCACCACCGGCAACGGGCGCCCGGGCAGCGGCCGCCACGAGAACTCCGATTCGTCCAGCCTGAAGCCGCCGGCACGGTCCAGGCGCAGGTTCGGGTTGTAGGCCGGATCGTGCGCCAGCTGCGGCAGCCAGCGCTCGAACAGGCGTTCGTGCACCGCGTCGGGCGCGCGCTCGGCGGCTTCGCCGCGCAGCAGCAGCGCGTGCGGGGTCCACACGGTCAGGTAGCCGAGGGCGCCCGCGCGCAGGCACAGGTCGATGTCCGCGCCCTGCTGTGGGAAGGTCTCGGCGTCGAAGCCGCCCAGTTCGGCGAACAAGGCGCGGCGCAGCAACAGGCAGGCGTCGGACACCGCGCTGTAGTTCTGGTCCACCTGCAGCCGGCCCATGTAGCCCGGCGCGGTCATCGCCTCGCCGACGAACGCGTGGCCGCCGCCTTCGAGCAGGCCCGGCAGCAGCCCGGCATGGGTGATGGCGCCGTCGCCGGACACGGTGCGCGCGCCGACCACGCCCACTTCCGGGCGCTGGCCGTGGTTGAGCAGCGCATCCAGCCACTGCGCCTGCACGACCGCGGTGTCGGCGCGCAGGAACAGCAGGTAGTCGCCTTCGGCCTGCGCGGCACCGAGATTGCAGGCCTGGGCATGGCCCAGCGGCTGCTCGGCGCGGATCACCCGGATCCGCCCGCCGGCGAGCCTGGCGACCGCGTGCAGCCACTGCCGGGTATCGGCGCCGGCGCTGGCGTTGTCGACCAGCAGCACCTCGTAGTGGGGGTGGGCGGTCTTTTCCAGCAGGCCGACCACGCAGCGCTGCAACCGCGCCAGGTCGTCGTGCACCACCAGCACGATCGACACGCTGGGGCGCCGCCCGTGCGCATAGTCGATGCGGTACAGGCCGGGTTGGATCGCCGCCACCAGCGCGTCGTGGTAGCCGCGCTGCTGCAGGTGCTGCTGGATCGCGCGCATCTGCGCCTGCGGGTCGTCGCGCAGCGTGGCATCGCAGGTCAGCAGCGGCTCGGGCAGGTGGCCGAGGCCAGCGAGGCCGCCGTGCTGGATCAGCTGCAGGATCAGGGCCAGTTCCAGCGCGCCGGGATGGTCGGTGGAAAAGCCGCCGGCCGCGAGCACCGCCTCGCGGCGGAACACCCAGTGCCGGGCCATCGCCGCCGGGTTGCTCAGCAGCAGGTCCAGGTTGACGTCCGGGCGGAACACCGCGCCCAGGCCGCCGTCGCCGCCGCGCTGCCACTCGTCGGCGTAGAGCGCGCGCAGCGGCGGCTGCGCCTGCTGCAGTTCCAGCAGCAGCCGCAGCAGGCCGCTGGCGGCGAATTCGGTGCCGGCGTCGACGCGCACCAGCCAGTCCACGTCCCACGCGCCGATCGCCGCGTTCAGCGCGTCGGCCGGATAGGCCGGGTCGAACGCGACGCTGCCCAGCTCGCCGCTGCCGATCGCCGCGCCCGGCGGCACCGCCGCGCCGAGCAGCCAGACCGACAGGTTGGCGTACAGTGTGCCGGGCAGCGCCAGGCTGGCCAGCGTACGCTGCAGCGCGGCGGCGTCGCCGTCGCGCGGCGCCGACACCAGCACGCCCAGGCGCGGGCCGGGGCCGGCCTGGCGCAGGTGCGCGTCGAGCAGGGCCTGCTGCGCCGGCAGCAGCGTGCGCCGCGCCTGCCAGTCGCGCAGCTGGCGCTGCGCCAGGTCGCGCGCCAGCGCGGCGCGCAGCGCCTGCAGCAGGTCGACCCGGGCGAAGCCGGCGCTGCCGTCCAGCGGCGCCACCGCCACCTCGCCGGCAGTGCCGTCGTCGCGGCTCCAGCCCAGGTCGCGGATCGCGCCGCGCAGCGCTTCGTGCCCGGGCGTGCCGATGCCGGGCCGGTCGCGGCCGAGCTGGCTGAACTGCTCGCGCGAGATGCGGAAATCCAGCAGCGGCCGCGCCAGCATCGCCAGCGGCCCGTCGCGCAGCAGCTTCACGTACAGCGCCAGGTCGGCGACCCAGGTGATGCGCACGCCGTTGAGCGTGGCCAGCCCGTCGCCGAGCGCCAGCAGCGGCGCGCGCCGGCACAGCACTGCGCTGGGTTCGCCGATGAAGTTGACCGTGTGCTCGGCGAGGAACGCGGTCAGCTCGCGGCCGTCGATCAGCACGTCGTGCGCGAACGGGAAGCTGGTGCTCAGTTCGTCCGGCAACGGCGCGCCGTCCGCATCGACCAGGCGCCGCCGTGCCGCCGCCAGCGCGGCGCTGGGCGCCGCGCGCAGCGCCGCCAGCAGCGCGGCGATGCAGTCCGGATGCAGCACGTCGTCGTCGTGCAGGAACTTGACGTAGTCGCCCGAGGCCAGCGCCACGCCGCGGGCGGTGCTGCGCACCTCCCACAGCCGGGTCGGGTTGCGCCGGTACAGCACCGGGAAGTCGACCTCGGCGGCGAAGGCCTCGACCATCGCCTGGATCTGGCTGTCGCGCGAATCGTCGCAGACCACCAGCTCCAGCGGGCGGTGGGTCTGCGCGCGCACGCTGTGCAGCGCCTGCGGCAGGAAGCGCGCCTTGTAGGCCGGCATCACCACGCTGACCAGCGGCGCTTCGGTGGAGGAGGAGGGGGCGTGGCTCATCGTTGGGCTCGTTGCGCGATCGCCGCGCGCAGCCGCTGTACCAGCCGCTGCGAGTTGTGCGCGTCGCGATGGTTGAAGAACATCCGCTGCGCGGCGCGGTAGCGCGCGTCCGGCGCCTGTCCGCGCTGCTTCAGCGTCGCGTCCAGCGCCTCCAGCAGCGCGTCGAAATCGGTCGCCACCGGCCCGGGGAAGGCCAGCGCCATGTCGTACAGCAGGCCGTTCTGGCGCGTGCGGTAATGCTCCAGGTCCCAGGCGAAGCTCAGCACCGGCAGGTCCAGGTACATCGCGTCGATGTATACCGACGAGTAGTCGGTCAGCACCACCGCCGCTTCGCGCAGCAGCGGCGCGATCTCCGGGAAACGCTCGTGTTCCAGGTCCAGCAGCACGTCGTCGTCCAGATGGCGCTGCGGGTCGAACGGCGGCGCGGCATTGCGCAGATAGTGCCCGCGCACACCGAGCACCGCGCCGGCGCGCTGCAGCAGTTCGCGCAGTCGCGCCACTTCGCCGTCGCTGAAGACATGGCCTGGCGTGGCGGCCACGCGGGTGTCGCGGTAGGTCGGCGCGTACAACACCAGCGGCCGCCCGCGCCGCAGCTGCCGCAGCCGCTCGGTCTGCTCGCGCAGCGCCGCCGGCAGCGCGTCCTCGGGCATGCGCAGGAAGTCGTTGCGCGGCAGGCCGGTCACCCACACCCGGTCGGGCGGCAGCGGATGGAAGATCGCCGCCATCGCGTAGCTGTCCACGTCCGACGAGGCCACCAGCCCGGCGTAGTGGCGGCGTTCGCGACGCCGCGCCGCGTTGCGGTCGCCGTGCCGGCGCTGCTCGGGGTTGGCCAGCGCGAACAGCCGCTTGAGCGGGATGCCGTGCCACAGGTTGACCACCACGCGGCGGCGCAGGCTCGCGCGTGGCGCGTCGTAGCTGCCGTCGCGCCACATCAGCGACAAGTCCAAGGCCACCGAGTTGGTCAGCAACAAAACACCGCAGCGCGCCAGGGCAAGCAGCCCGGCGATGCTGCCCAGTTCGAGCACGCGCGTGTTGCAGGCCGCGTCCAGGGGGAACTGCGCGGCGCTACGCACGAATACGATCTTATGGACACCCGGATCGGCGCCGACCTGCTCGAACACGGCGCGCGCGTTCTCGACGAACTGCATCGGCTTTAGCGGATGGGTAAAGAAAGCCCAATGGTCATCGCGCTTGGGCAGCAGTCTGTCCAAGCACCACCACAGTGCCAACACTGCGCGTCCCAGCCAGGCGCTGGCGATCTCGCGCCGCCACCATGGCACATCGGGCTGCGCCGCCAGCGTCGTGAGCGGATGCCGTTGGGTCACGCCGCGCGGCGCCGGACCGGGGCCAGCAGCAAGTCGCAGATCCGCTCCACGTCGCTTTCGCTCAGGTCCGGGTAGATCGGCAGGCACAGCACCCGGCGCGCGGCGGCATGCGCGACCGGCAGATTGGACGGCAGCGCCGACGACAGCCCACGGTACATCGGAAACTCGCTGATCAGCGGGAAGAAGTAGCGCCGCACCAGAATGTCGTGGTCGCGCATGCGCTGGAACAGCTCGTCGCGCGACAGCGGGTACTCGTCCTGGACCATGATCGGGAAGTAAGCGTTGTTCGGACTGACGTGGTCGCTGGCGCGCAGGCAGTGCAGCCCCGGCACGCCCGCCAGCCGCTGCCGGTACAGCGCGTCGATCTGCGCGCGGCGCGCCAGCGCCTGGTCGATGTGCTGGAGCTGGAGCAGGCCGAACGCGGCGCAGACTTCGTTCATCTTGCCGTTGATGCCGGGGGCGACCACGGTGACCTCGTCGACGAAGCCGAAGTTCTTCAGGTGGTTGATGCGCTGGCGGGTCCGCGCGTCCGGACAGATGATCGCGCCGCCTTCGAAGGTGTTGAAGACCTTGGTGGCGTGGAAGCTGAGCACCGACAGGTCGCCGTGGCGCAGCACACTGCCGCCGGCGTCGCGCACCGAGAACGCGTGCGCCGCGTCGTAGATCACCCGCAGGTTGTAGGTGTCGGCGATGCGCTGGATCTCGGCCACGTCGCACGGGGTGCCGTAGCAGTGCACCGGCATGATCGCGGTGGTCTTGGGGGTGATCGCCGCCTCGATCCGGGCCGGGTCCAGGTTGAGGGTGACCGGGTCGATGTCGACGAACACCGGCTTGATCCCGTTCCACAGCAGCGAATGCGCGGTGGCCACGAACGAATACGGCGTGGTGATGACCTCGCCGGTGACGCGCAGCGCCTGCAGCGAGGTCACCAGCGCCAGCGTGCCGTTGGCGAACAGGGCGATGTGCTCCACGCCCAGGTAGTCGCACAGCGCCTTCTCCAGCGCCTGGTGCATGCTGCCGCCGTTGGTCAGGATGCGGCTGTCCCAGATCCGCTGCAGGTACGGGATGAACTCCTCCAGCGGAGGCAGCAACGGGCTGGTGACGGGAATGGGCAGCTGGGTCATGGATTTCTGCTCGTGGCAATGACAAGGCATGCAAGTGGCGTGCCTGACGCCAGCGCTCAGTCCACCGCAAAACCTACACCGCCGGCCTCCGGCGAATGCAGCAGGCGGCCGCGACTGTTGAGCAGCGGCAACTGTAGCAGCACCTCGGGCAGCATCATCTTAAGCCCGATGCGATAGCGCCCTTGAATGCCGCCGCTGCGGAACTGCAGGATCAGTCCGTACAGTCCGCCCGGTTCCCAGGCCTGGTCCAGCGGCAGCTCAAACCCGTAGACATGGGCGCGCAACCGCCCCATCGGTCGCAGGGTGATACCTCCTTCGCCGTACAGCGAATGCAGTTCCAGCTCCAGGTCATCGCAGCGAGTCGTGATCCAATCGTGCATCTCAAGCTCGATAAGCAGCCGTTGCTCGGTTAACTGCACGCCGCACAGACGGAAAAATCCGATGGTGGGAAAGTCGATCCGCATCACCTCGCGCGCAATCGGCACCTCAGGATTGTCCAGGAATGGCTGCCGCCAATAGCAGGCACCGTCGATCTCGGCAATCCAGCAGTTCTCCATGGTCACACCGAGCAGAAAGCACAAGCCTTCGATTTGACCGGTCTTGATCAGCTCAAGGTAAAGCGAACGGCGCGCCCCCAGTGAGCGATAGTCCAAGTCCCCATACAGTGCCAGCAGCTGCTGCATCGCCGGCACGAACACTTTCCGGAATGATGGCGAGGACACCACGCCGATTGCCGTGTATAGCGCACGTTGCAGGTTGGTAACCGCGATCGCGCGGCGATACGTCTCGCCGACGGGAACGTGGGCAAAATCGTCCCATTCTATCGCCACCGAACGCATCCGGTCGCTGAAATTAGCCGCCGTACTGATTGACTGCGTGATCGATGCCTGGCCGCCGGCCGCGCGAACGCGCCATAGATATACCAGTTCGGGGATGATCGCGGTGCGTCGGCTTAGGAAGTAGGCTTTATGCACGAACGGGCGATCCGCATAGAGCAGGCCGGGAACCATGCCCAGCTGGTGTTCACGCAAGAACGTGGTGCGGAACACCTTGTTCCAATAAAAGCCGTCGTGAATGATGTCGGGGAACTCTGTCACCGAATCGATCACCCTGCGCCGGCTCCACACGAACGGCTCGTATAAGAATGCGACAGAAGAGTGAGCGCCATCATCGGTGAGTCGCGCGGCGCGTCCGATGACGATGTCGGCGTCACAGCGCAGCGCCTCGGCGATCAGCAGTGCATAGCCATCGGACGTCACCACATCGTCCGAATCGACCAGCGCCACGTACTCACCGCGCGCCATCGCGATGCCTAGGTTGCCCGACACTGCGCCGCCTTCGTTGTCTTTGGTCAGGCAGCGGAAGTTTGGATGGCGTGCCTCGTAGTCGCGGCAGATCGCCAGGCTGTCGTCGCTGCTGGAGTCGTCGATTGCCAGGATCTCGATGTTGGTGTAGCGCTGCGTCAGTAGCGAGTCGAAACATGCCGGAAGGTAGGGGGCCGTGTTGTAGACCAGCACCACAAGCGAAAGCAGCGGCATAGCATCGGGTTCAGATGCCGCTTGGATCGGGTTCATGCGCGCCACTCCAGCAGTTGTTCTATGGCGTCCACGTCGAAAACCGGGATGCCATGGGTATCGAGTACGTCGCATCGCTCGCGGTAGGAGTCGTCGATGAACAAGGCTCCTTTGGTGTGCGTGACGTACCGGCTCTTTGGCGCGCCATCCTCGATATGCAGTATTTCGTCGAACAGTTCGGCGCTGATGCGGTAGTGCGCCAGCGTCTGTCGCGGACAGTGCGCATGGCGGGTGATCAGGCTGACCCTGACGCCGCGGTTGGACCACTGGTAAAGCAGCGCCATCAGCAGCGGGTTGACCCGGTCATCGATTATCAAAGTATCATCCAGATCCAGGTATACCCGCTCGTAGCGTAGCCCGGTACGGAACCGGCTGTGCAGGGCGCGGTCCATTTGGATTGGGTAGTTTTGCGCGCAGACACTGAAAGGCATGCTCAAGTGCGCATAGATGCTCAGTAGCGGGTAGTTGACGCCGAGGTTGCGTGACAGTCCCATCGAGCCGGCTATGCGCGGCGCCACTTCGAGCAGCTTGGGCACGCCTTGCGCATCTCGGCGCGCTTGGAAGAACCATGCGCCGCGCAGCCTCAGTTCTGCAGCGATCGAAGCGGCCATCGCGTCGATCGACGGATCGGTAGCGACCGGCTCGGTGCGCACGCTGATGCCACCCTTGATCCGGCTACGCGCGCGCGGGGCGGCATGCAGCAGAGCGCCGGCGTGGTCGGAGATGCAGTCCACTGTATATTCTGCGCCAGGAAGATATTCGCTGAAAACGTACTCGATGGGGCTGTCGCGCAGTTGGCGATGGCGGGCCGCGTTGTCTACGCGTTCCGCGCCCTGGCTGCCTTGGCCGACCGCTGGCTTGGCGAAGATCGGATAACCCGGCGTTGCACTATCGATATCGGCAGGCACTATGCCCAGCGGACGTAGCCGTGCGTAGGTGAGGTTCTTGTTGCGGCATAGTGCTGCGGTTTCGGCGTCTGGGACCATCGCCGCGGCCCGCAATTTCGAATGATGCTGGGCCAGCACTGGAATCACGCTGTCATGTGCAGGAAGCACGATGTCGATTTTCCATTCATCGATCAGCTGATTGAGCTGCTCGATGAAGTCGGTCGATGCGACATGTGCGTCTATCTGCCGATAGCGCGCGTAGACGAACTCCCCGTGATCGGATACCGACGAAGCGCCGTGAACGCGCACAACCTTGCTGTACTTCAACGCTGCGTGGATCTCCAGACCTATTTCCGAACCACAGGGGAAGACGAGCGCATTTAGGATCAAGGAGCGCCTCCAAATACGGCTTCAATCACGCGCCGTGCCACGTTTCCGTCGTTCAATGCGCAGTAGCGACGACGAAAGGCGGCGTAGCGCCCTGCATATGCCGCAGTGACCGTCGGCAGATCGCCGAATAGCGCTACCAACTCCGCGGTGGTGCGCGCCAGCGGGCCGGGCAGGTCGCGCTCCACGTCTAGGTAGAAACCACGAATCTCCGACGCGTACAGCTCCAAGTCGTAGCAGTAGAACAGGATCGGTTTCCCAGTGACGGCATAGTCGAAGAGTACCGAAGAATAGTCGGTGATGAGCACGTCGGCGAGCAGGCACAGCTCGTTAATGTCGTCCAAGTGCGAAAGGTCTACCACGTTGGCCGGTAGAGCGTCAGGATCCAGGCGCGCGGCGACCAAATGGTGAGCTTTGACCAGCAACGTCTGCTTCGGCGCCAGCGCCGAAGACAACGCCTGCAGGTCCAACTGTAGGTCAAAATCGAAACGCCATGCCCCGATTGGCTTGTGGTCGCGCCACGTTGGCGCATACAGCACGAAGCTGTGATCCGAAGACAGGCCCAGGCGCGCTGCCAACGCGGCTCGGTCTAGGACGGGATTGAACAATGGATCGGTCAACGGATAGCCGGTCTCCAGGATTGGCCCGCAGTAGCGGAAGGCGCGGCGGAAGATTTCGGTGGAGTAAGAGTTCTCGCTGAGCAGTACGCTCCAGCCGCGCGATTCGCGGTAGAAATTCTCGCGCGCGTCGGCTTCCGGCCCGGCGACCTCGATGTCGTAGGAAAGTCGCTTTAACGGCGTGCCATGCCAAGTCTGTAAGTACACTGTCTCCGGCTTGCGCCCAGGCGCGGCGAAGAGCACGTTGTTGACCCGGTACTTGGCCTGTGCCAGCAGCCGGTAGTAGTCGGGCGAGCCACGCACCACCCGCGGTGGATCGCCTGGAATCGGCTGATTGCCGCTGTAGGCCCAGGCGCAGCGCAGGTCCGGGCGAAGCTCACGCAAGGCTTCGTAGACATAGCGCGGATTGCCGGCGTAGCTCTTGCCGAGGAAGCTCTCGAACAGGACCAGATCTTCCTGCAGTGGCAGCTCCCGCAGCCAGTCCCCGAAACGGGCCTTGGCGTTCTCTGCGGCCACCATGCGCTGGTGCTGTGCGTGCGGAGCAACGTACAACACCAGCGAGCCCACGCTATCACTCAGATAGGCCGACAAACCGTGCGCGCCAACGCGCTGCTCAAGGAAATGCCGCGGGTGACCGGGACTCGGCGACGAGATCAGTGGCAGCACCGTTTCGCCGTTGGACTGTCTGCGGCACAACTGCACATCCCAGCGGCCGGCCGGCGCGTCGAGCAGCGGATGAATCGGAACTGCAGCACGCAGCTCGCCGGCTACGGCCTCACACGCGGCAACGAGCGTATCGCCGCCATCGCGCCTGACCAGGCGCAGTTCCCATGCCTCGGCACGCCGCGACGGCACCCACTGAAGCGCTACGCGCAACACATTGTCATGCAGCGACAACCCACTCGGCACATCGAAAGCGAGTTCCCGCACACTCGGCTCCATGGCGCGCGTCAGCGCGAGGAACGCAGCGGTAGCACGGCGACATCGGCGGCAGCTTGCGACGCTGGCGCATTCTCGCGCGCAAGCGCTTTCAGTGAAGAGCTGGAGATGTTCTCGGTGCGCGGCAGATAGCGCACCTGACAATAGCGGGAGAGGAAATCAAACTCACCTTGCCAGTCCGATCCCATCACCAGCAGGTCGCCGTGGTACTTGCGGATGTCGTTGGCCTTTTGCTCCCAACTATCTTCGACAAAAACGTCGTCAACGTAGCGGATCGCGCGCAATACTGCTTCGCGGCTGGCATAGTCCTGCAGAGCGCTCTTGTGCTTGAGCGCGTTGAACGTATCGCTGGAAAGTCCGACCAACAGCCTGTCGCCTAGCTCGCGCGCGCCGCGCAGCAGATTTATGTGGCCCACATGCAGGAGATCGAAGGTGCCGTAGGTCAGAACGACGGTCATGCGAGAAGCTCCTGGGTCACAGTTGCGGTGGCCGCTGGGGTGAATGTCGACGTGCCGGCTCAGCTGGCCAGTTCGGTCTGGTCGCGGTCGATGCCGTACTTGCGCAGTTTCTCCACCAGCGTGGTGCGGCGCAGGCCCAGCAGTTGCGCCGCATGCGCGACCACGCCCTGGGTACGCTCCAGCGCTTCGTTGATCAGCGCCAGCTCGATGTTGGCCATGTGCCCGCGCAGGTCCAGTCCGCTTTCCGGCAGCGTCGCCGCGGCCTGCGCGGCCGACTCGGCCGGATCGGCAAAGGCCTTGGGGCCGACGTGCAGATCGACCACGTTGGGCACGCGGCGCGGATCCGGCGCCGCGATCGGGGCCGGCGGCGCCGACACGTCGATCGAAGAGGCGAAGTCGCCGCGGTAGCGCGCCGGCAGGTCCTGCACCCGCACCAGGCCGCTGGGGTGCAGCACCGCCAGGCGCTCGACCAGGTTGGTCAGCTCGCGCACGTTGCCCGGCCACTCGTAGCCGCGCAGCGCCTGCAGCGCCTCCTCGGAAAAGCGCACTTCGCCGCGGCCGGTGCGCGCCAGCTGCGCGGCGATGGTGTTGACCAGCGCCGGCAGGTCGTCGCTGCGCTCGCGCAGCGCCGGCATCTCGATCGGGAACACGTTGAGCCGGTAGAACAGGTCCTCGCGGAACTGGTTGCCGGCGATGCGCTCCTCCAGGTTGCGGTGGGTGGCGGCGATCACGCGCACGTTGCAGCGGATGGTGACGTTGCCGCCGACGCGCTCGAAGCTGCGCTCCTGCAGCACGCGCAGCAGCTTGACCTGCATCGGCAGGCTCATGTCGCCGATCTCGTCCAGCAGCAGGGTGCCGCCCTCGGCCATTTCGAAACGGCCCTTGCGCGCGGACAGCGCGCCGGTGAAGGAACCTTTCTCGTGGCCGAACAGTTCGCTTTCCAGCAGGTCCGGCGGGATCGCGCCGCAGTTGATCGCCACGAACGGGCCGTCGCGGCGCGGCGATTGCTGGTGGATCGCGCGCGCCACCACTTCCTTGCCGGTGCCGGACTCGCCCAGCACCAGCACGGTAGTGTCGAACGCGGCGACCTGGTCGATCAGCCGCCGCAGCCGCACGACCGCTTCGCTGTTGCCGGTCGGGCCGCTGTCCTGCACCGCGCCGGCCTGGTGCTCGGCGTCCAGGCGCTTGAGGCTGGCGCGGCGCAGCAGGGTCTCCAGTTGCGCGTGGCGCAGCGGCGCCTCCAGTTGCCACACGTTGGCTTCGTGCAGGCCGTGGCGCTGCGCGAACGCCTGCGCTTCGCCGTTGAGCAGCAGCACCGGCGGCGGCAGCGGACTGCGCGCGACCCAGCCGAAGAACGCGTCGGCCTGGGCCTGGTCGTCGAGTCCGCCGACCAGGATCGCCATCCACTCGCTCTGCCGGTGGCGCCCCGGGTTGACGTCGGCCACGTCGGTCACCCAACGTGGGTTGAGGTCCATGAACTCGAGCAGGCTGACCGTGCGTTCGGCGCGTACCGCGTCGTCGTCGATCACCAGGATGCGCGATTCGCTCATGCCGGTACTCCCTCTGTGCGTAAGCCCTCCAGGATCGGCATCACTTCCTGGATGTAGGACAGCTTGCTGACGAAGTTGTCGGCACCGGCGCGCATGGCGTGCTCGCGGTGTTCGGCATCGTCGAAATGGCTGGCGATCACGATGTACGGGGCCTGGTCCTGGGTCTTGATCAGGCGCGTGGCCTGCAGCCCACCCATCTCGGGCATGGCCAGGTCCATCAGCACCACCTGCGGGCGCAGCGACTCGGAGCGTTCGATCGCCTCCAGGCCGTTGGCGGCGCTGCCGATCACCTCCATCCAGTCGAGCTTGCGGAAGTGGCGCATCGCGGCATTGATGAAGCCTTCGTGGTCGTCGACCAGAAGCACGGACAATTTGTTCATATGCATTGTTTCCTTAGCTCGCGCGGGCCAGCAGCGGTTTGGCGCGACGGCGTTCGCGGGCGGGGGCGATATCCAGTTGTTCACGGTACTTGGCCACGGTGCGCCGGGCCACGTTCACGCCCTGGCGCGCCAGCAAGCCGGCGATCGCCTCGTCGGCCAGCGGTCGCCCCGACGGCTCGGATTCGATCAGGCGCCGCACCATCGCGCGCACCGCCTGTCCCGAGACCGCGGCGCCTTCCAGGCGCACGGCGAAGAAATGCTTCAGTTCGAAGGTACCACGCGGCGTCTGCAGGTATTTGCCGGTGGTGATGCGCGACACGGTGGATTCGTGCATGCCGATCGCGTCGGCCACTTCCTTCAGGGTCAGCGGCGCCATCGCTTCCTCGCCCTTGACCAGGAACGCGGCCTGGCGTTCGACGATGGCGCGGGTGGTGCGCAGCAGGGTCTCGTAGCGCATCGACAGCCCGCGGGTCAGCCAGCGCGCTTCCTGCAGCATCTCGCGCAGCGGCGCCGCCGCCTCGCCGGCCTCGGCCAGGGCGCGCTCGTGCATCGGGTTGACGGTGACGCGGTGGGTGGTGGCCGGGTTCAGCGCGACCCGCCAGGTGCCGTCGCTGTGCCAGGCGACCACGTCCGGGATCACGTGGCCCAGGTTTTCCGGCAGCAGGCTGTCGCCGGGACGCGGCTGCAGCGACAGGATCAGCCGCACCGCCTCGCGCACGTCGTCGGCCTCGGCGTCGAGCTGGCGCGCGAGCAGCGGGTAGTCGTGGCTGGCGAGCAGGTTCAGGTCGCCGGCCAGGATGCGCGCGGCCAGGTGGCGGCCGGCGACGCGGCCGGGCAGGGCGGCCAGCTGCACGCTCAGGCATTCGCGCAGGTCGCAGGCGGCCAGGCCGGCGGGGTCGCCGTGCAGCAGCCGCTGGCGGACCGCCTCCACCTGCGCGGCGGGCTGGTCGAAGCGCGCGCAGGCGAGCAGGGTCAGCGTGTCCAGCGCGCCGTCGAGGTAGCCGGCATCGTCGCTGTGTTCCAGCCAGAACGCGGCCACTTCCAGCTGGCGCTCGTCCAGTTCCAGCGCCAGGCGCTGCAACACCCGCACCTGCGGGTCGGTGGATTCGCCGGCAGCGATGCGCTGCATGCGGTCGTCCTCGCCTTCGCTCCAGCCGGCGGCGGGGATGTCCCACATCGAGGATTCGGGCAGCTCGTCGAACGCGGCGGTTTCCAGCGCGTTGTCGTGATCGACGACCGGCTCGAGCACGCCTTCCGGCTCTTCCAGTTCCAGCAGCGGGTTGTTCTCCAGCGCGCGCCGGACTTCCATTTCCAGTTGCATCCCGTCCAGCTGCAGCAATCGGATCGACTGCAGCAACTGCGGCGTCAGGTGGAGGTGCTGGCCTAGCTGGGCGGAGACGGTCGGCTTCATGCGAACTTCCTCGGTTTGGCGCCAAGCCTCTGGCGCCCGTGGAATGCATAGTGCTTGCCATCCGACGGTAACAGAATCGGGAGGTTCCTGAGCGAGGTAGTCAAATTCCCGACAGTCCGTAGGGAAAATCCCTACATGCGCGTAGGGGGTGCCGGTCGACCGGCGCTGCAGAGCCAGTGCTGGCGGGCTTCGCCAGGTTCACGGCGGCAGCTGACCGGTTAAGGCAAGCGCCATGCCAGTGCGGCGTGTCGGGAATCCGTTGCGCGCTGCTTCGGTTGCCCGCGACTCAGGTCAGTTCGTTCTGATGACGCGCGGCCAGCAGCACCAGGTCGTTGGCGCGCCGGCAGCCCAGCGATTCCATCATCCGCGCGCGGTGGGTCTCGACCGTCTTGACGCTGATGCCCAGGTCCGAGGCGATTTCCTTGTTGCTCTGGCCGCGGCCGATCTGGCGCAGGATCTCGCGCTGCCGCGGCGACAGTGCGGCGATGCCGACCGGGCGTTCGCGGCCGAGCATCGGCGCGATCATCTTCGAGGAGATCTGCGGGCTCAGGAAGACCTGGTTGGCGCTGGCCGCACGCAGCGCCAGTTCCAGTTCCAGCGGCGCCGCATCCTTGACCACGAAGCCGGTGGCGCCACGGTCCAGCGCGTCGCGCACGTGCACCGGGTCGTCGTGCATCGACATCATCACCACGCGGGTCTTGGGCGAGGTCTGCAGCACGTCGCTCAGCGCGTCCAGGCCGCTGCGCCCGGGCAGCGACAGGTCCATCAGCACCAGGTCGGGGCGGTGCAGGGTGGTCAGGTCCACCGCCTGCTGCGCGTTGCTGGCCTCGGCGACCACGTCGACGTCGGCGAACGCCTGCAACAGCCGGCTCAGGCCGGCGCGAACCAGGGTGTGATCGTCGACGATGATGACTCGCACGGTGGAAGTCCCTCTCTACTAGTACCGCACCTTAGCCGAGCGCGCCGCTGCCGCCAACCTCGCCGCCGCTCACGGCGCGGGCGGCGCCCGCTCGGCCGCACGCCGGTTGTCGGCGATCTGGCGCCGGTGCAGGCGGAACAGGTGGCGCTCCAGGGCTTCTTCCATGCCCGCCGGTTGGGTTTCGAAGCGCAGCCACAGGTAGAAACCGCTGCCGGCGACGGCTTCGGCCAGGACCTGCACGGGCAGTTCCAGGTAGTCGGGCAGCCAGTCGGAGGGCTGCAGGCGCAGCAGGCCGGCGGCGCCGGGGGCGGCACCGGAGCGCGAACCCAGCTCCAGTCTCAGTCCGCGGCGCGACCAGCGCAATGGACGCAGCGGCAAGGTGTCTTCGTGTTGCCGCGCCAGGCGGCCGAGCAGCACCAGCATCAGGTCGAGCTTGGCGTCCATGCGTTGCAGTTGCAGCGGCTGGTCGCCGCGTTCCTCGCTGCCGTCGTCGCTGCGCAGGTCCTCGATCTGGGCCAGGCCGCGCAGCAGCGCTTCGCCGGCGCCGAAGCGGCCGATGCCGTTGCCGAGCTTGAAATCGGCCGGCAGCGCCAGTTCGCAGCTGAGCGTGTCGTGGAACAGCTCGGTCTCGGCGGGATGGTGCGCGGTACCGTCGGACACGCTGTTCATCTCAGCGATCCGGCCTGCGAATAGGCGCGTGCGGCATTGTTGGATTGGCGGTTGGCGCGCAGCCAGTCGCCGGCTTCGTCGCGCGCCTGGCACATCTGCGCGATCATCGCCTGTTGCAGCGTCAGCAGCGAGGCCAGGCCATCGCGTGCGACGTCGGCGCCGGTCTGTTGCAGGTAGTGGCGCAGATGCTGGTCGTGCTCGGCGACCAGGCGCTCGGCCAGCGCGTGCTCGTCGCTATCGAGCGCCTGCTGCAGCTGCTGCAGTTCGGCGTGCAGCGCGTCGAGGCTGACGGTCATAGCGCGGCGACCGGCGCCAGTTCGCGCTGCTGCAGCGGAATGGCATTCCAGGCCGCGTCGATCTCGCTGAGCAATTCCAGCGATTCGACCAGCGCGCTTTCGTCGTTGTGCAGGTTGGCTTCGGTGAGCCGGTGCATCACGTAGTCGTACAGCGCCGAGAGGTTGTTGGCGATCTCGCCGCCGGCCTCGTGGTCCAGCGAGCCGTTGAGGTGGCCGACGATGGCGCAGGCTTCGCCGATCGCCTTGCCCTTGCGCGCCTGATCGCCCTGCGCCAGGCAGGCCTGGGCCTGACGGATGCGCTGGCAGGCGCCGGCGAACAGCAGCGCGACCAGCTTGTGCGGGTCGGCATCGGTGATGCTGGTGGACACGCTCATCTTGCGGTATTGCTCGGCGTATTGGCGACTGGAACCGTGCATGGAAAACTCCCTCGGGTGGCGTAGCGGCCGCTTGCCGCCGTACGTGGCGATGGCGCCACGGCGGCGGTATTCGGAGCTGGGCCGGAATGACTGTCGATACACACGTTATCGGCCACTGGGCGGTCCGACTTGAGTCCCGTGAAGAGCATCTCGATAACGATTATCAGTTGTTGGAAGAGAACTGCTTGGCCAGGTAGTCGCTGGTGGTCTGCATCTTCGCGACGATGGTGTCCATCGCGGTGAACCTGTCGGTGTACTGCTTGGTCAGCGTTTCCATCCGCTTGTCCAGGTTGCTGAGCTGGTTGGTCAGGTCGGTGATGTGCTTGTTGAGCGAGGCGGTGCGCTGGGTGATGGTGCCGCTGGTGGTATCCAGGTTGCTGTTCAACAGCGTGGTCATGCCCGCGGTGAAGCCGCCGTCGGTGCCGAACATGGCCTTGGCCGACGTCGGGTCGCTGGCGACGGCGCTGTCGAACTTGGCGCTGTCGAAGCTCATCGCCCCGTTCTTGTCGATGGTCACGCCCAGCGCCTTGAGATCGACCACGTTTTCGCTGACCTGCTTGCGCAGCGACTGCTGCAGCCCGCGCACCATCGAGTCGCCGGTCAGTGCCGAGGACTTGTCGTTGGTGGCGTCGTAGGCGCTGGAAGATTTCAGTAGGGTGTTGGCGGTGTTGTAGGCGGTGACGAACGCGGTGATGTTCGCCTTCAGGCTGGTGCTGTCGTTGGCGATGGTCAGGCTGTACTTGGTGCCTTCCGCGGCCTTTGTCAGATTCAAGGTGATGCCAGGGACGAGGTCGGCCACCGCATTGCTGCTGGAGGTGCGCTCGAAACCGTCCACGCGCACGATCGCGTCGGCCGCGGCCACGGTCTGGGTCAGGCCGCCGCCGTTGCCGCTGCCGTAGGTCAGCGCGCTGAGTCCGCCGTTGCCGCCGGCGCTGCTGATGGTCAGCGCGCCCTTGGTCCCGGAATCGACCGCGTTGAGCACCAGGTGGTCGCCGTCGTCGGCGCTCACCACGCTGGCGGTCACGCCGTTGCCGCCGGCGGCCTTGTTGATCGCCGCGGCGACATCGCTGAGCTTGCTGCCTTCGGCCACGGTAACGTTCAGCGACTTGTCGCCGTACCCGATCGTCAACGTGCCGTCGCCGACCACGGCCTTGTCGGCATAGGCGGCCGAGGTCAGCTTCTGCCGTTCGGCCAGCTTCACCACCTCGATGCTGTAGTTGCCGGCGGTGGCGCTGTCGGTGACGCTGGCGGTATAGCCGGCGCCGTCGGCGACGGTGGCCTTGACCGCGCTCTTGTCGGCGCTCTTGGCGATCGCGTTCATCGCCGTCTGCAGGTTGGACAGCGCGCCCTTGATCGTGCTCAGCGCCGAAAGCTTGGCGCTGGACGCGGTGCCGTCCGCGTTGATCCGGTTTTCCTGCGGCGCGCGCTGCGCGGCGACCAAGGTTTTGACCACGGCGGCGACGTCCATACCGGAGCCGACGGCAAAAAGCGATGAAGTAGCCATGGGTGGGCGTCCTTACGATAGCGGGCACGGAGGCCAGCGGTAGATAGGGGTATCGGCGGCGGACGGCGGTTCTTGAGCCGTCCGCGCATGTCGGGAATGCCCCGAACCCAATGCAAGTCCTGTGCCGGCCGGGCGGCGGAAAACGAAAAGGCCCCTCCTTGCGGAGGGGCCTTCGATCGTTGCGTGTGCGCTTGCTGTTACTGCAGCAGGCTCAGCACGTTCTGCGGGACCGACTTGGCCTGCGCCAGCATCGCGGTACCGGCCTGCTGCAGGATCTGCGTGCGGGTCAGCTCGGCGGTTTCCTTGGCGTAGTCGGTGTCGCGGATGCGGCTGCGCGAGGCCGACAGGTTCTCCGAGGTGGAGCTCAGGTTGGCGATGGTCGAGGTGAAGCGGTTCTGCACCGCACCCATGTCGGCGCGCGAGGAGTTGACCGAGGTCAGCGCCTTGTCGACGATTTCCAGGGCACGCTGGGCGCCGGAGAAGCTGGAGATGTCCAGGTCTTCCAGGGTGCTGGTGCTGCCGGCCACCGCGGTGGCGGTGGCAGCAACGCCACCGAAAGCCACGGTCACGCCAGTGGCGCTGCTGGTGCCGGCGGTGAACGAGAAGTCCGTGCCAGCCTTCAGCGATTCCAGCTTCAGCTTGCCTGCGTTGTCGACCGAGGCGTACACGCCGGTCTGGTCCAGCTTGTCGTTGATCGACGCGGCGACCTTCTTCTGGATGTCGGCGGCGGTGTCGCCGACGGCGACGCTGACGCTGGCGATCGACTTGCCGTTAACCGAGATGCCCGAGATGCTGCCCGAAGCGGTCGCGGTGCCGGCGACGAAGGCGGCGGTGCTGGTCTGGTCGGCGGCGAAGCCGGCCTTGCCCAGCGAATCGACATTGGCGTCGACGATGCTGTTGATGCCGATGGTCTGGCCGGCATCCGCGCCGACCTGGAACAGCGCGCCAGAGAAATCGCCGTTCAGCAGCTTGGTGCCGTTGAAGCTGGTCTGGTTGGCAACACGATCGATTTCCGAGGTGAGCTGCTTGACTTCCGAGTTCAGCGCCTCGCGGTCGGTGTCGGAGTTGGTGGCGTTGGCCGACTGCACCGACAGCTCGCGGATACGCTGCAGGTTGTTGCCGATTTCGACCATCGCGCCTTCAGCGGTCTGGGCCAGCGAGATGCCGTCGTTGGCGTTGCGCGAGGCGACGTCCAGGCCACGGATCTGGGTGGTGAAGCGCTCGGAGATCGCCAGACCGGCGGCGTCGTCCTTCGCACTGTTGATGCGCAGGCCCGAGGACAGACGCTGGATCGACGTCGCCATGCTCGAGCTGGTGCTGTTGAGGTTACGCTGAGCGTTCAGCGACATTACGTTGGTGTTGATTACCTGTGCCATTTTGATATCTCCTCTAAGCGATTTATCCGGCAACCTGTCGGTGCCTGGAGCCTCCGCAGGGGGGCCATCAATTGGCCGTTGCCGCTGCTGAGATAAATAACGGCGGGAGGGTCACAACCTTTAGCGATTCGCTGCGGAAAATATCGCGATGCGGCGAACCGGGAGCCTGTGGCACTCGCGGCGAAGAGCTTGTTTCGGCCGCGGTTTGCCAAACTTTAGGGTTCCGGCGCAGGTGCCGTGCGCAGCCGATGGCAATGACGAACTCTGTATAAAAGAAGCGTCGCGGCGGTCCGGACGAAGGAGGACTTCACCGGATTGCGGATAAGCGGCAAGAAAGCCGCCCGGAGATCGGCGCAAAGAGACAATGCTTAAAAGGCGGGCAAAGATCATCAAGGCCGCGTCGAGGCAGGATCCGGCCCAGGCGCGGATAAAGAAGGCGCTACGCCAGGAAGGGCGCCGAGAGCCTACGGCGTAACGCCGGTGGCATCGGTGTATCCGCGGCCCTGCGGCCCAGTGGCAGTGAAGTCCAGGCGATCAGCGCGCCGCGGCAGGCACCGGCGCCGGTTTCGCCGCCGTTGCCGGAGCCGGGCGTTTGGCCGGCACCACGCCCGACTGCAGTCGGCGGATCGAGGCGATCGGCACCGCTTCGGCGCGACGCTGCTCGGGCCACCACAGGAAGACGAACGCGCTGCTGGACCCCAGCAATTTCGCGTTGCCCGGCAGCGCCGCACTGTCGCCGCTGAGCACCACCTGCACCGGCGTGCCCGCGCGGCCATCGCGGATCTTCTCGGCCGTGTTCATGGCATACAGTGCCGCACCGAAGGCCATGAAGCAGACCACCGCCATGCACATGCCGGTCAACGGCCGCAGTCCCAACAGTTCCCAGTTCATCCACGGCGAATGCGAGAACAGCAACCGCCAGCCCCAATGCCGCGCGCGCAGGCGTTCCACCTTGGCCGGGTTGCGGCGGCGCAGCGTCTCCGGCCAGCCGAGCACGACCGCCATCAGGATGCCCAGCAGCAGGATCAGGATGTAGGCCGGATCGCGCAGGCCGGCGACCAGGAAGTCGCTCACCTGCAGGTAGTCCAGGATCGACAACTGGAAACGCAGGTAGAAGAAGTAGCTCGACCACAGCCCCAGCGCGGACAGGAACACGTAGCCGGCACTGACCATCAGCGCCGGCTCCTGCCGCAGCAGGCGCCAGATCTCCGCGACCATCGAGTCCTGGTTGACGTGCTTGACCGGCAGCAGCGACCAATCGGTCGGCGCCTGCTCGATCGCATCGGCCTGCGGCCCGCCGCCAGAAGCGGCAGCGGCGCCCGCCGGCACATCGGCGTGGGCGCCGTCCTGTTCCCTGATTGTCATGCATTCTCCCCGTTCGGCAGAGCATCGCGCAATTTCGTGGCCGATGAAAGCCATCCCGGGGCTGGAGCGGCGGCGCTGCAGTTGCGCCCGGATTGCGTCGAGGTCCGTCCGAACCGCAGCGCCGTCGGCGCGGGCCGGCATGCGCGCAACAAGAGAATGCGGGGATTCAGCGGATCATGTTGAACAGCGACATCGACTGCATCTGGGTGAAGATGGTCTGCGCCGCCTTGAGCGCGGACTGCTCCAGCTGGTACTGGCCGATCGCATCGGCGTAGTCCAGATCGCGCAGCGAGGACAGCGTGGTCTTCAGCGTCACTTCGTTGGAGGCGCGCAACTCGGCGGCGTTGTCGATCGCCGACAGTTGCGCGCCGCCGGAGGCGCGCGCGTCGATCATCTTCGCCGAGGCCTGGCTGATGTCGCGCATCGACGACTGCAGGGTGTTCTGCAGCGCGGCCTTGTCGGTGGCGGTGATCGGGTCCGTGTTCAGCGCGGCGGCCAGGGTGCTGATGGTGGAGAACACGTCCTTGTTGGTGGCGGCGCCGATCTGGAAGCTGTCGCCGACCGCCGGCGCGCCGTCCAGGCGCATCTTCAGGCCGTCGAAGCTGATGGTCTCGCCGGCGGCATAAGTGCCGGTCTTGACCACGGTGCCGGCGCCGTCGCGCACTTCATAGGTGTCGGTGGCGGTAAAGGCGACGCTGTAGCTGCCGCCGTTCCAGGTTCCGGAGGTCGCGTCGCGGCTGAAGTCCAGCAACAGCCCGGTGCCGGTGTTGGCGCCGGCCGCGTGC
The DNA here is from genome assembly GCF_035026585.1 of Xanthomonas sp. WHRI 7945. Lineage (NCBI taxonomy): Bacteria > Pseudomonadati > Pseudomonadota > Gammaproteobacteria > Lysobacterales > Lysobacteraceae > Xanthomonas > Xanthomonas sp. WHRI 7945. The sequence continues at coordinate 135,845 of NZ_JAYIQP010000002.1, forward strand.
GCGTCGACGGTGCCGTCGCCGGTGCGGATGCGCATGAAGATCTCGCTGCCGGGCAGGGCGTCGGCGACCAGGGTGTCGGCCGCCACCTCCACGCTGCGCTGGGTCTGGTCGCCGTTGTAGACCACCTGGCCGCCGACCACCGCGAACGGTGCGTTGGCGTCGGCGGCGCCGGCGAACAGGTAGCGGCCGCTGCCGTCGGTGCTGTTGGACAGGCTCAGCAGGCTGTCGTGCAGCGAGGTGAGTTCGGAGGCGATCGCCTTGCGGTTGTCGGTGGTCAGCGCCGAACTGTTCGCCTGCACGGTCAGATCGCTGACCCGCGCCATCAGCTCGCCGGCCTGCGCCAGCGCGTTCTCCTGCAGGCCCAGGCGGTTCTGCACGTTGTTGGCGTTCTCGCCGAAACGCGCCAGCTCGGCCACCGCGCGGTCCAGGTTGACCGCGGTGCCGGAGGCGACCGGATCGTCGGCCGCGGTGACCAGGCGCTTGCCGGTGGCCAGCTGCTGTTCCAGGTGCGAGATCTTGGCCTGCTTGCCCAGCATGTTGTTGACCGACTGGCTGAACATCATGCCGGTGGAAATGCGGTTGCTCATCGGATCGCACCCAGGATGGACTGGAACATCGTATCGGCGGTGGAAATCAGTTGCGATGCGGCCTGGTAGGCCTGCTGCAGGCGCAACATGTTCGAGGCTTCCTCGTCCAGGTTGACGCCGGACACCGAGTCGCGCGCGTCTTGCGCATTGGTGTGGATCACATCCTGGGCGTCGGCCGCGTACTTGGCCTGCCGCGCCGCCGAGCCGATCGTGGTGGTCAGGCCTGACACCGCGCCGTTGAGGGTGATGGTGCCGCCATTGAACGCCTTGGCATCGTCCAGGTTGGACAGGGTCAGCGCGTTGCCGTTGTTGCTGGAGCCGGCGCCGGTGGGGCCGACCGCGAAGGTGTCGCCGGCCACCGGCGCGCCGTCCAGGGTCAGGCTCCAGCCGTTGGCGCTGATGGTCTGCCCGGCGGTGTAGGCGAACGGGCCGGCGCCGTCGATGGTGTACTGGTTGGCGTCGATGAAGGCGATGCTGGACGGGTTCAGCAGGTTGGGATTGGCGGCGTTGCTGGCGCGCACGTTGCTCACCTTGCCGGTGCCCAGGTTGTCCAGGTCGGTCTTGGCGGTGATCGGCGTGGCCGCGGCGATGCGCGACGGATCGGTGATCGCCACGCCCAGGTGGGTGACCGCGTCGGCGGTGGGCTGCAGCAGGAACTTGTCGCCGGCGGCGGCGGTGCCCGACAGCTGCAGCGTCACCCCGTTGACCACGAACGGGTCGGCACTGCTGCCGGTGCCGGTCATGGCCACACTGGCGCCGGTGTCGGCGCGGGCGGCGGTCCAGGTGCTGCCGTCGAACTTCAGCAGCAGGTTCTTGCCGTCGAGCTTGCTCAGGTCGCTGACTGCGGCGCTGAAGCTGGCGCTGCCGGTATTGGCGGCGTTGGAGTTCACGCTGGGGGCGGACAGCGAGAAGAAGTCGCCGCCCAGGTTGCCGTACAGGTCGACGCCGGCCTTGTGCTGCTGGTTGTAGGTGACCGCCAGGCCGGTGGCCAGGCGCCCCAGTTCGGCCTTGGTCGGATCCAGCACGTCGCTGCGGAATTCGAGCAGGCCGCCGATCTGGCCGCCCATCGCGCTGTCGCCCAGGGTGATGGTGGCGCCTTGCGCCTGCAGCGCGATCTGCAGGCGTCCGGGCTGGTAGGGGTCGGTGACGGTGGTCAGTGTCGAGGCGGTGGTGCCGACCACCAGCGCCTGGCCGCCGGCGGTGTAGACGTTGATCGCGCCGCCGTCCTGCTGCACCGCGCTGCCGCCGGTGTAGCCCACCAGTTGGGTGATCAGCTGGTCGCGGCGGTCGAGCAGGTCCGGCGCGGCCGCGGCGGCGTTGCTGCCGATCTGGCCGTTGATCTTGGCCACTTCGGCGGCCACGCGGTTGGCTTCCGTGGTCGCGGACAGCAGGCCGTTGTTGACCTCGTTGCCGAGCGCGTCCATCTGCCCGTTGAGCTGCTTGAAGCGGGTCACCAGCGAGCCGGCGTTGTCCAGCAGGTTCTGCCGGCTGGCGGTGGCCGAGGCGTTGGCGGACAGGCCGGTGCTGGCGTCGAAGAACTTCGACCATTGGCCGGAGATATTGGTGGCGGTGTCGGAGAACAGCCCGTCGACGCGATCAGACAAGGCCGACAGCTGCTTCAGCCGCGTCAGTTCGCCGCCGCTGTCCAGCAGCCGCGAGGTCGCCAGCTGGTCGGCGACGCGCGAGATGTCGGTGATCTTGGTGCCGTTGCCGATGTAGTCCGAGCCGTACCGGGTCGGCGTGGTGGTCGCGAACGCGACCCGCTGCCGGCTGTAGCCATCGGTGTTGATGTTGGCGACGTTGTGGCTCACGGTCGCCAGCGCCCGCTGGAAGGCGATGAGGGCGCTGGTGCCGGTGGAGAGGACGGACATGGACGGCTACCTCAGCGCAGGGCGCTGTTGGACGGATCGGAGGTGCTGGCGAACGCGCGGCCGATGCCGCTGGCGGCGGCATTGCCGATCGCGGCGACGGCGCGGCCGATGGTCGGGCCGCCGGCGATCGCGGCGATCTTGGCCGCATAGGACGGATCGGTGGCATAGCCGGCGCGCTGCAGGCCCTGCGCGAAGCCGCGGATGTCGGTGCCGGCGTTCAGCGCCTGCTGGTAACGCGGATTGGTCTTCAGCAGGCGCACGTAGTCGGCGAAGCTCTCCGCCGGCGAGGCGTAGGCGCGGAAGTCCGCACTCTGCGACTGCTTGACCCCATTGACGTATTCGTGGGTGCCGGTGGTGACGCGCTCGCCGCTCCAGCCGGTGGCCTTGATCCCGAACAGGTTGTTGGAACTGGCGCCGTCGCCGCGGGAAATGCCGCGGCGTCCCCAGCCGGTTTCCAGCGCGGCCTGCGCGACCAGCGCCCGCGCGTCCACGCCCAGTTCCTTGGCTGCCTTCTGCGCGTGCGTCCAGATCTGCGCGACGAAGCCTTCCGGGGTGCGCGCGCCGAGGCTGGCCGCGGCCGCGTTGGCCGCCGCGGCGGCGCCGGCATCGATGCTCTTGTCGTCGTCGGCCGCGGTGGCGGCCAGGTTCGGCCAGCGGTCGTCGGTGCCGGTCCACGGCAGCGTGGCGCTGCCGTCGGCAGGGTTGCTGCCCAGCGCTTCGTGCATCGCGCTGGTCTCGCGGCCGGCGATCAGGTCGAGCACGCGCGCGACCTGCTGCTGCGACGCATCCGCCGCCTCCATGCCGCTCCAGGCGCCGGCGCCGGCGATCGCCGCAGCGTCGGGATCGGCCGGCGCGGATGCGCCGGCGATCGCGCCGTTGCCGCCGCTGCCGCCGCCCTGGCCGGACACCAGCGAATACGCCTTGGCCGCCTGCGCGGCGCCGATCGAGGTAGTGGTCGGCGGGGCGTCGGCGCTCTTGCCGCCGCCCAGCTGCTTGGCGATCATCGCCGCCAGGCCCAGCCCCTTGCCCTCGGTCAGCGCCTTGGCCATCTGCTGGTCGTACATGTCGCGGAAAGTCTGGTTCTCGCCCGGGAACAGGGAATCGCCGAAGCTGGCGTCGCGCATGCTCTTGACGAGCAGGTTGGCGAACTGTCCTTCCAACTGGCGCGACACCTTGTCGATCCGGGCCGGATCGTTCGGGGTGGTCGCGTTCAGTTCGATCGGGGAGGCCGAGATGCGCATGTCAGATGACCTCTAGCTCCGCGCTCAGCGCGCCGGCCTGCTTGAGTGCTTCCAGGATCGCGATCAGGTCGCCCGGCGCGGCGCCGACTTCGTTGACCGCGCGCACGATCTGGTCCAGCGAGGTGCCGCCCTCGAACTTGAACATGCGGCTGCCTTCGTTGGTGGCGGTGATGGTCGATTTCGGCGCGACCACGGTCTGGCCGTTGCTCAGCGCGTTGGGCTGGCTGACCTGGCTGCCTTCGCTGATGGTGACGGTCAGCGAGCCGTGCGAGATCGCCGCCGGGCTGACCCGCACCTGCGCGCCGATCACCACGGTGCCGGTGCGGGCGTTGACCACCACCTTGGCCGCCGCCGCGCCCGGCGACAGCTCGATGTTCTCGATCCGCGCCAGCAGGCCGACGCGCGCGCCGGGGTCGGTCGGCGAGCGCACCGCGACGGTGGCGCCGTCGACCGCATGCGCGCTGCCCGGGCCGAACGCGTTCTCCAGCGCCGCGACCATCCGCGACACCGTGGTGAAATCGTTCTGGTGCAGGTTCAGGGTGATCTCGTTGCTGCCGCCGAACACGTCCGGCAGTGCGCGCTCCACCGTGGCGCCGTTGGGAATGCGGCCGACGCTGGGCACGTTCACCGAAATCCGCGAGCCGTCCTTGCCCTGCGCGCCGAAGCCGCCAACGATCAGGCTGCCCTGGGCGATCGCGTAGACCTGGCCGTCGGCGCCCTTCAGCGGCGCCATCAGCAGCGAGCCGCCGCGCAGCGAGACCGCGTTGCCGATCGAGGAGACGGTGATGTCGATCGGCTGGCCGGGCTTGGCGAACGGCGGCAGTTCGGCGTGGATCGCCACCGCGGCCACGTTCTTCAGCTGCGGATTGACGTTCGACGGAACATTGACGCCCAGCTCGCCGAGCATGTTCTTCAGGCTCTGCACGGTGAAGGGCGCCTGGCTGGTGCGGTCGCCGCTGCCGTCCAGACCCACCACCAGGCCGTAGCCGACCAGCGCGTTGCCGCGCACGCCGCCGACCTGGGCCAGGTCCTTGATGCGTTCGGCGGCGGCCGGGGTGGCCAGGCCGACACACAGCGCGAACGCGGCGAGCAGGCGGCAGGGCAGGGACGAAAGATTCATGGCAGGCCTCAGTACGGCGAGATGCGCGAGTTGAAGAAGCGGCTCAGCCAGCCCATCGCGTTGGATTGGGCGACGGCGCCGCGGCCGCCGTAGGCGATGCGCGCGTCGGCGACCTTGCTGGAAGGAATGGTGTTGTCCGGGGCGATGTCGGCGGCGCGGACGATGCCTTGCACCTGCACCAGTTCGTCGCCCTGGTTCAGACGCAGGTTCTTCTGCCCCTGGATCACCAGGTTGCCGTTGGGCAGGCGCTGCATCACGGTCACGGTGATGCTGCCCTGCATGGTGTTGCTCTGCGCGGTGTTGCCCTTGCCGGCGAAGCTGCGGTCGCCGCTGGTGGAGTTGTTGAGCACGTTGATGCCGTTGACCGTCAGCGGCGCGCCGAGCAGGGTCGGCGTGGCCATCGTCACCGCGTCCTTCTTGGTGATGCTGGTGTTGGCGGTGGTGCTGGCGTTGGTGCTTTCGACCAGGGTGATGGTCAGCAGGTCGCCGACGTCGCGGGCGCGCCGGTCCGAATACAGCGACAGGCTCGGGCCGGCGGCATAGATCGCGCCGGCGCTGGGCTGTGCGGCCTGCGCCACCACCGGCACGATCGGCGCCATCGGCGCATACGGGCGCACATCGCCGGCGGCGATGCCCAGGCTGGTGCAGCCGCCGAGCAGCGCCGGCAGGAGCAGCGCGGCGGTGACGAGAGAGAGAGAGGACAGACGCGACATGGCGGTTTCCAGGAAAGTCGGGATCAGACGTTGTTGTTCAGATAGCCGAGCATCGAATCGGTGGTGGAGATCGCCTTGGCGTTCATCTCGTAGGCGCGCTGGGTCTCGATCATGCTGACCAGCTCCTCGACCACGTTGACGTTGCTGCCTTCCAGCGAGGCCTGCACGGTGGTGCCCAGGCCGTTGAGGCCAGGGGTGCCGTTCTGCGCCGGGCCGGAGGCGGCCGTTTCCGCGTACAGGTTCTCGCCCTTGGCCTGCAGGCCCGAGGGGTTGATGAAATCGCTCAGCGTCAACGAACCGATCTCCAGCGCCGCGGCGGTGCCGGCGACCTGCACGCTGACCGTGCCATCGGTGCCGATGGTCAGCGACTGCGCGCCTTCCGGGACCTGGATGCCGGGCTGGATCGCATAGCCGCTATTGGTGACCAGTTCGCCCTGCGCATTGATCTGGAAGCTGCCGTCGCGGGTATAGGCCGAGGTGCCGTCGGGCATCTGCACTTCGAAGAAGCCGCGGCCGTTGACCATCACGTCCAGCGCGCGCCCGGTCTGCTGCGGGTTGCCCTGCTCGAAATCCTTGGAGGTGGAGACCACGCGCACGCCGGTGCCCAGCTGCAGGCCGGACGGCAGTTGGGTCTGCGCCGAAGTCGCGCCGCCGGGCTGACGCACCTGTTGGTACAGCAGGTCCTCGAAGCTGGCGCGGTCGCGCTTGAAGCCGGTGGTGTTGGTGTTGGCCAGGTTGTTGGAGACGACGGACATGCGCGTCTGCTGCGCATCCAGTCCGGTCTTGGCGACCCACAAAGCCTGATTCATGACCCGATTCCTCTAGATGGTGGCCCCGTGATCCGCGAGGGGCAGGGAGACTGATGCATGTGCCGTGCCACAAATGCGCCGGCTTTCCGTCTGCGCCGGCTGCGGGCTTAGCCGTTCAGGCGCAGCATGGTGTTGGCCGACTGCGCGTTCTCGTCGCCGTGCTTGATCACCTTCACCTGCATCTCGAACTGGCGCTGCAGCTGGATCATCTGCACCAGCGCGCCGGCGGCGTCGACATTGCTGCCTTCCAGCGCGCCGGTGTGGACCGGGCTGCCGGCGGACAGGGCGAACGCCTGGGTCGGATCGTCGCTGATGTTGCGCATCAGCCCGTCGGGGCGGCGTTCCAGGCGTTCGGCCGGCGCCTGCACCACCTTCATCTTGCCGACCACGGTCATCGCCTGCGGACCTTCGCCCAGCGGCACGATCGACACGGTGCCGTCGCCGCCGATCTCCAGCGCCTGGTGCGGCGGGATCGCCATCGGATTGCCCTGGTCGTCCAGCACCGCGCGGCCGCTGGAGGTGACCAGCTGGCCGTTCGCGGTCAACGCCAGTTCGCCGCCGCGCGTATACGCCTCCTTGCCATCGCTGGCCTGCACGGCCAGCCAGTTGTCGGCGCTGAGCGAGACGTCCAGCGCATTGCCGGTCACCTGCTGCGCGCCGACGTCGCGGTTGAAGCCCTGGTCGACGTGCAGCGCATCGATCCGCGACGGATAGCCGGCGCCCTGGATGCGGAACGCCTCGGTATTGGCCAGCGCGGCCTTGAAACCGGCGGTGTCGACATTGGCCAGATTGTGCGAGACCGTGCCCTGCGCCTGCAGCGAAGCGCGGGCGCCGGTCATGGCGACGTAGAGTGCTTTGTCCATGGACGGGAACCGGGAATGGAGAATCGGGAATGGAGGAAAGCGGAAATTCGGCGCCGGGAACCGCGTTTACGATTCCCGATTCCCTGTTCCCGATTCCCGGCGGTCATCAGCGGATATTGATGATGGTCTGCGTGACCTGATCCTGGGTGGAGATCATCTGCGAGTTGGCCTGGAAGTTGCGCTGCGCGACGATCATGTTGACCAGCTGTTCGGTGAGGTCCACGGTCGAGGCTTCGAGCGCGCCGGACTGGATGTCGCCGAAGTCCGAGGTCGACGGCGCGCCGGTGCGCGCATTGCCCGAGGCCGAGCTTTCCGCCCACACGTTGTCGCCGAGGGAGCTCAGCCCCTGCGGGTTGACGAAGTTGGTCATCGCGACCTGGCCCAGCGCCTTGTCGGCGTTGTTGGAGTAGCGCGCGTAGACCACGCCGGTGGCGTCGATGCTGATCGAGTTGAGCTTGCCGCTGGCGTAGCCGTCCTGGCGCGCGTCGCGCAGGGCGAAGGCTTCGCCGTACTGGGTCGAGCCGCTCACGTCCAGGGTCAGGTTGAGGGTGCCGGCGCCGGTGCTCGGGGTGAACGTGCTCAGCGCGATGCGGCCGTCGGCGGGCGTGGTGAGCTTGCCGTTGCCGTCGAACTGCAGCGTGCTCGGCGTGCCGACCGCGACGCCGTCGACGTAGTTGTGCACCTGCCACTGGTTGGCGGTGGCGGTCTTGACGAAATACGAGGTCTGGGTGTGGCTGACGCCCAGCGAATCGTAGACGGTGATGCCGCCGGTGGAGTGGTTGTAGCTGTTGGCGTCGGTCGGGGCGAAGGTGGCCACGGTCGGCACGTTGGCGTTGCCGGGCAGGGTGAACATCAGGTTCACCATTTCGCTCTGCTTGGGCGAGCTGTCGGTGGTCAGCAGCTGCAGGTCGGTCAGCGTGCCGACCGCGAAGCCGTTGCCGTTGGCCGCCGGCGGGAACACCTGCAGCTTGGCGCCCTGCGGGTTGACCACGTAGCCGTCGGCGTCGGTCTGGAAGTTGCCGGCGCGCGAATAGACCTTGGCGCCGTTGCTGGTCATGGTGAAGAAGCCGTCGCCGGAGATCGCCAGGTCCAGGTTGCGCCCGGTCGGGTCGACGTTGCCCTGCGAGAACTGCTGGGCGACGTTGCTGACCCGCACGCCGGCGCCGATCGCGTTGCGCGCGATGCCGTAGCCGGTGGCGGAGAACAGGTCGGCGAACTCGGCGCGCGATTCCTTGAAGCCGGTGGTGTTGACGTTGGCGATGTTGTTGGCGGTGACGTTGAGGTCGGAATTGGCCGCTTTGATGCCGGACAGCGAAGTGTTGAAACCCATGATGGACTCCTGTGGATTGGCCGGCTCAGCTGACGCGGAGCACGTTGGCGAGCGGGGCGGTGCCCAGCCCGGTCAGGTCGAGGTAGATGCCGTCGGAGCCGATGGTGGCGCTCTCGACCGGGGCCTGGATGTAGGTCGACAGCGTGCTGTTGGTGCCGCTGCTGTCGGTATGCGTGGCGGTGACGCTGTACTTGCCGGCGACCTGGCGGATGCCGTTGGTATCGGTGCCGTCCCAGCTGAAATTGACCTCGCCGGCCTTGCTGGCGTTGACGCTGATCTGCTTGATCGCGTTGCCGTTGGCGTCGCTGACGGTGAGGTTGACGATGCCCGCGCCGGGCGCGGCGATCACGCCGTTGACGCCGCCCTCGGCGCCCAGCGGCATCGTCGCCGACGGCACCAGCACCTTGTGCCCGACCAGCTGGGCGCCGCGCAGGATCTGGTCGGTGCTCATCGAATCGGACAGCGCGGTCACGGTCTTGTTGAGGTCGCCGATGCCCTGCACGGTGGACAGCTGCGCCATCTGCGAGACCATCTGGCTGTTGTCCATCGGCTTGAGCGGGTCCTGGTGCTGCAACTGCTCGGTCATCAGCTTCAGGAAGTCGGCCTGGTTCAGCGACGCCGACTTGGAGGCGGTGTTGCTGGTGCTGGAGCCGGTCAGCCCGAGGCTGGAATAGATGTCGCTGGAAACGGTGCTCATCAGTACGTCCTAGGCCGGGAAGCGGCGGGAGGGAGGGGCGCTTAGCGGCCCATGGTCAAGGTGGACAGCGCCAGTTCCTTGGCGGTGTTGAGGATTTCCACGCCTGCCTGGTAATTGCGCGAGGCGGAGATCAGGTTGACCATCTGCGCCACCGGATCCACGTCCGGCGAGTAGATGTAGCCGTCGGCATCGGCGAGCGGGTGGCCGGGCTCGTAGCGCTTGAGCGGCGGGTCCTTGCTCTGGGCGATTTCCTTAACGTTGACCGAGGTCAGGCTGCTGTCGTGCGGGTTGCGCACCGCCTGGAAGATCGGTTCGATCGGCTTGTAGGCGGCCTCGGCCGAGCCGGCCACCGAGTCGGCGTTGGCCAGGTTGCTGGCGATGGTGCTCAGTCGCACCGACTGCGCCTGCAGCGCGGAGCCGGCGACATCGAAGATCGGCAGATTGCTCATGCTTATTGGCCTGTGATCGCGGTGAGCATGCTGCGCACCTTGGATTCGACGAAGCTCAGCGAGGCGCGGTATTCCAGCGCGGCGCGGCCGTAGGCGGCGCGCTCGGCGTCCGCATCGACGGTGTTGCCGTCGAGGCTGGGCTGGCTGGCCTGGCGGGTGAGCTGGAACGGATTGAGGCCGGTGGCGCCGCCGACGGCGAGGTGGCGGCTGTCGGTGACCGCCATCTGGCTGCCGTCGCGCTGGCCCTGCGCGGCGCGCATGGCCGCGTCGAAGTCCAGGTCCTGGGCCTTGTAGCCAGGGGTGTCGACGTTGCTGAGGTTGCTGGCGATCAGCTTCATCCGTTGCTCGCGCAGCGGCAGAGCGTCGCCGTGGACACCCAGGTAGGATGAAATCAGATTGGACATGGCGCGCTCCCGCGGTTCGTTGCAGGAGAACAGGCAAGGCCTGTGCCAAAACCGGGGACCAACGCGCCGGGCGGGGTGGGATCACCCGCTTTCCGGCATGCCACAGGGGCCGGGGCGGCGCTGCTGCGGCGCCCCAGGCAGGCTCCCGGCGTCGCGCCGGGGCCGCGGAGAACTAGGCGGCCTGGGCCGCGGCGACCACCCGCAACCGCGCCAGCACGTAGTCGGCCAGCTCGTGCGGGCTGTACTTGGCGACGAAGGCGTTGGCGCCGACGCGCTCGACCATGGCGTTGTTGAACACGCCCGACAGCGAGGTGTGCAGCAGCACGTACAGGCCGGCCAGGCCGGGGTGGCGCCGGATTTCCGTCGTCAGCGTGTAGCCGTCCATCGCCGGCATCTCGATGTCGGAGATCACCATGGCGTAGCGGTCGGCCGGATTCTCGCCGCCGGCGTGGATCTGCAAGAGATGGTCCAGGGCCTGGCGGCCGTCGGACAGCAGGGTCGCGCCGACCCCGAGCTGGTCGAGCACGCTGCGGATCTGCTGCCGGGCCACGCGCGAGTCGTCCACCACCAGCACCTGCAGCTGCGAGCCGGTGAGCGCCAGCGACGGGTCGATCTGCGCCTCGACCCGGGTCTGGGCGATGTCGGCGAGCACGCTTTCCACGTCGATGACCTGGATCAGCTCGCCCTGGAAGCGGGTCACCGCGGTCAGGTAGCTGGATTCGGCGCCCAGTTCCGGCGGCGGATGGATGTCCTCCACCGCGATGTTGACGATGCGCTCCACGCCGCTGACCAGGAAGCCCTGGACCGAGCGATTGAACTCGGTGACCACCAGGTAGCCGGGCGCCTTGTCGGCCTGCGTCTCGCGCTCCGGGTGGCCGATCGCCAGGCCCAGGTCGAGCACCGGCACCGAACGGCCGCGGACGTCGGCGACGCCGGAGAATTGCAGTGGCAGCCCTGGCACCTGGAACAGATCCGGACGGCGCAGCACTTCCTGCACCTTGAAGACGTTCACGCCAAAAAGCTGACGACCGCCCAGCCGGAACAGCAGCAGGGCAAGCCGGTTGTGGCCCGCCAAGCGGGTGCGCTGGTCGATTCGGTTGAGCAGGTCATGAGACATGGCGTTCATATCGGCGCATTCGCGGCGGAACTTGAGGCCTAACTCCTCAGGAGCTGTCGACGCGATGGCGATGGCCCCGCTGTGCCTGGGCGCGTGCCGGGGGCGGGATCGTATAGGGAAGGTGTGTTCGAAGCAGTCGGTGACGATGCTGCCGTGCCTGCCCAAGCGCAGTGCTCGGGGCGCCGCTCCGCCGCGCAGGCGTCTGCGGGCCAGGCAGCTAGCCCGCGCCACGGCGCTCGGCCCGGCTGCCGGCAGCGTGTCAAGTTCATCGCATCGACAGCCGCCGGAGCGCCGATACGTCTATCGCGGCACGGGCTTTGCATGAGGTTTGGCGAATCATCCATTTTGAGAGATGGCCATGCGCCTGATCCTGTTAGTGGTCCTGCTGGCGGCGCTGCCGGCCTGGGCCGCGGAATTCCAACCGGTCGACTCGATCCGCGCCGCGGCGCTGTCCACGCTCGGGCCCGACGCCACGGCCGAGGCGACGCTGGATCCGTCGGTGCGGGTGCCGCTGTGCCCGGTGCCGTTGCAGGCGCAGCCCACCGGCACCACCACGGTGGAGGTGAGCTGCCCGCGCGAGGCCGGCTGGCGCCTGTTCGTGCCGGTCAAGGTGCGGCGCCTGCAGGACGTGCTGGTCCTGAGCCGCGGCCTGGCCGCTGGAGAGACCGTCGGGGCCGCCGATATGGTGTCGGAGAAGCGCGACGTGGCGCGGATCGTCGGTGCGGCCATGACCGATCCGGCGGTGGCGATCGGCCGGGTGGTGCGGCGCACGCTGCCGGCCGGTACGCTGCTGTCGGCCAGCGATCTGGTCGCGCAGCGGCTGGTGCGGCGCGGCGACAATGTGGCGCTGGTGGCGCGCAGCGGGGCGCTGGAAGTGCGGATGGCGGGCCGCGCGCTCAGCGACGGTGGCGAAAACGAGCGGGTGACCGTCGAGAACCTGTCGTCACGCCGCGTCGTTCAGGGAACTGTGTCACAAAATGGCGACGTTTTAGTGACGCGCTGAGATCCGGCCTAAAGTTCCGTGGGGTAACGCCGTTACCTACACCGAACCCGTAACAGGATTTCCGCCATGAGCCAGAAAATCGAGGGGAGCCTGCCCAGCCAGGCGGCGCTCCGCACCACCTCCGTCAACACCAAGGCCGCCTCCGGCGCGTCCGAGGACGGACAGGCACGCCCGGTGGATGCCACGGCCGCTGCCGACAGCCTGCGCCTGACCGGCGAGGCGTCCGGCCTGCAGACCTTGCAGCGCGAGCTGTCGACCGCGCCGGCGGTGGACAACAGCCGCGTCGAGTCGGTGCGCGCCGCGTTGCAGAACGGCAGCTACAAGATCAATCCCGACGCCATCGCCAGCCGTATGCTCGACCTGGACCAGCAGCTCAGCGCATGAACACCTCCGTGACCAACCCCTTGCAACAGCTCAGCGACGCGCTCGCCGGCGAACGGCAGGCCTTGTTGGATCACAACGTGGAGGAACTGATGCGGGCGACCAGCGACAAGCTGGCCGCGCTGCGCGCACTGGAGGCCGACGTGCCGGCCGGTGCCGAGGCCGAGTCGCGGCTGCGCGAACTGGCCGACGCCAACCGCGCCAACGGCGCGCTGCTGTCGCGGCGGCGGCGCGAAGTGAACTGGGCGCTGCGTCACCTGGGCCGCAGCGAGAGCGCCTCGTCCTACGATGCCAACGGCCAGTCCAGCAGCCTGCGGACCAGCCGGCACCTGGCGATCGCCTGAGCATCGCGTGCCGGCTTTGGCCGGCGTCGCACCTGACCAGGGCATCGGCGTATATTGAGCGTCCGCTCGTTACCCGTTGCCTGTCGTGAATCTCGCCGATCCCGATTACACCGCTGCGGTGCCATTGCCTTCGCGCACAAGCCTGCTCGCGCTCAGCGAGCTGATCGACGAAGGACTGGTGCTGTTCCGCGCCGATGGCCGCCTGCTGCTGGCCAACCGCGCCGCGCGCGGCCACCTGTGCAATGCCGACACCGTCGACGACCGTGCGCTGGGCGAACGCTTGGCGCAGTGGCTGCCCGACGACGCGCGCTCGCAGGCGCGCAGCAGCGGCCGCTGGAGCGGCAGCCTGCCGACCGAGGAGCACGTGGTGCTGGCGCACCTGTATTTCCATGGCGATGGCGACGACGGCCATTACCTGGCGCTGATCCAGGGCATCGAAGGCCAGCAGGACTACGAACAGGAATTGCAGCAGCGCCACGCCGAACTGCGCCAGGCTTATCTTCGCCTCAACGGCGCGCAGGAAAAGCTGCTGCAGTCGGAGAAGATGGCCTCCATCGGTCAGCTCGCCGCCGGCGTCGCGCACGAGATCAACAACCCGATCGGCTACGTGCACTCCAACCTGGGCAGCCTGCAGGAATACCTGCGCAGCCTGTTCACCCTGATCGAGGCCTACGAACGCGCCCTGCGCGCGCCGGACCCGAAGGCGCTGATCCCGGAGATCGACGACATCCGCAACCGCTTCGACATCGACTTCATCAGCCGCGACCTGCCGCAGCTGATGGCCGAGTCGCGCGAGGGCATCGAGCGGGTGACGCGCATCGTGCGCGACCTCAAGGATTTCTCGTACTCCGGCCGCGAGGAATCGTGGAAGCTGGTGGACCTGCATTCCGGACTCGAATCCACGATCAACATCATCTGGAACGAGCTCAAGTACAAGGTCACGCTGGACCGCCACTACGGCAACCTGCCGCTGGTCGAGTGCCTGCCGTCCGAGCTCAACCAGGTGTACATGAACCTGCTGCTCAACGCCGGCCAGGCGATCGGCGAGCGCGGCACCATCGTGGTCAGCACCGGCCAGGACGGCGAGGACGTGTGGATCGAGTTCAAGGACTCCGGTGCCGGGATCCCGGCGGACCTGCTGCAGCGCATCTTCGACCCGTTCTTCACCACCAAGCCGGTCGGCAGCGGCACCGGCCTGGGCCTGTCGATCTCCTACGGCATCATCAACAAGCACCACGGCCGCATCGACGTGACCAGCACCGTCGGCGAAGGCTCAAGCTTCAGGATCGTGATTCCGGTACGGCAGCCGAAGTAGTTGCCGGGATTTGGGATTCGGGATTGGGGATTCGCAAGAGCGGTTTTGCGCTTGCTGTTCCAGTCCGTGCGTGTCGAGGAAAAGCCGGAATCACTGCTTTTGCCAATACCTAATCCCGAATCCCCAATCCCGGCCCGTCAGGGCCCAGCATCCCGCCGCTGCTCGTCATGCGTGCGGAACGCCTGGCGGATGTGTTCGCGTAGTTCGTCGTCGTTCCAGGGCTTGGTCAGGAAGCGGTAGATCGCGCCGCGGTTGATCGCGTCGGTGACGGTGGCCAGGTCGGTGTAGCCGGACAGCACCAGGCGGATGGTGTCCGGGTAGAGCATCTTGACCCGGCCCAGGAACTCGGTGCCGCTCATGTCGGACATGCGCTGGTCGGACAGGATCACCTGCACGTCGTTGGTGGCCAGCAGGTCGAAGGCGTCGCGCACGTTGCCGGCGGCCAGGATCCGGTAGCCGTCGCGGCGGAACAGGCGCACCAGCGAGCGCAGCACGTTCTCCTCGTCGTCGAGCAGCAGCAGGGTGCGGTCCGGGCGGGTCTCGGTGAACGATTCCGGGCGCAGGTAGCGGCGCCGCAACGCCATGCCCGCGGCCTCGGCCGACATCGGCTCGCCGAACAGGTAGCCCTGGAAGATGTCGCAGTCGTTGCGGCGCAGGAAGCCCAGCTGCGCCTGCGACTCCACGCCGTTGGCGATCACCACCATGCCCAACTGGTGGCCCATGGCGATGATGGCGCGGGCGATCGCCGCCTCGCGGTTGCCGGCCGGCGCGCTCTTGATGAAGCTGCGGTCGATCTTCAGCTTGTCCACCGGATAGCGCACCAGCGCGCTGAGGCTGGAGTCGCCGGTGCCGAAGTTGTCCAGGCTCAGGCTGATGCCTTCGCGGCACAGGTTGGCCAGGGTCTCGTGGACGAAGTTGACGTTGTTAGTCAGCGCGCTCTCGTTGATCTCCAGCACCATCATCTGCGGCGGCACCCCGGCCGCCTGCAGCGCCGACATCACTTCGTTGAAGAAGGTCGGGCGCAGCAGCTGCAGGGTGGAGACGTTGACCGCGATGGTGAAGTCGTCGAAGCCCTGATCGCGCCACAGCCGCGCCTGGCGCAGCGCGCCTTCCATCACCCAGGTGCCGATCTGCACGATCACGCCCAGCCGCTCGGCGGTGCGCATGAAGCGCTCCGGCACCAGGATGCCCAGCGTCGGCGACTGCCAGCGCAGCAGCGATTCCATGCCGACTACGCGGCCGTCGCGGGCGCTGACCATCGGCTGGTAGCGCAGGCGCAGCTCGCCGTTGGGGATCGCATCGACGATCTGCCGCGAGATGATGCTCTCGCTGTGCGCGCTGGGCGGGCCGTCGGCCGCGTACAGGCGCACCATGTTGCCGCCTTCGCGCGCGGCCTGGTAGACCGCGTCCTCGGCATAGTCGAGCAGCGTGGACAGCCGCGTGGAGTGTTCCGGGCACAGGCTCACGCCGATCTTGCCGGTCATGAACAAGGTGTACGGCAGCACCGACAGCGGCAGTTCGATCTGCTGCCGGATCTCCTCGGCGAAGGCCTCCGGCGGCGGCACGTCGGCGGTGCGCGGCACCGCCATGACCAGCTCGTCGCTGCCGTGGCGCCACAGCAGCCCGCGCCCGCGCAGGTGCGCCTGCAGCCGGTGCGCCAGCAGCGCCAGCGCGTGGTCGCCCACTTCCGCGCTCATGTTCTCGTTGATCGAGGCAAAGTGGTCGATATCGATGTGCAGCAGCATCACGCCCGGGCCGCCGGCCAGCGCCTCGGCGATCATGCCGGTCAGCGCCGGATGGCCGGCGCCCAGGCGCGACGGCAGTTCGTCGTCAGGCGGCACGGGGACAGCGGGATTCCACATTCGTGTCAGGGTCCAGGTGGGTGCGTCGGCGTCGCCGCCGTGGTGTAGGGCAGGCACAGCGTCACCCGCGTGCCGGCGCCGGGCGCGGTATCGATCTGCAGGGTACCGCCTGCGCTCTGCGCGCGCTCGCGCATCACGATCAGGCCCAGCCCGCGTGGCCCGGCCGGATCGAAGCCGTCGCCGTCGTCGACCACCTCCAGGCGCAGCTGCCGGTGCTGCTCGTCGCTCAGCGCCATGCGCACTTCGCCGGCGCAGGCATGCCGCAGCACGTTGGTCAGGCTTTCCTGGGCGATGCGGAAGCAGGCCTGCTCGACCTCGCCGCTGGGCCGCGCGGGCAGGGTGGCGATGTCCAGCTGCAGGCGTACCGGCGAGGCGCGGAACAGCATTCCGGCCTGCCAGCGCAACGCCGCTTCCAGGCCGAGCGCGTCCAGCTGCGGCGGGCGCAGCAGGGTGGACAGGTTGCGCAGCTTGGTGATGCTGCTGTCGGCCAACTGCACGATCTCGTTGAGGTCCTCGCGGCGGCGCTCGGCGTCGGCCTCGTCCAGCGCCGCGTGCGCGGACAGCTTCATCGCGGTGATCGCCTGGCCGATGTCGTCGTGCAGGTCGCGCGAGATCGCGCGGCGTTCGTCCTCCTGCAGCGAGAACAGCCGCCGCGCCATCGCCTGCAGCTCGCGGTTGCTCAGCGCCAGCGCGTCGCGCATGCGCTCGGGCTCGCTCAGGTCGCGCACGATCAGCAGCTTGCAGTCGCGGCCGCTGTAGCGCACGTTGCCGAACGACAGCCCTGCGTGGAACAGCGAGCCGTCGCGGCGGCGCATGCGCGCCGCGGCGCCGCGCTCGCCCCTGTCGCCGGCATCGCGCATCTGCTCGCGCACCTGTTGCAGGTCGCTGGCGTGGACCAGCCCCTGCAACGGTTCGCCGAGCAGGTTCTCGCCCTCGTGGCCGAACTGCCCGGCGCAGGCCGCGTTGGCGTACAGCACGTGTTCCTGGTGCAGGATCGCCACCCCGTCGGGCAGCACCCGCACCAGTTCGCGGAACTGTTCCTCGCGTTCGTGCAGCAGGCGCCGCGAACGCTCGTGCTCGGTCACGTCCTGCAGGGTGCCGCGCACACAGGCCGTGCCGGCGTCGTCGCAGGCGGTTTCGGCGCGCAGGTGCAGCATCCGCGCCTGGCCGTCGGCAGCCAGCACCGGCAGCAGCATGTCCAGTTGCACCGGCGCGGGACCGCACAGGTCCTCGAGCATGCGCTGGATGCGCGCCTGCGAGGCCAGGTCGGCCGGGACCAGCAGTTCTTCCAGGCGATGCTCGCGCGCCTGCTCCGGCACGCGCCGGCCGAGCATCCTGTAGACCTGGTCCGAATAGCGGCCCAGGCCGCTGCCCGGATCCAGCTCCCAGGAGCCGAGGCGGGCGATCGCCTGCGCCTCTTCCAGCCGCTGCAGGGCCTGGTCGCGGCGCTGCTGCGCCTGGTGCTCGGCGCTGCGGTCGCTGATCACCACCAGCCGCGCGTCGCGGCCGCGGTAGTCCAGGCCGGTGCTGCGCGACTCGACCATGCGCTGGCTGCCATCGCGCAGGCGCAGCGGCTCGGCCACCACGCAGACCTTGGATGGCGTGTCGCGGATGGCCTGGATCACCTCGCGCATGCGCGCGGCCGCGTCCGCCGGCCACAGCCGCTCCAGTTCCATGCCGATGAATTGGTCGTGCGCCCAGCCGAAGAAGGCGACTGCCGCCGGATTGACGTCGGCGATCCGCAGGGTTTCCAGGTCGTAGACCAGCATCGGGCTGGGATTGGCCTGGAACATTTGCCGGTAGCCGGCCTCGGACAGCGCCAGCCGCGCGTGCACCTGCAACGCCCCGCGCACCAGCGGGCGCAGCAGCAAGTACAGGGCGATTGCGGTCAGCAACAGGAACACCGCATCGTTGAGCAGGTTCAGCAGGGCCAGGGTCCGCGGGTCGTTCACGAATCGGGCCAGCAGCAGGTCGCTGCCCAGCGACCAGGCCAGGCCCAGCAGCAGGTACAGCAGCGCGGTCCGCCAGATGCCGCGGTCCAGCCGTTGCGCCAGGCGCATGTCCGAGGACGGGTGGGGCGGGGGGAGATCGAGTTGTGGTTGCATGCCCCGACAGCCTGGTGCGGCGGTATTCGTCCACTGCCATCTTAGCGGCAAGCGCTCGCCGCGGCCCACCGGCGGGCCGGCCCGTCAGGCCGGCGCAGCGGCATCCGGCCCCCCTCGCGCTCAACTAATGGCGCCAGGTGCCGTTATCTCCTTCGTCCGCCGGCCTCAGCGCGGTAGAAAAACGGAGCACTTCGGCGTGGATCAAGGCGTCATCGCAAGCTTGCTGCAGCATCCGCTCACCTCGGCTGTGGTCCTGTTGGACGCCGAAGGGCGGCCGCTGGCCGCGAACCGGGCCGCGCAGGCGCTGGAGCTGCCGCGCACCGTGGAGGCGTATGCCGAGCTGATGCGCGACGTGCGCGAGCGCCTGCTCGATGGCGAGGGCATGCTCGCCTGTGCCTTGCCCGGCACCGCCGGGCGGCGCCTGGACGGCTGGCTGCGCGCGGTCCGCGACGATGCTGGCGCGTTGCTGGCCTACACCCTGAGCGTGCCCGAGCCGGTCGACGGCAACGGCGCCACGCGCTGGGAAATCGCCCTGGACAGCGCCGAACACGGCCTGTGGGACTGGGACATCCCCAGCGACACGATCTTCCGTTCCGAGCGCTGGAAGCAGATGCTCGGCTATACCGGCGACGCGCCGGACTATGGGCTCAACACGCTGCTGCCGCTGGTCCACAGCGAGGACCAGACGCGCCTGCGCGAGGCGATCCGCGCCCATTTCGAAGGCCGCACGGCGACCTACGTCTGCGAATTCAGGCTGCGCCAGCAGGACGGTCAGTGGCGCTGGATCCTCGACCGCGGCCGCATCGTCGCGCGCACCGCCGACGGCAGCCCGCTGCGCATGGTCGGCACGCATACCGACATCCACGAGCAGAAGCTGCTCGAACAGCGCCTGCGCGACCAGCAGACCCTGCTGCGCGAGGCGCAGCGCATGACCCGCATGGGCAGCTGGTCGTGGGACCCGCTGCAGAACCGGATCTGGTGGTCGCGCGAGTTCCTGAGCGTGACCGGGCTGGCCGAGGATCAGGTGCCGAGCGGCCGCGGCTGGCTGCGCCTGCTCAGCCGCGAGTCGGCCGCGCAGGTGATCGCCATCTGGCGGCGCATGCAGCGCGACGGCAAGCAGGCCAACTTCGAGGTCGAACTGATACGCGGCAGCGAAGCGCCGCTGCACCTGCGGGTCTGGGCGCAGCCGCAGCCGGAAGCCGACGGCCGCATCCAGCGCGTGCTCGGCCAGGTGCAGAACATCACCGAACAGCGCCAGACCGATGCGCTGATCCGCTGGCGCACCGAACTGCTCAATCGCGTCTCGGCGCTGGGCAAGATCGGCGGCTGCGAGATCGAGGTCGGCACCCGGCGCATGCAGTGGACCGAGGAGTGCTACCGCATCCACGGCCTGCGCAAGGAAAACATCGACCTGGACCATGCGCTGGCGCTGTACACCCAGGACTCGCGCGACGCGTTCGAAGCGGCGCTGGTGCGCATCGCCCACGGCGGGCTGCCGGAGCAGCTGGACCTGTGCTTCCACCGCCCGTCCGGGCACCGGGTGTGGGTGCAGGTGCTGATCGAGCTGGACGACCGCGACGGCCTGCCGCCGCGCTTCGTGGTGCTGTTCCGCGACATCACCCGCGAACGCGAGGCCAGCGAGCGCATCGAACTGCTGGCCCACTACGACCTGCTGACCGGGCTGCCGAACCGGCAGCTGCTGCGCGAGCAGGCCGAGAAGGCGATGCATGACGCGGTGGAGCGCGGCAGCACGCTGGCGATGCTGTTCGTGGACCTGGACGGCTTCAAGAGCATCAACGATTCCTTCGGTCACGCCACCGGCGATGCGCTGCTGAAGCTGGCCGCCACGCGCATGCACCAGCAGTTGCGCACCAGCGACCTGTTCGGGCGCTTCAGCGGCGACGAGTTCGTGGTGGTGCTGCGCGATCTGGCCGAACCGGGCGATGCCGGCCATGTGGCGCGCAAGCTGATCGCGGCGCTGGCCGAGCCGCTGCACAACGGCGAGAACGTGATCAAGATCGGCGCCAGCATCGGCATCGCCTTGATGGAGGAGGGGCGCCAGGACTTCGACAGCCTGCTGCGCGCCGCCGATGCGGCGATGTACGCGGCCAAGGAATCCGGCCGCAACACCTGCCACTACTACAGCCAGGACGTGCTGCTGCGCGCGCAGCGGCGCCTGGAGATCGAGCATGCGCTGCACGGCGCGCTGGACCGCGAGGAGTTCTCGCTGGTGTACCAGCCGCTGGTGCACGCGGCCGGGGAGCGCGCGCCGGCGGTCGAGGCGCTGCTGCGCTGGCACCGTCCCGGCCATGGCCACTGCAATCCGGCCGAGTTCATTCCCATCGCCGAGGAATGCGGCGAGATCGTGCGCCTGGGCGACTGGGTGATCAACGAGGCCTGCCGCCAGGCCGCGGCCTGGGACGCGGCGGGGCTGAGCTTCGACCGCATCTCGGTGAACGTCTCGGCGATGCAGCTGCGCGACCGCGGCTTCGCCGAACGGGTGATCGAACTGTGCCTGCGCAACGGCTGGTCGCCGAAGCGGCTGGAACTGGAACTGACCGAGTCGGCGCTGATCCGCGACACCGAATCGCTGCGTCGCTGCTTCGAACTATTCGAGCAGGAAGGCGTACTGCTGGCGGTGGACGATTTCGGTACCGGCTTCTCCAATCTGCACTATCTCAACCGCTTCCCGGTGCAGCGGCTGAAGATCGACCGCAGCTTCGTGCAGGACATGCTGCACGACAGCGGCACCGCCAAGGTCACCCAGGCGATCGTGCAGCTTGGCCACGCGCTGGGCATGCAGGTGGTGGCCGAGGGCGTGGAAACGGCGCAGGAAGAAACCCTGCTGCGCGAGCAGGGCTGCGACGAGATCCAGGGCTATCTGCACTCGCGGCCGCTGCCGCCGCGCGAACTGGCGGCGTGGTTGCGCGCCCGCCACAGCACGCTGCCGGCGACGCAGCCGCGGCTGGTGCTTGCTGGCCAGTGAACGCCCGTTGCGCGGGCGCACGCCGCGGTGTTGCGGTGCCGCATTTGCTGGCTATACTGCGCGCCGATCGCACCCGGCCAGAGGCCACTTCCTTGGACAGTCACCCTAGACCGACACTGCAGCTGTTGAGCTGACAGGACCGCCAAGGTCTGGGTTCGTCCCAGATGGGTCCCGTCCGCTCAGGACGGGATCGTTCGCCACCGCCGCACCGGCGCTGGCGGCATTTCCGCAGTATGCATGCCCGATCCGCGAGGACATCCGAGCGTCGCCCCTGGCGTTTTCCGCATTCCGGAGCCGCCCATGCATCTGTCGTCGTTGTTGTTGCTGTGCGCCCTGTGCGCGTTGCCGGTCGCGCGCGCGCATGCCGGGGCCAGTCTGTGGGTGGACGACGCCTCGATCACTGCCGCCGGCCACTGCCAAGTGGAATCGTGGTGGCGCGCCGCCGGTGCCGGCGAACTCACCGCCGCCCCCGCCTGCGCCTGGGCGTCGACCGAAGTCGGGCTCACCTTGAGCCATGGCCTGGGCGCTGCCGCCTCCGCGTTCGCGATCGGCGTCAAGCAGTCGCTGCGCGATCCGGAGCAGGGCAGGTGGGGCGCGGCGCTGTCGCTGGAATCGAGCTGGCAGGCGCGTTCGCCGCGCTATGCCGAGAGCACGCTCAACCTGCCGCTGAGCTTCGCCCTGGACCCGCGGCGGCGCACGCTGCTGCACGTCAACCTGGGCTGGTCGCAGCCGCGCGGCGGCGTCGGCAGCGCGCATGCCGGGCTGGGCCTGGAGCGCGCCGCCGGCGGCAACTGGACCTGGCTTGGCGAGTGCTACCGCGAACGCGCCGCAACCTTGACCGAAGCCGGCGCACGCTACGCGTTCAACGGCGCGGCGAGCGTCGACCTGCTGGCCGGGCGCCGCAGCGCCGATCCGGCGCAGAACTGGCTGACGCTCGGCTTGAATGTCGCCTTGCCGGACTGAGTCGCCGTCCCACGCTGGTTCCACCATCTCCCCCCACCCGCGGCGCATCCGCTGCGCCGTCCTGCCGGAAACGTCCCATGGTGCTATTTCCCCGCGATCGCAATGCGCCCGGCGCCGTCGCCGCACGTCCCGGCGTGCTGCCCAATTTCCACGACCTGGCGGTGTTCGCGCTGCTGCTGG
The DNA here is from genome assembly GCF_035026585.1 of Xanthomonas sp. WHRI 7945. Lineage (NCBI taxonomy): Bacteria > Pseudomonadati > Pseudomonadota > Gammaproteobacteria > Lysobacterales > Lysobacteraceae > Xanthomonas > Xanthomonas sp. WHRI 7945. The sequence goes on from NZ_JAYIQP010000002.1 coordinate 158,185, forward strand.
CGCTGGGCGTGCTGCTGCTGCACGGCGCCGCCGACATGCGCGCGCCGCTGCCGCCGCCCGGCACCGCGGCGGTCTCGCTGGACCTGCGGCAGCTGCCCGAATACGGCCTGCGCACCACCTTGCGCATGTTCGCGGCGATGGCCGCCTCGCTGCTGTTCACCTTCGTGGTGGCGACGCTGGCGGCCAAGAGCCGCCGCGCCGAGCGGCTGATCGTGCCGGCGCTGGACATCCTGCAGTCGGTGCCGGTGCTGGGCTTTCTGACCTTCACCGTGACCTTCTTCCTCGGCCTGTTTCCTGGCCGCCAGGTCGGCGCCGAGCTGGCCTCGATCTTCGCCATCTTCACCAGCCAGGCCTGGAACATGGCGTACTCGTTCTACCAGTCGCTGCGCAGCGTGCCGCGCGATCTGGACGAGGTCGCGCGCGGTTTCGGCCTGTCGTCGTGGCAGCGCTTCTGGCGGCTGGAAGCGCCGTACGCGACGCCCGCGCTGATCTGGAACATGATGATGTCGATGTCCGGCGGCTGGTTCTTCGTGGTCGCCTCCGAGGCGATCACGGTCGGCGACCACACCCTGGAACTGCCCGGCATCGGCTCCTACCTGGCGCTGGCGATCGCGCAGCGCGACTTCGCCGCGGTCGGCTGGGCGGTGCTGGCGATGGGCGTGCTGATCGTGCTGTACGACCAGTTGCTGTTCCGTCCCATCGTCGCCTGGTCGGACAAGTTCCGCGCCGAACTCACCGCCTCGCAGGACAAGCCGCAGTCGTGGCTGTACGACCTGTTGCGGCGCACGCGGCTGGCCAAGCGTGCGGTCGCGCCGCTGGTCTGGGTCTGGCAGCGCGCATTGCTGCTGCGTTGGACGCTGCGGCAGGCGCGTCCGCCGGCAGCGGCGGTGCAGGGCGACCGCGGCAACGTCTGGGGCGACCGGCTGTGGAGCGCGGCGCTGGCGATCGCGGCCGCGGCCGCGGCCTGGTTCGCGTTCGACTACGGCCGCCGCCACCTCGGCCTGCACGACCTGGCCGACGCGTTCGGCGGCGGCCTGGCCACGCTGGCGCGGGTGGTGGTGCTGATCGCGCTGGCCAGCGTGGTGTGGGTGCCGATCGGCGTGTGGATCGGACTGCGCCCGAAGGTCGCGCAGCGGGTGCAGCCGCTGGCGCAGTTCCTGGCCGCGTTCCCGGCCAACGTGCTGTTCCCGTTCGCGGTGCTGGCGATCGTCGCCACCGGCGCCAACCCGAACATCTGGCTGTCGCCGCTGATGGTGCTGGGCACGCAGTGGTACATCCTGTTCAACGTGATCGCCGGCGCGAGCGCGTTCCCCACCGACCTGCGCGAGGCGGCCACGGTGTACCAGCTGCGCTCGTGGACCTGGTGGCGGCGGGTGATCCTGCCGGGCATCTTCCCGTACTACATCACCGGCGCGTTGACCGCCTCCGGCGGTTCGTGGAACGCCAGCATCGTCGCCGAACTCGCCAACTGGGGCGACACCCAGGTGCAGGCCTACGGGCTCGGCTCCTACATCGCCCGCGCCACCGCCGCCGGCGACGGCGCGCGGGTGCTGCTCGGGGTGGCGGTGATGTCGCTGTTCGTGACCTTCTTCAATCGTGCGGTGTGGCGGCGCCTGTACGCCTTCGCCGAACGCCGCCTGCGCTTCGACTGACGACCACTGGAGAGACGACCATGACCTTTTCCGCAACCGCGCCCGAGCGCGCGCCGCTGGTCCGCGTGCAGGGCGTGCGCAAGAGCTACGACAAGGGCGGGGCGACGCCGCTGGTGGTGCTGGACGACGTGGACCTGACCCTGCATTCGGGCCAGATCGTCGGCCTGCTCGGGCGCTCCGGCTCGGGCAAGTCCACCTTGCTGCGCGCCATCGCCGGGCTGCTGCAGCCCAGCGCCGGCAGCATCGTGTTCCGCGACGCCACGCCGACCCAGGCGATCGACGACATCGCGATGGTGTTCCAGAGCTTCGCGCTGTTCCCGTGGCTGACCGTGCTGCAGAACGTGGAAGTCGGCCTGGAGGCGCGCGGCGTGCCTTCCGACGAACGCCGCCGGCGCGCGCTGGCGGCGATCGACCTGATCGGCCTGGACGGCTACGAGGGCGCCTATCCGAAGGAGCTGTCCGGCGGCATGCGCCAGCGCGTGGGCCTGGCGCGTGCGCTGGTGGTGCGGCCGAAACTGCTGCTGATGGACGAGCCGTTCTCGGCGCTGGACGTGCTGACCGCCGAGACCCTGCGCACCGACCTGCTCGACCTGTGGTCGGAAGGGCGCATGCCGATCGAATCGATCCTGATGGTCACCCACAACATCGAGGAAGCGGTGCTGATGTGCGACCGCATCGTGATCTTCGGCGCCAATCCGGGCCGGGTGATCGGCGAGATCCAGGTGACCCTGCCGCAGCCGCGCAACCGACTGGCGCCGGCGTTCCGCGCCCTGGTCGACGACATCTACGCGCGCATGACCGCCAGCCCGCAGCGGCCGCAGATACGCGAGGGCGTGTTCCCCGGCAGCGGCATCGCCATGGTGCTGCCGCGGGTGTCGAGCAACCTGCTGGCCGGCCTGGTCGAGGCGGTGGCGGCCGAGCCCTACCACGGCCGCGCCGACCTGCCGCCGCTGGCCGCCGGCCTGCAGTTGGAAGTGGACGAGCTGTTCCCGATCGCCGAGACCCTGCAGTTGCTGCGTTTGGCAGTGTTCGAGCAGGGCGACCTGCAGCTGACCCCGGCCGGGCAGCGCTTCGCCGAACTCGGTACCGACGCGCGCAAGCAACTGTTCGCCCAGCACCTGGCGACCTACGTGCCGCTGGCCGCGCACATCCGCCGCGTGCTCGACGAACGCCCGACCCACCACGCCCCCGCGCGGCGCTTCCGCGACGAACTGGAAGACCACATGTCCGAGGACTACGCGGCGGAAACCGTGCAGGCGGTGACCAGCTGGGCGCGCTACGCCGAATACTTCGCCTACGACAAGCAGGCGGACCTGTTCTCGCTGGAGAACCCCAGCTAGCGCGTCGCGTCGATTGGCAAACGACGACGGCACCTTGTAGGAGCGGCTTCAGCCGCGACCGGGGCGTTCCTGGTAAGGCCCGGTCGCGGCTGAAGCCGCTCCTACAAATTGGCGCGCTTAGTGATATATCGAGAAGCCATCAGCTCGGCGGCTGTGACGATGTCGCAATGCGCCAGAGTGCGGCGAACGCGCAGCCGGTTTCAGTCGTTCTCGCAAAGCCCCGCGTAGCCCGGCAGCGGCGCCGCCGTGCCGGCCGCGGCGATGCCGCTCCCGCTCAGGCCCATGTCCCAGGCCAGCCCGGCCCAGACCGGATCGGCGATGCCGCCGTGCAGCGGCGCACGCTCGCCGAGCATGCGCCGCAGCTCGCCCTGCGCCCCCGTCTCCAGCTGCCGCAGTGCGCTGCCCGGCCGACGCCGCGTCACGCCGGACGTGGCGCCGCTGTCCGCGACCGCGGCCGAATGCGGCTGGGCGGGCACGGTCTCGTGCGTGGCGTTCGGGTCGTCGCAGGGCATGGCCTCGACTCGGGGCTGGGACTGGAAAGGCATCGACTCGGCCGGGCGGGGAAGGGCGGATACGACAAGCCCCGGCCGGGGCCGGGGACTGGTCGCTTCATGATGCGGCGGGGAACACGGCCTCGGTCAGAACAACTCGACCGTGCCGGCGCCCATGCCCTGCTGCGCCACCGGCTTGTGCGGCGGACGCTCCCACTCCACGCGCATCTCGCGCAGGCGGCTGCCGACGCGCTGCAGGGCCTCGACCAGCTCGCTGTCGAACACGCCGCCGTTGCGATGCAGCAGTTCCTGCAGGGCCACGGCCTCGCGGTTGATCGCGGTCAGGCGGTCCAGGTGGGTATGCACGCCGCCCAAGGCCTGGGTCGCGATGTCCTCGAACTGCAGGGCGCGCACCGCTTCGGCGACGCTGCTGTCGATGGCGCGGCCGCACTCGGAGATCTCGCGCATGCCTTCGCCCAGCGAGTTGTTGATCGCCGCCACGTTGTCCAGCATCGACGCGGCCTCGGCACGCGCCTCGCGGGAGCGGTCCATGTCGCGCGAGGCCATGTGCGAGACCGTCTCGCGGACCTTGGCGATGGCGTCCTTGGAGCTGTGCGCCAGCTTGCGGATCTGCTCGTTGAAGGTGGTCGAGCGTTCGGACAGGTTGCGCACCTCGTCGGCCACCACCGCGAAGCCGCGGCCCGCCTCGCCGGCACGCGCCGCTTCGATCGCCGCGTTCAACGCCAGCAGATTGGTCTGGTCGGCGATCGACTTGACGTCCTCCAGCAGCGCGAAGATGCCATCCAGGTGCTGCGACATGTCGTCGATGTAGTGCACCGTGGCGCTGCTCTGGCCGCTGACCTGTTCCAGCGCCTCGACCAGTTGCTCCATGCGCTGGCTGGCGTGCTGGGCGAAGCGCGCCACGTCGACTCCGGCACCGCCGTCGTCGCCGGCGCGGTCCACGATTCGGGCCAGCGCCACGCTCTGCTGCCGCGACTTGCGGTTCATCGCCTCGAAGCTGCCGCCCAGGCCGCTGACCGCCTGGCGGATCAGTTCGCGGGCCCGTTCGATCTCGCTGCGCGAGCCGTCGATCTCGTTGCCGACGAAGTTGCGCAGTTCCGACAGCAGCTGATCCTGCTCGCGCATGATCTTGGACTGCTCCGGCGATCGCCGGCTCTGGCTGTAGGCTGTCCAGGCGGCGAAGCCCAGCCAGCTCAACGTCATCGTGGTGAGGATGGCCCAACGGACCGGGGCCGGCCAATCGAAACCGGCGGCGATGGGGAACAGCAGCGTCAGGGCGAGCGGGGCGGCCAGACGGATTAGGAGGCGTGAGTACATGGACGTTCTCGGCAGATTCACGATTGCTGTATCGGCCGTACCCCCTCGGTCTTTAGCCGCGGTGTGGCGTCGATCGTGTCCGCATCGCGAAACGTGCCCTGCGTCGAGAAGCGCAAGGCCCGGCGGCGCCGGCGCTCAGCGCAACGCCCGGTCCACCGCCTCGAGCATACGCCGCTTGGCCAGCAGGAAGTCCCACAGGCTGCCGCCCATCTGTCGCCACAGCACCGCCGAGCGCATCGCCGCCAGCAGCAGCGCGCGGATCTCCGCGACCACCCCGGCCTGGCCCAGGTAGTGCGGGTTGCCCTGCACCATCACCCGCGGGCGCAGGTGGCTGATGGTGTCGGCGTACAGCTGGCCCAGCGCGCCGATCACCTCCGGGTGCGCGCTGTCGGCGTGTTCGTCCAGCATCGGCGCGATCCGGGCGATGCCGTCGGTGACCTTGGCGCTGGTCTCGGTGTCGCGCACGAAGCGCCGCTCCAGTTGCAGCACCGCCAGCGCCAGCCGCGGCAGCGCCTCGTCCTGGCCCTGGTTGCGGAAATAGTTGTGCAGCAGCCGCAGCCCCGGCGCCACGTCGCCGGCGCGGCCGTAGACCGCCTCCGGAGTGGCGGCGTCGGTGCGGAACACGCTGTCGAGCAGGGTCCGCACCAGCGACGCCTCCGACTGCCCGGTCTCGGCGATGCGGCGGACCTGCTGCAGGGCCTGGGCAACGCCGGCCAGCGCCAGCACGCGCGCGTCCATGGAATCGGTCATCGGATGGTTTCCTCGTGTAGTGCGGGTTGCTGCTGCGCCAGGCGGCGTTCCAGCGGGGCATCGGTGGTGGCGATCACGGCGCCGCCCAGGCAGTCGTCGCCCTGATACAGCACCAGCGACTGACCGGGGGTGACGGCACGCTGCGGCCGCGCGAAACGCACCGCCAGGGTGCCGTCGTCGCCGACCTCGACCGTGCACGGCTCGTCGGCCTGGCGGTAGCGGGTCTGCGCGGTGCACTCGAAGCGCCGCGCCGGCGGCGACCCGGCGATCCAGTGGGCGGTCTCCGAGTGCAGCTGCGTGGACATCAAATGCGGGCTGTCGCGATCCTGGTCCACGTACAGCACGTTGCGCGCCACGTCCTTGCCGACCACGTACCACGGCGCCGCCGCGCGCCCGCGCACGCCGCCGATGTTCAGACCCTCGCGCTGGCCCAGGGTGAAATAGAACACGCCGGGATGCTCGGCCACGACCTGCTCGTGCGGGTCGCGGATCTCGCCGCGCCGGGCCGGCAGGTAGCGGCCGAGGAACTCGCGGAAGTCGCGCTCGCCGATGAAGCAGATGCCGGTGGAATCCTTCTTCGCGTGGGTCGGCAGGCCGGCCTCGCGGGCGATGCGCCGCACCTGCTCCTTGGGCAGCTCGCCGACCGGGAACAGGGTCGCGGCCAGCTGCGCCTGGCCGAGCTGGTGCAGGAAATAGCTCTGGTCCTTGTTGCGGTCCACGCCGCGCAGCAGCCGCCAGCGGCCGTCGGCGAAGGCGACTCGCGCGTAGTGGCCGGTGGCGATGCGCTCGGCGCCCAGCGCGCGCGCCGCATCCAGGAAATGCTTGAACTTGACCTCGCGATTGCACAGCACGTCCGGGTTGGGCGTGCGCCCGGCGGCGTATTCGGCCAGGAAATGCGCGAACACGCCCTGCCAGTATTCCTGCGAGAAGTCGCGGAAGTGGAACGGCATGCCGAGCAGGCCGCACACCGCCACCGCGTCGCGGCGGTCGTCCTCGGCGCGGCAGTCGCCGCTGCCGTCGTCGGCCCAGTTCTGCATGAACAGGCCGGCCACGTCGGCGCCTTGTTGCACCAGCTGCCAGGCCGCCACCGACGAATCCACGCCGCCGGAGACGCCGACCATGATCCGCGCGCCGTTCATGCCAATTGCCGCACCAGGTCCAGCGGATAGCGCTTGCCGGCGAGGAAATCGGCGGCCACCTGCCACACCAGCGGGCTGCGCCAGCGCGGCGCGGCGGCCTCCAGCTCGGCCGGGGTCATCCACAGCGCGCGCACGATGCCTTCGTCCAATGGCCGCTGCGGGTCGTGCGCGAGCGGGTCGGCGGCGAAGGCGAAGCGCAGGTAGTGGCGGCCGTTGTCGGCCTTCCACTGGTAGGCGCCGATGAACGCGGTCAGCCGCACCTGCCAGCCGGTTTCCTCCAGCGTCTCGCGCAGCGCCGCCTGCAGCAGGCTCTCGTCCGGCTCCAGGTGCCCGGCCGGCTGGTTCAGCACCAGTGCGCCGGCGATGGATTCCTCCACCTGCAGCAGGCGGCCGTCGCGGACCACCACCGTGGCCACGGTCACGTCGGGCTGCCAGGGGCCGGGGGGCAGCGCCATCAGAACGCGTCCTTGCCGGCGTTGAGTTCGGCGTCCATCGCGTCGGCGCCGCGCGCCGCCGCTTCCAGCGCCTCGCGCAACGCGGTGTCGTCGGCATCGGCGGCGAGCTTGACCACGAACACCGCGGTGCCGCCCTGGCGCACCCAGCCGCCGAGGATGTCGGCTTGCGCGTCTTCCAGTAGGCGGTTGGCGACCGCGGCCGGCAGGGTGTCGCCCTTGGCCTGGTAGGCCGGCGACCAGATCTCGCGGATGCGGTGGCTGCCGAAGGTCTCCACCGGCGAGCGCACGTAGATCAGCTGCTGGCGCTCGCGGCCCTGCTCGCGCAGCCCGAACAGCAACTGGTAGTCGCCGTCGGCATCGGCCTGGACGTCGTAGCCCATCGCCTGCAGGCGCTTGCCCAGCGCCTGGTCCGGCGCGGCCAATGCCGGCGCGGCGGTACCGGCCAGGAGCGCGGCGAGCAGGGCGGCCGTACGGAAAGTCGTCGAATGCATGCGTTGCGCCATCAAAGAAGGGGAATTGTGCGGGCAGGATCGGCGATCGTCCAATCCGGGCCGACAGCCGCCGTATATAATTGGCGCATGCCTCGCAAGAATTCTTCAGATCACGATCACGGCGTCATGGTGGAGACCGGCAAGCCCGAAGTCGCCCGCCCGCCGATGTACCAAGTGCTGTTGCTGAACGACGATTACACCCCGATGGACTTCGTGGTGACCGTGTTGCAGCAGTTTTTCTCGCTGGACCTGGAACGGGCCACGCAGGTGATGCTGCACGTGCATACCCGCGGCCGCGGCGTTTGCGGGGTCTATACCCGCGAAGTGGCTGAATCCAAGGTGGCTCAGGTGAACGAGTTTTCCCGGATGAACCAGCATCCGCTGTTGTGCACGATGGAAAAAGCCTGATATTGGTAGGCGTCGGTCACCGGTCTGCCCGGACTAACGCGGTCTGAACACACTGATCCGATAGGGTTGTGGAAATCCGCAACTCCAGCCGCATATTGTTGGTATCAGACGTCGGAGTGAACCATGTTCAGCAAAGATCTCGAGCAAACCATCGGCCAGTGCTACAAGCGCGCCCGGGAAGCCCGCCATGAATTCATGACGGTCGAACACCTGTTGTTGGCATTGCTCGACAACCCCTCGGCGCAGGCGGTGCTCAAGGCCTGCGGCGCCGATGCCGAGCGCCTGCGCGGCGAACTGGAGCAGGCGATCGAGGCCTCGGTGTCGCGCCTGGCCGAGGACGACGGCCGCGACACGCAACCCACGCTAGGCTTCCAGCGGGTGTTGCAGCGGGCGGTCTACCACGTGCAGTCCTCGGGCAAGAAGGAGGTCACCGGCGCCAACGTGCTGGTCGCGATCTTCGGCGAAAAGGACTCGCATGCGGTGTATTTCCTGAATCAGCAGGACATCACCCGGCTCGACATCGTCAACTACCTGTCGCATGGCATCGCCAAGCTGGGCGAGGAGGGCGAGAGCCCGGCACCGTCCGACGGCGAGCCCAAGGGCGAAGCGGGCGAGGGCGAAGCCAAGGGCGACGCGCTGGCCGAGTACGCCAGCAACCTGAACGAGCAGGCGCGCAACGGCCGCATCGACCCGCTGGTCGGCCGCGCCGACGAGATCGAGCGCACCATCCAGGTGCTGTGCCGCCGGCGCAAGAACAACCCGCTGTACGTGGGCGAGGCTGGCGTGGGCAAGACCGCGATCGCAGAGGGCCTGGCCAAGCGCATCGTCGAAGGCAGCGTGCCCGAGGTGCTGGCGGACGCGGTCATCTACTCGCTGGACCTGGGCGCCCTGGTTGCCGGCACCAAGTACCGCGGCGACTTCGAAAAGCGCCTGAAGGGCGTGCTGACCGCGCTGAAGAAGGTGCCCAACGCGGTGCTGTTCATCGACGAGATCCACACCATCATCGGCGCCGGTTCGGCGTCGGGCGGCACCATGGACGCGTCCAACCTGATCAAGCCGGCGCTGGCCTCGGGCGACCTGCGCTGCATCGGCTCGACCACTTTCCAGGAGTATCGCGGCATCTTCGAGAAGGACCGTGCGCTGGCGCGGCGCTTCCAGAAGATCGACATCGTCGAGCCGACCGTCGGCGAGACCTTCGAGATCCTGCAGGGGCTCAAGCCCAAGTACGAGGCGCACCACGGCGTGACCTACGCCGACGACGCGCTGCAGGCGGCGGTGGACCTGTCGGTCAAGCACATCGGCGATCGCCTGCTGCCGGACAAGGCGATCGACGTGATGGACGAGGCCGGCGCGCGCCAGCGGCTACTGCCGCAGGGCGTGCGCAAGGAGCTGATCGACATTGAGGAGATCGAGACCATCGTCGCCAAGATGGCGCGGATCCCGGCCAAGCAGGTCAGCGCCACCGACAAGGACGTGCTGCAGCACCTGGAGCGCAACCTGAAGATGGTGATCTTCGGCCAGGATCCGGCGATCGAGACGCTGGCCTCGTCGATCAAGCTGGCGCGTTCGGGCCTGGCCAATCCGGAGAAGCCGATCGGCAACTTCCTGTTCTCCGGCCCCACCGGCGTCGGCAAGACCGAGGTGACCAAGCAGCTGGCGCTGCAGCTGGGCATCGAACTGGTGCGCTTCGACATGTCCGAGTACATGGAGCCGCATTCGATCAGCCGCCTGATCGGTGCGCCTCCGGGCTATGTCGGCTTCGACCAGGGCGGGCTGCTGACCGAGAAGATCGTCAAGACCCCGCACTGCGTGCTGCTGCTGGACGAGGTCGAGAAGGCGCATCCGGACATCTTCAACATCCTGTTGCAGGTCATGGACCGCGGCGTGCTGACCGACACCAACGGCCGCGAAGCCAACTTCAAGAACGTGATCCTGGTGATGACCACCAATGCCGGTGCCACCCAGGCCTCGCGGCGCTCGATCGGCTTTACCAAGCAGGACCATTCCACCGACGCGATGGAAACCATCCGCCGCAGCTTCACCCCGGAATTCCGCAACCGCCTGGATGCGGTGGTGCAGTTCCAGCCGCTGGCGTTCAGCCACATCCTGCGCGTGGTCGACAAGTTCATCATCGAACTGGAGATGCTGCTGCAGGAGAAGCACGTGTCGCTGTCGGCCACCCCGACCGCGCGCGACTGGCTGGCCCAGCACGGCTTCGACCCGCTGATGGGCGCGCGGCCGATGGCGCGGGTGATCCAGGACAAGGTCAAGCGCCCGCTGGCGGACGAGCTGCTGTTCGGCAAGCTGGTCGGCGGCGGCCGCGTCACCATCGACGTGCGCGACGGCGAGCTGGTGGTGGAGACCCAGGCCGAACCGGAGCGCCTGCTGCCGGCGACTGTGGAATGAGACCGGGACTGGCGGTTCGCTAGAACGCCAGGCACGACAAAAGGCGGCTGCAGCACCTGCAGTCGCCTTGCGATGTCACCGATGAGACGAAAAGGCGGCCGATGGCCGCCTTTCTCACGACCGCTGCGAGGCGATCACTTCATGCGGTAGGTGATACGGCCCTTGGTCAGGTCGTACGGGGTCATCTCGACCTTCACCCGGTCGCCGGTCAGGATGCGGATGTAGTTCTTGCGCATGCGTCCGGAGATGTGGGCGATGATCTCGTGCCCGTTTTCCAGCTTGACCCGGAAGGTGGTATTGGGCAACGTCTCGCTGACGGTGCCTTCGAATTCGATGGAGTCGTCTTTCGACATGTATTCCTGTGCGATTTCGCGTGCGGCCAAAGGCCTTAAGAGCGAGGATTTTACTCGCCTCGGCCGCCGCATGCAAAGTTTGCGTTAACCCCGCTCAGGGCAAGGCCAGTTCCGCGGCCGACAGTTCGCCGAAATCCCGCGTCCACGGGCCGGCAGGGACGGGATCGGCGACCAGCGCGGCGATCGCCTCGAGGAAGGCGGCCCGCGGCCAGCGCTCCGCGCCGAGGCTGAGCAGGTGGTCGTTCTCGACCTGGGCGTCGATCAGCGGCCAGCCCCAGCCGTGCAGGCGCCGTGCCAACGCGGCCAGCGCCACCTTGGAGCCGCCGCTGCGGGCGCTGAACATGCTCTCGCCGAAGAACATGCGTCCGCGCGCCACCCCGTAGATGCCGCCGACCAGATGCTCACCGTCGAACACTTCCACCGAGTGCGCGTACCCGGCACGGTGCAGGGCGAGGTAGGCGGCGCGCATCTCGGCGGTGATCCAGGTGCCGTCCTGGCCGCGGCGCGGCGCCTGCGCGCAGGCCTGCATCACCTGCGCGAACGCGGTATCGGCGCGTACCCGCCATGGCGAGCGGCGCAGCGAACGGCGGAAGCGCGAGGACAGCCGCACCCCGTCGCTGCGGAACAGGACGCGCGGGTCCGGGCTCCACCACATGATCGGATCGCCGTCCGAGTACCACGGGAAGATGCCGTGCGCGTAGGCGTTGAGCAGGCGCGTGGGGGTCAGATCGCCGCCGATCGCGAGCAGGCCTTCCGGTTCGCGCAGCGCGCTCGCCGCGGGCGGGAACGGAGCGGCCGGGTCGGCGGCGAGCAGGGCGGGGAGACGACGCATCGGGCGCAGCGTAGCCGATCGGGCGGCGCTTCAGTCCTGGCGGAACGGCGAGTGCCGCAACAGCGTTGCCGCATGCTGGCGCACCGCCTCGCGCTCTTCCGCGCACCAGTCGGCCAGCGGCGCGCGGAAGCCCGGATCGGCGATCCAGTGGCGGCTGCGCACCAGCCGCGGCAGGAAGCCGCGGGCGATCTTGTGCTCGCCCTGCGCACCGGGCTCGAAACGGGTCAGGCCTTCGCGCAGACAGTAGTCGATGCCCTGGTAATAGCAGGTCTCGAAATGCAGGCCGGGCAGGGTGTCGCCGCCCCAGTAACGGCCGTACAAGGTGTCGCCGCCGCGCAGGCACAAGGCGCCGGCCACCGGCGCGCCGTCCTGCATGGCTAGGAATATCAGAAAGTTACGCGGCATTTCTCGCGCAAGATGCGAGAAGAACTCCAGGGTCAGCGCCGGCGAATTGCCGTAGTCCTCGAAGGTGCGCAGGTAGAAGCCATACATCGCCTGCAGGTCGTCCGCGCTGGCCTCGTAGCCATGCACGATGCGGAAGCCGGTGCCGGCGCGCTGCACCTTGGCCCGCTCCTGGCGAATGTTCTTGCGCCGCTTGTGGTCCATCGCGCCGAGATAGGCGTCGAAATCGGTCCAGCCGGCGTCGTTGTGCCACTGGTACTGCACGTCGCTGCGCGGCAGCCAGTCGTCGCCGAAGGCGGCATCCTCGTCGGCGCCGTGGAAGTTCACGTGCGCCGAGGACAGCCCGCTGGCCTGGACCAGCGCCTGCATCGCGGCCAGCAGCGTCCGACGCCCGGCGGCGTCGCGCGCCAGCAGCCGCGGCCCGGTCACCGGCGAATACGGCACCGCGCACAGCCATTTCGGGAAGTAGTCCTGGCCGTAGCGTGCGTAGGCGTGCGCCCAGGCATGGTCGAACACGAACTCGCCGTGCGAGTTGCTCTTCAGGTAGCCGGGCGCGGCGGCGACCAAGGCGTCGCCGTCCCACAAGGTCAGGTGCAGCGGGCTCCAGCCCCAGTCCGGGCGCAGGCAGCCATGCCGTTCCAGGCCGGCCAGGAACGCGTGCGCGACGAACGGGTTGCGGCCATCGTGCAGGGCGTCCCAGTCGGCGGCGGCGACCTCGTCGAGCCGGTGCAGCCAGCGCACCTGGGTCATCGCCGGGCTGGTTCGGGACGGGCCGGCACGGTGAACGAGAGCGGCAGGACGACCGTGGCGAGTGCCGGGTCGGCGCAGTCGAGTCCGGTCCTGGGCAGCTGCGCCAGGCGCGCCGTCACTCGGGCCAGGCCGGCGGCATGCTGTGGCGGCGCCGCAGCCTGCACGGCGCTCGATTCGAACGAGCCCGGGCAGGGCCGGTAAAGAAAGCGCAACTGGGCGCTGTCGGTCGCGTTGGCGCCGAGTTCGCTGGAGAACGTGCTCATCGCGCCGCGCAACAGCGCCGATGCGAGGGCCAGGTGCTGCTGCGCCGCCTCGGCCTGCACGGCGGCATCGGCCTTCGCGCCTGCCGGCGCCTGCGACGGGCGCGCCGCCAGCAAGCGCTGCACTTCGCTGGCGCCGCCCGGAAGCTCGCCCAGCGCGACCAGGGCCGCAAGCGTGTCGGCCGCGTCGGCGGCGCCGCCGTCCGCGTCCTCGCGCAACCAGTTCAGGGCGCGCTCGCGGCGCTGCGGTGCTGTCGGAATGCCAGCCAGCATGCACTCGCCGAGAAAGCGGGTGAACACAGCCCGAGCGCCGGCATCGCCAGCGATCGCCTCGGCCGTGATGCGGTCGCCGGTGTCGCGCACGGACTTGCTCATCGACCTCATCAGCAGCTTAATGCTGTCGTCGGCCCCGGTGCCCAGCAAGCCGCCGGCCATCGTCGCGGCCAGCGCATCGACCTGCTCCGGGGACATGCAGAACGCCATGTGCGCCGCTTCCACCGAACCGATGGTCAGCGGCGGCGCCATGGGCTGGGCATGCAGCGCGCCCGCCGCCGCGAGCAGGCAGGCGAGCGCAACGCCATGGCGGCAGCGCTCGGCGGCCCGGGAGCCGGATTCGGTCAAGCGCCCTTGTCCAGATAGCGCTCGGCATCCAGCGCGGCCATGCAGCCGAAGCCGGCCGAGGTGATCGCCTGCCGGTAGTGCTGGTCGGCCACGTCGCCGGCGGCGAACACGCCGGGGACCGAGGTCTCGGTGGCCGCGCCGCCGAGGCCGGAGCGGATCTCCAGGTAGCCGTTGTTCATCGCCAGCTGGCCGTCGAACAGCTGCGTGTTGGGGTGGTGGCCGATGGCGACGAAGAAGCCGTGCGCGTCGAGGTCGCGGGTGCTGCCGTCCAGAGTGGACTTCACCCGCACCCCGGTGACGCCGGCCTCGTTGCCCAGCACTTCGTCGATGGCGTGGTGCCAGACGGTCTCGATCTTGCCGGCGGCGACCTTGGCGAACAGCTTGTCCTGCATGATCTTTTCCGCGCGCAGGGTGTCGCGGCGGTGCACCAGGTAGACCTTGCGGGCGATGTTGGACAGGTACAGGGCCTCTTCCACGGCGGTGTTGCCGCCGCCGACCACGACCACGTCCTGGTCCTTGTAGAAGAAGCCGTCGCAGGTGGCGCAGGCGGACACGCCGCGGCCCTTGAACGCCTCTTCCGAGGGGATGCCCAGGTACTTGGCGGTGGCGCCGGTGGCGATGATCAGCGCGTCGCAGGTGTACTCGGCGCTGTCGCCGCTGAGCCGGAACGGGCGCTGCGACAGGTCGGCGGTGTGGATGTGGTCGAAGATCACCTCGGTGTCGAAGCGCTCGGCATGCGCCTGCATCCGCGTCATCAGGTCCGGGCCCTGCAGGCCATGGGCGTCGCCGGGCCAGTTGTCGACTTCGGTGGTGGTCATCAGCTGCCCGCCCTGCTGCAGGCCGGTGATCACCACTGGCTTGAGATTGGCGCGCGCGGCGTACACCGCGGCGGTCCAGCCGGCCGGGCCGGAGCCCAGGATCAGCAGGCGGGAATGCTTGGCGGAATTGGCGGCAGAAGAGCTCATGTATACTCGCGAAGAGGGTGAAATGGCGGCGGATTCGCGGCATTGCGCGGCTTCCGGCTTAGTCGCATAGAGTGGCGGCCGGCCTGGGATGAATCAAGCCGCGTGGCGAGAACGCTGCGGCCTGCGACCCGCGCCCCGTCTTCCGATGCCGCGCGTGCGTGCCGCCGCGCCAGGGTCGAAGCGTGCCGGGGAAGAGGCTTGGGCGGTTCAGGCTCCGACTGCTGAAATGCCAAGCCGATTCGTTTATTATCAATCACTAACGGTGTATTCCTAAGGTCTGGTCAGAGCGTGGCGAAGCAGGTTCCGGAACGCGGCAAATCCCAGGGCGCCAATGCGGCCGCACGCAAGCAGGCCGCCGCGGCCAATCCGCGCCGGCAGAAGCTGTGGCGCGACCTGGCGCTGATCGCGATCGCGCCGCTGCTGCTGTACCTGCTGGCCAGCCTGGCCACCTATTCGGCGACCGATCCGGGCTGGTCGCACACCGGCAGCGTGGTCGCGCCGGTGCACAACATGGGCGGCAAGTTCGGCGCCTGGATCGCCGATGTGCTGCTGCAGCTGTTCGGCTACGTGGCGTTCCTGCTGCCGCTGGTGATCGGCGCGATCTCCTGGATCGCGCTGTTCGGCATGGACAGCGATGGCGACGGCGAGGCCGACCTGGGCCCGGCGCTGCGCCTGGTCGGCATCGTCGGCTTCCTGATCGCCGCGACCGGGCTGCTGCACCTGCGCCTGTTCAGCGGCGACGTGGCCGGCGCCGGCGGCATCCTCGGCAAGCTGGTCGGCAGTTCGCTGACGGCCGGGTTCGGCGCGCTGGGCAGCAACCTGTTCGTGCTGGTGCTGCTGCTGGGGTCGATCACCCTGGCCACCGGGCTGTCCTGGTTCGCGGTGATGGAGCGCATCGGCCGCGCGGTGATGACCCTGCCGACCCTGGCGCGGCGCGGCAGCCAGCAGGCCAACGAATGGCAGCAGACCCGCGCCATGCGCGAGGAACGCGAGGAAGTGCGCAAGGTCGATGCGGTGCAGCGCGCCAAGCGCGAGCCGGTCAAGATCGAGCCGCCGCCGGCGCCGGTGGTGGAGAAGAGCGAGCGGGCCAAGCGCGAACAGCAGATCCCGCTGTTCCACGGCACCGGCGGCGACCAGTCCGGCATCCCGCCGCTGGCCCTGCTCGACGATCCCAAGCCGCAGACCAAGGGCTATTCCGAGGAAACCCTGGAGACCCTGTCGCGGCAGATCGAGTTCAAGCTCAAGGACTTCCGCATCGAGGCGCAAGTGGTCGGCGCCTATCCGGGGCCGGTGATCACCCGCTTCGAGATCGAGCCGGCGCCGGGCGTGAAGGTCAGCCAGATCAGCTCGCTGGACAAGGACATCGCGCGCGGCCTGTCGGTGAAGTCGGTGCGCGTGGTCGACGTGATCCCGGGCAAGTCGGTGGTCGGCCTGGAAATCCCCAACGTCAGCCGCGAGATGATCTATCTCAGCGAGCTGCTGCGCTCCAAGGAATACGACAAGTCGGCCAGCCCGCTGACCCTGGCCCTGGGCAAGGACATCGCAGGCCGCCCGACCGTGGCCGACCTGGCGCGCATGCCGCACCTGCTGGTCGCCGGCACCACCGGCTCGGGCAAGTCGGTGGCGGTCAACGCGATGGTGCTGAGCCTGCTGTACAAGGCCTCGGCCAAGGAACTGCGGATGCTGATGATCGACCCGAAGATGCTCGAGCTGAGCGTCTACCAGGGCATCCCGCACCTGCTGGCGCCGGTGGTCACCGACATGAAGGAGGCCGCCAACGGCCTGCGCTGGTGCGTGGCGGAGATGGAGCGCCGCTACAAGCTGATGAGCACGGTGGGGGTGCGCAACCTGGCCGGCTTCAACAAGAAGGTCAAGGACGCGCAGGACGCCGGGCAGCCGATGATGGACCCGCTGTTCAAGCCCAACCCGGACCTGGGCGAGGCGCCGCGGCCGCTGGACACGCTGCCGTTCATCGTCATCTTCATCGACGAATTCGCCGACATGATGATGATCGTCGGCAAGAAGGTCGAGGAGCTGATCGCGCGCCTGGCGCAGAAGGCGCGCGCGGCCGGCATCCACCTGATCCTGGCCACCCAGCGCCCGTCGGTGGACGTGATCACCGGCCTGATCAAGGCCAATATCCCGACCCGCATCGCGTTCCAGGTCAGCTCCAAGATCGACTCGCGCACCATCCTCGACCAGTCCGGCGCCGAGACCCTGCTCGGCCACGGCGACATGCTGTACCTGCCGCCGGGCACGGCGATGCCCGACCGCGTGCACGGCGCCTTCGTCAGCGACGAGGAAGTGCACCGCGTGGTCGAACACCTGAAGGCCAGTGGCCCGGCCGACTACATCGAGGGCGTGCTCGACGAGGTGCAGACCATGGGCGACGGCACCGTGGTCGGCGCCACCGGCCTGCCGGAGAGCAACAGCGGGGGAGGGGACGAATCCGACCCGCTGTACGACGAGGCGCTGCGCATCGTCACCGAGACCCGCCGCGCGTCGATCTCCGGCGTGCAGCGGCGGCTGAAGATCGGCTACAACCGCGCCGCGCGGCTGATCGAGGCGATGGAAGCGGCGGGCGTGGTCAGTCCGCCCGAACATAACGGCGACCGCAGCGTGCTGGCGCCGCCGCCGCCGAAGTGACGCGCGCGACGCGGCCCGCATCCCGGTTCGCGCCCGTGGCGGCCGCCCGGCACCGCGGCATGTGCGACGCTGGCGGCCGCTTCCGCTCGCCGCCGTTGCCGATGTCCCGCACCGCCTGGGTCCTGCGCCCGCTGCTGTACGTCCTGCTGGCCACGGCCTGCGCCACCGCCGTGGCGCAGCCGACGCCTGCCGCCACGGCGGCCCGGGCTCCGGCCGCCGCCGCGCCCGAGGTCGCCAACAACTACAGCTACGTGCGCTACCGCGCCGACTACGAAGTGCGCGACGACGCCAGCAGCGTGGAGACCGACGAGTACGAGCTGCTGCTGAAGACCAAGGCCGGCGTGGACAAGTTCAGCCAGGTGCGACTGAGCTACAGCGAGAAGCTGGAGACGCTGGAGGTGCTGGCCGCCTACGCGATCACCCCAGACGGGCTGCGCCACGACGTGCCGGCCGACAAGATCTACACCCAGGAAAGCTATTCCAGCGCCTCGGCGGCGATGTACGCCGACCGCAAGGTCAAGGTGGTGGTGTTCCCCAACCTGATGCCGGGCACGCGGCTGGTGTACCGGGTGCGCCGCACCCAGACCGTGCCGTACTTCCCCGGCTACTTCAGCCTGTGGGAGACCTTCAGCGTGTTTTCCCAGTACGACGACGCCACGGTGACCCTGGTCGCGCCGCGGCGCATGCCGATGCACCTGTACACGCGCGGCGTGGACGGCGGCAACAAGCCCAAGATCGACGGCGAGCAGGCGCGCTGGGAATGGCGTTACCAGCGCCGCGAGCCGATGAAGAGCCAGAACTGGGCGGCGGCGACCTGGGAATTCAGCCCGACCATCATGGCCAGCAGCTTCCGCCGCTGGTCGCAGATGGGCCAGGCCTACCAGCGCAGCAGCGGCGTCGCCGCGCAGGTCACCCCCAAGGTGCGCGCGCGCGCCGAGCAGATCACCGCCGGCATCGACGACCGCCGCGCGCAGGCGGCCGCGCTGTACGAGTGGGTGGCGCGCAACATCCGCTACGTGGCGGTGTACCTGGGCAACGGCGGGCTGGAACCGAACAGCGCCGACAGCATCCTCGACAACCACTACGGCGACTGCAAGGACCACACCGTGGTGCTGGAGGCGCTGCTGGCGGCCAAGGGCATCGCCAGCACGCCGGTGCTGATCGGCGCCGAGGGCGGGCCGACCCTGCCCGAGGTGCCGGTGCTCGGCCGCTTCAACCACGCCATCACCTACCTGCCCGAGTTCAAGCTGTACGTGGACTCGACCAATCCCTACGCGCGCTTCGGCCAGTTGCCGGCCGGCGATCTGGGCGTGCCGGTGCTGCATACCGTGGACGGCACCGTGGCGCGCACCCCGCCCAACGACGCGCGGGTGAACCTGTACCGCGCCGAGGCCGACTACCGCTTCGCCGCCGACGGCAGCCTGAGCGGCACGACCAAGCTGGACAGCGGCCAGATCGGCGAGATCGGCCTGCGCACGATGTTCGTGCAGCTCAACACGCAGAACCGCACCCGCATCGAGGAATCGATCCTGGCCACGTCCGGCTTCGACGGCAGCGGCGAACTGGTGCTGCAGGGCGCGCCGCAGGACCTGAGCCAGCCGTTCGGCTACGCCTACCGGTTCCGCGCCAGCGACTACGTCGACTTCGGCGTGGTCGGCGGCATGACCCTGCCGCAGATGCCCGGCGCCGACTCGGTGCGCGGGGTCTACGCGACCACGTCGGCCGAGCGCAACCTGACCCCGTTCTACTGCAACGACAACGCGCGCAGCGAAACCTACCGGCTGACCTTCCCGGACAGCGTGCCAATCATCGCGATTCCCGCCGACACCCGCTTCCGCAATGCCGCCGGCGAATACACGGCGACCTGGGTGCGCGACGGGCAAACCGTGGTCGCCACGCACGCGCTGCACCGGCGCGCGGTGCATGGACCGCAGGCGCTGTGCCAGCCGCAGGACTACGCGGCGTTCCGCGAGCTGTACCAACAGGTGCGGCGCGGCTTCCGCGGGCAGATCCTGTACGGCGACCTCGGCCGCATGCAGACCGGGCCATGAGCGCAGCCGCGTCTGATCGCCTATTCAGCTTTGCCGCGGCACACTTCCCACACTCCATCCGGAACTCCATCCGCATGCTTCGCACACTCCGCTACACCGTCCTCGCCACCGCCTTGCTGGCCGGCAGCGCCTTCGCCGGCGCGCGCGAGGACCTGAACACCTTCACCCGCGGCCTCAAGGGCCTGGACGGGCAGTTCGCGCAGAAGGTCTACGACGGCAAGGGCGCGCTGAAGGAAACCGCCAGCGGCCGCGTCGCGTTGTCGGCGCCGCGCCTGTTCCGCTGGGAATACCGCAAGCCCTACGAGCAGCTGATCGTCGCCGACGGCGGCAAGGTCTGGGTCTACGATCCGGACCTGAAGCAGGTCACCGTGCGCACCCAGGGCGCCGAGGAGCAGAACAGTCCGCTGACCGCGCTGATCGACCCGGGCAAGCTGGACCGCCAGTACGACGTCAGCGAGGAAGCGGTGGCCCGCGACGGCCTGCAGTGGCTGTCGATGACGCCGAAGGTGGACACCGAGGCCAGCTTCCAGATCGCCAAGCTTGGCTTCGACGGCAACGGCCTGGCCAGGATGGAAGTGGTCGACGCGGTCGGCCAGCGCACCGAGATCAGCTTCAGCGGCTGGAAGCGCAATCCGGCCTTCGCCGCCGGCACCTTCCGCTACGTGCCGGACAAGGACGTGGACGTGGTCGGCGACCGCTGACGCGCGCGACCGGCCGCGGCCATGCCGCGCCGGCTCAATCGGGGCAGGTCTGCACTTCGATGCTGACGTGCCCCAGCGTCGCCACGCCCTGCAGGCGCGCGTGGTAGAACGCCGCCGGCCGCGGCCGGTGGGTCACCAGCGACACGATCGCCGCGTGCTGGCCCGGGCCGACCCGCCACACGTGCAGGTCGGCGATGCGCTCGTCGTCCTGTTGCAGACGCTCGCGGATCTGCGCCTGCAGCGCCGCCGGCGCCGAGGCATCGAGCAGCACCGCGCCGGTATCGCGCAGCAGCCCGATCGACCAGCGCGCGATGACGATGGCGCCGACGATGCCCATCAACGCATCCAGCCACAGCCAGCCCAGTTGCCTGGCCAGCAGCAGCGCGACGATCGCCATCACCGAGGTCATCGCGTCCGCCAGCACGTGCATGTAGGCCGAGCGCAGGTTGTGGTCGGTGTGCGCGTGGCTGTCGTGGGCGCCGCCGGCATGCGCGTGGTCGTGGTCGTGGTCGTGCCCATGGTCATGGGCGTGCTCGTGGGCGTGCTCGTGCCCGTGGTGATCGTGATCGTGATGGTGATCGTGGCGATGCGCATGGAGCTTCGCGGCGGGGGCGGGCGAATGCGTGTGCGACGGATGGTCATGTCCATGGGTGTGTCCATGTCCATGATCGTGTCCGTGGTGATGGTCGGCGCCGAGCATCCAGGCGCTGAGCAGGTTCACCAGCAGGCCCAGCGCGGCGATCCACAGCGCCTCGTCGTAGGCGATCTGCACCGGCTGCGCCAGGCGCAGCGCCGACTCCACGCCAATGCCCAGGGCGATCAGCGCCAGGATCAGCGCGCTGGAGAACCCGGCCAGGTCGCCGACCTTGCCGGTGCCGAAGCTGAAGCGCGGGTTGTGCCGGTGGCGGCGTGCGAACCAATAGGCGAAGCCGGTCAGCGACAGCGCGCCGGCATGGGTGGCCATGTGGATGCCGTCGGCGAGCAGCGCCATCGATCCGGTCCACCAGCCGGCGACGATCTCCACCACCATCATCGCCGCAGTCAACCCGACCACCGCCCAGGTCCGGCGCGCATTGCGTTCGTGACGCTCGCCGAGGAAGTCGTGCGCATGGGTGAAGGCATCCAGCGTGCGATGGTGGCTCATGGCGCGGACACTCGGCGGAGGAGGGGCGTGCGATTGTAGCGCTGCGCCGGCCCGCGTCTGCGCCGCGCAGGCGCACCGCGACGCGCGGCGCACGGGCGCCGGCGATAGAATGTGCAGGTGGCCAAACGCAGACTCCTCGTCCCCGATACCCCCGACCTGCTGAGCGTCGATCGCGATGCGATGCGTCCGCTGGCCGAGCGCATGCGCCCGCGCACGCTCGACGAGATGGTCGGGCAGAAGCGCCTGCTGGCGCCGGCCAGCGCGCTGCGCCGCGCGGTCGAGTCCGGGCGCGTGCATTCGATGATCCTGTGGGGGCCGCCGGGCTGCGGTAAGACCACGCTGGCGCTGCTGCTGGCGCAGTACGCCGAGGCCGAATTCAAGGCGATCTCGGCGGTGCTGTCCGGGTTGCCGGAGGTACGGCTGGTGCTGGCCGAGGCCGCGCAGCGCTTCGCCGACGGGCGCCGCACCGTGCTGTTCGTCGACGAGGTGCATCGCTTCAACAAGGCGCAGCAGGATGCGTTCCTGCCGCACATCGAGCGCGGCACCATCCTGTTCGTCGGCGCCACCACCGAGAACCCGTCGTTCGAACTGAACTCGGCGCTGCTGTCGCGCTGCCGCGTGCACGTGCTGGAACCGGTGTCGCCGCAGGACATCGTCGAGGCGCTGCAGCGGGCGCTGCACGACAGCGAGCGCGGCCTGGGCGGCGAGGCGATCCAGGTGTCGGACGCGGCGCTGCTGGAGATCGCCGGCGCCGCCGACGGCGACGTGCGGCGCGCCTTGACCCTGCTGGAGATCGCCGCGGAACTGGCCCAGGGCGAGGGCGGCGAGATCACCCCGCAGACCCTGCTGCAGGTGCTGGCCGACCGCACCCGCCGCTTCGACAAGGGCGGCGAGCAGTTCTACGACCAGATCTCGGCGCTGCACAAATCGGTGCGCAGTTCCAACCCGGACGCTGCGCTGTACTGGCTGACGCGCATGCTCGACGGCGGCTGCGATCCATCCTACCTGGCGCGGCGCCTGACCCGCATGGCGATCGAGGACATCGGCCTGGCCGACCCGCGCGCGCAGCAGATGGCGCTGGAAGCCTGGGACATCTACGAACGGCTGGGCAGCCCGGAAGGCGAACTGGCCTTCGCGCAGCTGGTGCTGTACCTGGCCAGCACCGCCAAGTCCAACGCCGGCTACGCCGCCTTCAACCAGGCCAAGGCCGAAGTGCGCGAGAGCGGCACCCAGGAGGTGCCGCTGCATCTGCGCAACGCGCCGACCAAGCTGATGAAGAACCTCGGTTACGGCGAGCACTATCAATACGACCACGACGCCGAGGGCGGCATCGCCCTGGACCAGACCGGGTTTCCGGATGCGATGGGCGAGCGCGTGTACTACCGGCCGGTCGAGCGCGGCCTGGAGATCAAGCTCAAGGACAAGCTGGACCGCTTGCGCGCCGCGCGCGAGCAGGCGCGGGCTGACAAGGCCAAGCTTCCGCGGCCATAATCGGGCCCAGGAGATGGCATTCCTCCTCGAACCGCCCGCAGCACCTGCGCGCTGATGATGCCTGCCCAACCCTCGCCGGGGCGGCAGGCCTGCGCCCTGGCATCGCCTTTTTCGGAGACCACGATGCCGCCCTTCGTCCTTGCCTTTCCACGCCCTGCCGCCGCATGCCGGAGCCACCCATGAACTTCGCCCTGTGGTGGCAGCAACTGCTGCTGGCGATGGCCGGCGGCGCGGTCGGCTCCGGGCTGCGCTTCGCCGTGGGCAGCGCACTGCTGCAGCGCTACGGTGCCGGCTTTCCATGGGGCACGCTGACGGTGAACCTGGTCGGCGCGTTCTTCGGCGGCTTCCTGCTGGTCTGGATCGAAGGCAAGGGCGCCAGCGCGCCGTACTGGCGGGCGCTGCTGATCGTCGGCCTGCTCGGCGGCCTGACCACGTTCTCCTCGCTGATGATGGAGAGCCTGGTGTTCCTGCGCGGCGGGCGCGGCGGCATGGTGCCGGTGTACCTGGCGATCACCCTGGCGGCTGGCCTGCTGCTGGTGATCGGCGGCGCCCGCGTGGCGACGGAACTGCGTCCGCCGGTCGTCGGGGTCGACAAGTGAGCGGCGCTGGCCAGGCGTGCTAGGACAACAGCGCGGCGACCAGGCCCAGCGGCGGTGCCGCCAGCGCCAGCGGCACGATGGCGCGGGGCCGATAGGGGAGCAGTCCGTAGGTCAGCAGCGCGGCGCTGGCGCTGAGCGTGCCCAGCCACAGTACCGGGCCGATGGTCCAGCCCAGAGCCGTCACGCAACACGCGAACGCCGCGGCCAGCAGCAGCCAGCCGACGCTCCGCAGCTGGCGCATCCGCGCCGGCGCGGCGCGCTGCGTGCCGTGCAGCTCCACCTGGTGTTTCTCCATCGCCAGGCACAGCGCGACGAAGCCGGAGAAGGCCAGGCCCAGGCCGAGCGGGCTCATCGCGCTTCCAATGCCGCGACCGACGCCGGCTGCGCCGACGCCGCGCGTTCGCGGGCACGACGTTCGGCCGCCGACAACGGCGGCTGCCAGCGCTGCATGCGCCGCGCGGCGACCGCCAGCGCGCAGCCCAGCCCGAAGCACACCAGATCCACCGAGGCCAGCGCCCAATCGCCGGCCGGCAAGGTCATGCCCAGATGCGCATCGGTGGTCAGCGCGTTGAGCACCGGCAGCAGCGCAAACATGGCCGCGCCCAGATACAGCTGCCAGGCCCACATCGCGCGCCTGGGCCAGACGAAGGCGGCCAGCAGCGCCGCCGCCCAGGCGAGGAAGAACACCGCCGCTTCCTGGTCCGGACGCTCGGCCACCTGCAGCGGGATCAGCCGGTTGCCCCAGAAATAGGCGGCGAAGGCGATCGGCAGCCCGGCCACCGCGCCGATGTTCAACGCATCGACCAGGCGCAGGCCGAAGCCGATCCTGCCGGCCTTGGCATGCTTGGGCCGCTCCTTGACCGCCCACAGGATCACCCCGCTGGCGACCATCAGGCAGCCAAGCAGGCCCGATCCGAAGAACAGCCAGCGCAGCCCGGTCCCAGCGAAGTGCGCCAAGTGCAGGCCATATAGGGTGCTGCGGGTCTGCGCGGCGGCGCCGGGCTGGCCGCTGCGCGCCAGGACCTGGCCGTTGCCGGCGTCGAGCAGCAGCGACGGCGGATCGTAGGCCAGGCGCTGGCCGCCGCCCTGGCGGATCTCGATCACCGCCGCGGCGTCGCCCGGGTTGTACAGCGAGAACCCGGCGATCGGCGCCTGCGCGCCCCATTCGGCCCGCGCCACGTCCAGCAGCCGCGCGATCGGCAGGCGCCGGCCGGGCTGGCCGCTGGCCTCGCGGGTATTTTCCGGCTGCTGGAAGGCCTCGGCGTAGAACGCCGCTTCGGCATCCGGATAAGCGACCTTGATGCCCCACGGCAAGTACATCAGCATCAGTGTGACCAGCCCGGTGTAGGTGATCATCGCGTGGTAGGGCAGGGCCAGCACCGCACTGACGTTGTGGAAATCCAGCCACGAGCGCTGCCCCTTGGCCGGGCGGAAGGTGAAGAAGTCCTTGAAGATCTTCTTGTGGGTGATGACCCCGGTGATGATCGCCACCAGCATGAACATCGCGCAGAAGCCGACGATGTAGCGCGCCCACATCACCGGGATGTAGTGCAGATCGAAGTGCAGGCGATAGAAGAAGTCGCCGCCGCGCGTGTCGCGCGCGGCGCTGGCGCGGCCGCTGAGCGGATCCAGCAAGGCGTCGCCAAATCTCTGCTTGCGGCTCTGCTTGCTGCCGTCGGCCGGCGGCGGATTGCGCCAGAACACCTGGGTGAACGACGAACGCGCGCCCGGCAATGCCACCGTCCATTGCGGCGACTGCGGCGCTTCGCGTTCCAGCAACGCGATCGCGCGCGCGGCGACGGTGTCGGTACTCAGCTGCGCATGCGGCAGCTCCGGACGCATCCAGCGGCTGATCTCGTCGCGGAAATAGCTGGCGGTGCCGGCCATGAAGATCAGCAGCAGCACCCAGCCGACCAGCAGCCCGGTCCAGGTATGCAGCCAGGCCATCGACTGGCGGAATCCCTGCTTCATGGCGCGTGCTGCTGCAGCCAGGCAATGGCCAGCGCCATCGGCGCCAGCACCGCGAGAATGCCCAGCCAGGCGCGCGCCGCACTACGCGTGGCGAACGCCCACAGCGCGGTGCAGGCGCAGACCAGGATGCCCAGCATCATGCCGCTCAGCACTGCCTGCGCGCGCAGCGACGGCCACAGCAGCGGCAACAGCGCGGAGGTCGCCGCGGCCAGCGCATAGCCGCCGAAGATCGCCGCCACGCTGCGCGAAAGCACGCCCAACCAGGGCGGCAACGGACGCCGCGGCGTGGCGGTCGTGCCCGGGACGCGGGGATCGGGCAGGGGGGCGGGAGGAACTGGATGCATGGAAGCCTTGTCGGGGAAAGGCACCGGCTTGGCATCGGCTAGGCGGGAGCGTGGCAGCAGCAGGGATGCTGATCACGTTAATGATACGCATTCCTATCTTCCGCGTGCAACGCGTGGCATGGCTGTGCTGCGCGGCGCCTGCAAGTGGGACGCATGGATCAGCGAACCGCCAACCGCTCCTTCGAAGGCGCCCTGAAATCCGGCAAAGCGGCCAGCTGGCGCTGGCCGGCGGCTATCCCAGGCTGCGCCTCGCCATGCCTGCGGCGGGCTCCTGGGTCGAAGCTGACAGGGCTTGCATGCGCGGGGATGGAACCTCGACTGGTTCTCGCAGGCTCGGGCGCCGAACGGCCGGAAGGCTTGGGATCCAAGACTTGCATGCACGAGCGAACCACATTGCGAAGCCATTCAAATGCCGCCTGCGCTGAAAAGACAGGATCAAGACCGCTCTCCGAGCAGGTGCGGCCGCCGGCGAAGGCACTAGGTCGAGCCAGCTTCAGCGCGTCGCAGCGCTCGTGGGAGCAGGCGCCGCGGCCATCGCTTCGGCGGCAGCGATTTTCTGAGCCACCGCCTCGCGCAGCGGGGACGCGTCTGGCAGCAGGCTGTGCAGGTGACGCCAGCGCACCGCGGCTTTGGTGTAATGCTGCCGCTGGAATTCGCCGATGCCGAGCATCCACAGGGCGCGCTGGTTGTCCGGTTGCTGCGCGAGCACGCGCTCGAGCATGCCGTGCGCGGTCGCGCCGACGGCGAAGTCGGCTTGCTGCGCCATGTCCGCCTCGACCCAGCCGAGCATCGCCTCGCTGTTGTCCGGATCGATCCGCAACGCCTGCGCGTAGGCGTCGCGCGCTTCGGCGCTGCGTTTCGATTGCACCGCCACGGCGGCCTTCTCCAGCCATTGCTGCAGTGTTCGCTGCGCCACGGCCGGGTCGGGCGCCGGTGGGGCCTGCACGGGCACGCCGGCAAGTGCGGCCGGGTCGCCGACCAGCAGATACAGGCCGGCGCTCGCCAGCGGCAGCGTCGCTGCCAGCAGCGCCGCGGCGGCGATGCGTAGCATGCGCGCGCCCGGACGCCGGCGCAGCAGCGGCCACAGCAATGCGCTCAATGCGACGGCCACCATCAGCGTGGCGGCGATGCAGAAACCGGCCGTCACCATTGTTCTTCCGGCTCCTGTTCCGGCGGCGCGTGCGCCGCTGCGGCGGCCCGGCGCCGCAGCGTGGCCACGACCATGGCTGCGCCGCCGAACAGGAACAGCAGCGGACCGAACCACAGCAGCCAGGTCGCCGGCGCCAGCGGCGGGTCGTAGAGCACGAACTGCGAGTAGCGATCGACCATGTACTGCTTGATCTGCGCGTCGCTGCGGCCGGCCTGCAACTGCGCGAACACCTGGTGGCGCAGATCGCGCGCCAGCGTCGCGTTGGAGTCGGCCAGGTTCTCGTTCTGGCAGACCAGGCAGCGCAATTGCGCGGTCAGGCGCTGGAAGCGCAGTTCTTGCTGCCGATCCTGGAACGGCAACGGATCCACCGCCTGCGCCGCCGCCGGCAAGGCGTGGGCGAGCAGCAGCAAGGCCAGCAAGGCCAGCCACGGCGTGGTCCATGGCCGGCTGCGTGGCGTCCGCGCGAATGGCCCGCTCATCGCTGCGTTCCGTCCAGCGCGGCGATCGCCGGGCGCAGTTCTTCGGCGATCACCGCAGGCGTCAGCACGCCGACATGCTTGTAGCGGATCACACCCTGGGCATCGACCAGGAAGGTTTCCGGGGCGCCGTAGACGCCGAAGTCGATCGCGCGCTGGCCGTCCTGGTCGACCACCACCAGCGCATACGGATTGCCGCGCTGCGCCAGCCAGGCGCGCGCGTCGCGCGGGTCGTCCTTGTAGGCGTAGCCGACCAGGGCGACGCCGAGATCGTTGGCGTGCGCCAGCAGCACCGGATGCTCCTCGCCGCAGGCCAGGCACCAGCTGCCGAACACGTTGAGCAGGTAGGGGCGGCCGTGCAAGTCGGCGCTGCCTGCGCGCTGCGCTGGGTCGTCCAGGCGCGGCAGCGAGAACGCCGGCGCCGGTTTGCCGATCAGCGGCGAGGGCACCTCGCGCGGGTCGTGCGCGCGGCTCCAGTAGATGCCGAAGCCGAACAGCGCGGCCAGCAGCAGGAAGCCGAGCAGGGGCAGCAGCCGGCTCATGGCGATACGCCCGCTGCCACCGGGGCGGCAGGCGCGACCAGGCCCGTAGCGTGCGCGACCGCGTGCGGCGAATGCAGCCGGCGTGCGCAGGCGCTGACGAACCCGCCGAGCATCATCAGCAGGCCGCCCAGCCAGATCCAGCGGATGAAGGGCTTGTAGTACAGGCGCAGGGTCCAGGCGTTCTCGATGTGCTGGTCGTCCATCGGCTCGCCCAGCGCGACGTACAGGTCGCGGGTGACGCCGGCATCGATCGCCGCCTCGGTCTGGATCCGCTCGCTGGAATACAGGCGCTTCTGCGGATGCAGCACCGCCACCGCCGCACCGTCGCGGCTCACCGTCAGCGTGCCTTGCTCGGCCTTCCAGTTGGGGCCCTCGATCATGCGCACGCCGTCGAAGCGGAACGCGTAGCCGCCGATCTGCTCGCTCTGCCCCGGCGCCAGGCGCACATCGCGCTCGATCGACAGGCTTTCCGACAGCAGCACGCCGGCCACGAACACCGCCACGCCGGCATGGGCCAGCAGCATGCCGGCCAGCTCCGCCGGGAAACGGCGGCCGCGCGGCGCTTCGCGCAGGCGTTTGTACGCGTACAGCGCGGTGCCGACGCCGATCCACGCCGCGGCGGCGACCCCGGCCACCGCGCGTGCCGAGCCGTCGGTCAGCACGAAGGCGACCAGTGCGCAGGCCAGTGCGGCCAGCACCGCGCGCACGGCCACCGCCTGCAGCGCGCCGGGTTCGGTCCGGCCCCAGCGCAGGTAGGGGCCGAACGGCAGCAGCAGCACCACCGGCAGCATCAGCAGCGGGAACAGCAGGCCGAAGTACGGCGGGCCGACCGAGACCTTGCCCAAGCGCAGCGCGTCGCCGAGCAGCGGGAACAGCGTGCCCAGCAGCACCATCGCCGCGGCCACGGTCAGCATCAGGTTGCCGACCAGGATCGCGGTTTCCCGCGACAGCGCCGCGAACGGCTTGCCGGCGGCCAGCCGCGGCGCGCGCAGCGTGTACAGCAGCAGCGCACCGCCGACCGCCACGATCAGGAAGCCGAGGATGTACAGGCCGCGGCGCGGGTCGGCGGCGAAGGCGTGCACCGAGGTCAGCACGCCCGAGCGCACCAGGAACGTACCCAGCAGCGACAGCGAGAAGGCCAGGATCGACAGCAGCAGGGTCCAGGCGCCGAGCGCGCCGCGTTTTTCGGTGACGGCCTGGGTGTGGATCAGCGCCGCGCCCACCAGCCACGGCATGAAGCTGGCGTTCTCCACCGGATCCCAGAACCACCAGCCGCCCCAGCCCAGTTCGGCATAGGCCCACCAGCTGCCGGCGACGATGCCGGCGGTGAGGAAGCCCCAGGCGACATTGGTCCACGGCCGCGCCCAGCGCACCCAGGCCTGCTGTTGTTCGCCGCCGAGCAGGGCGGCGATGGCGAAGGCGAAGGCCACCGAGAAACCGACGTAGCCGGTGTAGAGCACCGGCGGGTGGAACACCATGCCGGGGTCCTGCAGCACCGGGTTGAGTTCGTTGCCGTCCAGCGGCATCGGCGACAGCCGCGCGAACGGGTTGGAGGTGAACAGCACGAAGGCCAGGAAACCGGCGGCGACCAGGCCGAGCACACCCAGCACGCGTGCGGCGAACGCCTCTGGCAGGTGCCGGCTGCTGCGCGCCAGCAGCACCGTCCACAGATCGAGGATGGCGATCCACAGCAGCAGCGAGCCTTCGTGCGCGCCCCATACCGCGGCCAGCCGGTAGTACCAGGGCTGCGCCAGGTTGGCGTTGGCGGCGACGTAGCGCACCGAGAAATCCAGGCGCAGCAGCGCATACGCGAGCAGGGCGAAGGCCAGCCAGGCGAACAGCGCCTGCGCGCCGGCGGCCGGCCGCGCCACCGCCATCAACGCGCGATCGCCGCGCCAGGCGCCGAGCAGCGGCAGCACGCCCTGCGCCAGCGCCAGCAGCAGGGCCAGGATCAGCGCGAGCTGGGCCAGTTCGGCGGTCATCGCGGCAGGGCAGCCGAGTGCGGCCAGCGCAGCGCGGCGCGGCAGGGCGGCATCCGCGTCATGGCGTCGCGGAGGTGGCGGCCGACGCGGAAACCGTCGCCGCGGTGCGACCCTCATGGGCCTGCGCCATCGCGTCCTTCAGTTCCTGCGGCATGTAGGTCTCGTCGTGCTTGGCCAGCACCTCGGTGGCGACGAACCCGGCGCCATGCAGCGAACCGGTGGCGATCACCGCCTGGTTGTCGCGGAACAGGTCCGGCAGGATCCCGGTGTAGGCGACCGCGGTGGCGCCGGACTTGTCGATCACGGTGAACTCCACCCGCAGCGAATCGGCGCTGCGCCGGATCGAGCCGGCCTTGACCATGCCGCCGAGGCGGAACACGCGGTAGCCGTCGGCCTGGCCGGCCTGCACCTGGCTCGGCGTGAACAGGTAGCTGATGTTGTGCTGCAGGGCCAGCACGAACAGGCCGGTGGCGAGCGCGGCGGCGCCCAGCACCAGCAGCACGAGCAACAGGCGGCGCTTACGGGTGGGGTTCATCGGCGGTACCGGGCAAGCGGGAAGAGGCGCCGCGTTGGTGGCGCGCCTGTTCGCGCAGCACCTGCGCGCGCGTCTCGGCGAGCAGGCGCCGTTGCCGCCAGCGCGGCAGCAGCGTGTCCAGCAGCAGCACCAGCAGGAACAGCGCGTAGGCGGTCCATACGTAGGCGGCGTAGCCGCCCATCGCCCAGAAGCCGCTCATGCCGCGCGCTCCGCCGGCATGGCTGTCGTCGCCTGCGCCGCCGCGGATGCAGGTGCGGCCAGCGCCAGCGCACGTACCCAGCCCTTGCCGCGCTCCAGCGCCAGCAGATCGGTGCGCATGCGCCCGAGCAGGCTGGCCAGGTAGTAGCACTTGCTCGCCAGCACCGCGGTCAGCAGCGGCCACAGCATCGCCAGCGGCATCTTCGACGGGCCGAGCACGCGCACCGTGGAGCCTTGGTGCAGGGTGTTCCACCAGACCACGGAGAAATGCACGATCGGCAGGTTGATCAGCCCGACCAGCGCCAGCAGCGCCGCGGCGCGCGCGCCCTGGCGCGGATCCTCGATCGCGCGGTACAGGCCGATCACGCCCAGGTACAGGAACAGCAGCACCAGTTCCGAGGTCAGCCGCGCGTCCCAGGTCCACCACGTGCCCCACATCGGCTTGCCCCACAGCGAACCGGTGCACAGGGTGATGAAGGTGAACGCGGCGCCGATCGAGGCGGAGGCCATGCACGCCACTTCCGCCAGCTTCAGCCGCCAGACCAGGGCGACGAAACCGGCCGCGCCCATCGCGACATAGACGAACAGGCTCATCCAGGCGCTGGGCACGTGGATGAAGATGATCCGGTAGGCGTCGTGCTGCTGGTAGTCCGGCGGCGCCAGCACCAGGCCGCCGTAGAACGCGACCGCGCCGAGCAGCAGCGCCGCGCCCAGCGTCCACGGCCGGATCGTGCCGGCGACGCGGTAGAACGTCGCCGGCGAGGCGAGCCGATGCATCCATTGCGGAATCCACTTGGCCATGGCCGCCACGCTCAGCGCGCAGCAGCGGCGGCGCGGGGCAGGGCCTGCACCGCGGCGGCGGCATCGACCTGCAGCAGGCCGTCGCGTTGCCGGCTGGTCCGCTGCAGCAGTTCGTGGACGCTGCGCGCGTCCAGCTGCGGCGCCAGCGCCAGCAGCAGCGCGACCACGCCGCTGACATGCGCGGTGGCCATCGACGAGCCGGAGGTGAAGTCGTAGCCGCCGTTGGGCTGGGTGGTGAGGATGTCTTCGCCCGGCGCGCTGAGCACGCCCGGCGGCGACGGGGTAGTGCCGCTGGTGCGCACCACGATCACGCCCGGGGTGGCGTCGGGAAAGCCGTCCAGGCGGCCGTCCGGCGGCATCGCCGCGACCACGATGCGACCCTGCCGCAGCAACTGCTCGAGCAGCTTGTGCAGCAACGGGTCGGCCGGGCCGCCCAGGCTCAGGTTGACGATGCGCGCGCGGGTGTCGCCGATCGCGACCAAGGCCTTGGCCAGGGTGAAGGAATTGCAGCCCGCGCCGGCCCCGGCGCGCTGCGGATACCAGCAGGCCTTGTACACGTCGAGCATGGCCTTGGGCGCCATGCCGACGATGCCGAGACGGTTGTTGCTGCCGGCGGCGATGATCCCGGCCACTTCGGTGCCGTGGTGATCGCGATTGAATGCGGCGGGGTCGGCGCCGACCAGGTCGCGCACCTCGCGCAGCCGGCCCTGCAGGTCCGGGTGGGCGGTATCCACGCCGGTATCGACGATGGCCACGCCCACGCCCTGGCCCTGGCTCAGCACCTGCGCGGTGGCGGCGTTGGTCGCGGCGAAGCCGCTTTGCATGTCCACGTAGGGGTCGTTGTAGCGCAGCGCCTGCGCGGGCCTGGCCGGCGCGGGCGCGGGATCGGCGTAGGTGGCGAAGTCCTGCAGCGGCTGCGACAGGGCGACGCGTTCGTCCTTGGCCAGGGCCGCGAGCAGCGTGTCGCGCTCGATGCCCGGTGTCGGCTCCAGCACCACGCAGTACAGGCCGAGCGGCTTGAGCGGCCAGCCGGTCACCTGGCGCAGGCCGTAGCGCTGGGTCAGCGCGTCCAGCGTCGCCACCGCCTGGGTACCGGCACCGTAGTACTTGGAAGAGGCATAGCCGATCAGGTTGGAGCCGGCATGCCGGCCCGGCGCGGCCATCGGGTTGGCCACCGCCAGCACGATCTGGCGCTGGCTGTCCAAGGCCGGCGAGGCGTCCATGGCCGGCGTCTTCGCCGGCGTCGCCGGGGCCGCCGCAGACGCGCCGCCGCGGCCGCCATGGGCACAGCCACCGAGGGCGAGGCAGGCGACGAGCAGGCAGGCGCGACGCAGGTTCATGGGGCGGAAATCGGTTCCGCCAGGCGGATGCCGGGCGTCGCACGCAACTGCTGCACGCTGCGCTGCGGCTGCGCCGGCGAGCCGGCCTGGACCGGCACCACGGTGTAGGCGCCGGCGCCGTTGGGGCCGCCGACCACGCGCAGTTGCAGCTTGCGCAGCACCGCGTCCCAGTCGGCCAGGGTCATGCGCGCATCCGGCACCACGCGGATCGCGTCGCTCGCCAGCGGCTGCGCGGTGTCGCTGAGGGTGCGGTAGCTGGCGCCCTGGCTCTGGTCGCTGGCGGACAGCCTGACCCCGAGCACGCCCAGCCCGACCGCCTGCACCAGCGCCGCGGCGACCAGCGCCCGTGTGGTCCAGCTGGGGCGCACGCGCGCCGGCAGGCGCTGCGGCTCGGGCGCGTCGAGGCGGCCGAGCAGGCGCTGCAGTCCGGCTTCGGCATCCACCGGCACGTCGCTGGGCAGCGACATCGCCATGCGCAGCCGGCTCTGCTGCGCGAACTCGGCGCTGCAGAAGCTGCACTTGGCCAGATGCGCGATCAGCCACTCGTGTTGTTCTTCCGTGGCGCTGGCCTGCAGCACCCACGGCATCAGTTCCCAGGCGTGCGAGCACTCGTTGCCCGGCTCGTTGAAGCCTGTCTTCATGACGCGCTCTCCGTCAGAGGGGAAGCGCCGCCGGCCAATCCCGGCAGCACGTTGCGCAGCTTGACCCGGGCGTGGAACAGCCGCGCCTTGATGGTGCCCACCGGGCACTGCATGATCGCCGCGACTTCTTCCAGCTTGTGGCCCAGGCCGTAGACCAGTTCGACCACCATGCGCTGGTCGGCCGACAGCCGCTCCAGGCCCTTGCCCAGCCAGTCGCGCAGTTCGCGGTCCTCGTCCGGGTCGGCGGAGGAGGCGAAATGCTCTTCGGCGCTCACCCCGTCCTCGATCGCCTCGTCGCTGTGGTGGCGGATCGCCTTGAGCCCGCAGCGGTAGGCGATGCCCATGATCCAGGTCGACACCTGCGAGTCGCCGCGGAAATCGCCGGCTTTCTGCCAGGCGATCCAGAAGCAGTCGTTGATCGCCTCCTCGATGATGTCCGGGCGCCGGGTCAGCCGCGACAGGAACCGGCACAGCCGCCCGTGGTAGTTGCGGTACAGGGTGGCCAGCGCATCGCGGTCGCCGCCGGCCATGCGCCGGAGCAGCATGCGGTCGGTGGCATCGCCAAGTGGATCGGTGTCGGTCATGGAGGGCTGGCTTGGCAACGGGCACCGGTATGTGCCGGGTCGGCACGGAAAGGTTGCGTGTGCGGATCAGAAGGCGCGCGACACGGTGACCACCCACGGCCAGATCCCGTTGCCGCGCCTGGCGTAGATGCTGCGCGCATCGCTGAACACGCGGTCGATCTCCACGCTCCAGGCGCCGGCGTTCCACATCAGCCCCGCGTGGCCATAGCTGTAGTGGTCGGCGTAGTCCAGCCCGTACAAGGCCGGCGGGGCCTGGCTGATGCCGATCCCGGCCGACAGCGACAGCTGCCCCGGCAGCGGCTGGTGCACGGTGAGGTCGGCCGCGCCGTACCAGCGGCCGCGGTAGCTGTCGGGCAGCTCGAACGCGGCCAGCGACACGCTCAGCCGGTCCCGGTACGACCAGCCGAGGCTGGCCTCGTTGCGGTTGAACAGGCGGTTCATGCGGTTGCCGGGGTAGTCGTAGCGCAGCAGCCCGGCCTGCATCTGCCAGCTGTCGGACAGGGTCCAACTGCGCGACAGCTCGATCGTGGTCAGCAACTGGTGGCCCGGCGCGTCCAGCGCGGTACTGGCGGACGCGCCCAGCGACCAGCCCGGCGCGGGCAGCCAGTAGCCGGCGACCTGCAGGGACGGGGTGTCGGCGGTCACCGCGATGCCGCGATCGACCAATTGCGAACTGAGCCCGACCGCGCCGCCCAGCTTGGCCGCCAGTGCCGTGCCCGGCAGGCACAGCGCCGCCGCCAGCGCCAGCGCGCCGCGCAGCGGGCGCAGGCGCGCGGCACGCTGCGCCAGGTCACCTGCGGGCGCGGTCATGCCGGTCAGGATGCCCATGCATGGCGGTCGCGGGCAGGGCGGTCGGGGACAGGGAGCCGGCGGCGGAAGGGGCGGTTGTGCACGGTCGCTCGATGGTCGCAGGTCGGATCGCAGAGGACGCTGGGCGCGCGGCAGCGGCACCGCTGGAGCGCTCGCCCCGTGGACGATCGCCATTATCGGCATTGCGCACTGGCGGCGACACGGCACACACCCGGCGTCGGACGCCGGGTTCAGTTTCGACTATGCCGGGGCCGGGTGCCGACTTCAATGCAGGGAATTGAGATAGGCGATCAGGTCTTCCAGTTGCTTGCTGTCGTCGAGCCCGTCGTACTTCATGTTGGCGCCGGGGATGCCCTTGGACGCCGGCTGGGACAGGTAGCTGCGCAGCTTGTCGTCGCTCCAGGTCCACTGGGTCTTCTTCATCGCGTCCGAGTAGCGGTAGTCGGGCACGCTGCCGGCGCTGCGTCCGACCACGCCGAACAGGGTCGGGCCCTTCTTGTTCTTGCCCGGCGCCGCGCTATGGCATTCGGCGCATTCGGTGGCGAACACGCCGGCGCCGGGCAGGCCGCCGCCGGCATGCGCGGCGGGCGCGAGGGCGGCGCCGAGCGGCAGCAGGCTGGCCATCAGGGTGCACCACAGGGGAACTGCGTTGGCTGGTTTCATGACGATCCGTACGTGGGGGAAGGTGTGCTCAGAACGCCAGGCTCAGCGCCAGCGAGAACTGGTTCAGGTCGTGCGGGCGGGTCACCGGCAGGGCGCCGAACACGTTGCCGGTGGTGCCGTTGAACTTGCTGAAACGGAACCAGGTGGCGGACAGGCGCATATTGGCGATCGAGGTGAACGAATCGTCCTTGCCGAACGGCGCCCAGGAGGCGCTGATCAGGTTGCTGGTGGTGTCCGGGGCGCCGTACGGGCTGTAGCGGAACGCGTCGTCCGAGCCGGTATTGATGAAGTGCGCCAGCAGCAGGCCGTAGCTCTGCTTGTAGGTGTAGCTGAGGTTGATCGACTGGTCGCGGATGCTGCCGCGGCGCAGCCCGGCCACGCTGGGGTCGGCCGGGTCGATCGCCGCGCTGCCGTAGCGGCGGCGCTCGTAGATGTTGAGATAGCCGAGCTTGAGGATGTGCTCGCGGGTGCCCAGGAACTGGTAGTTCAGGTCGTAGCCCAGGTCGGTGAAGTCGTCGCGCGGGCCGGTGCTGCGCGGCAGCTGGCGATGGGTGGTCAGGGCGACCACGCCGGCGGAGAAGAATTGCTTCTTCATGTCCTTCATGTAGCTCAGGCGCAGGTAGCCGGTGTCGCTGAGCTTGCCTGGGTCGCCGCCGACCGCGTAGCCGAGGTCGTCCTGGGTGGAGACCGGCAGCGCGTTGTAGGTGCCGATCTCGCCGTACCAGTTGCGGTCGTACACGCCGTAGACGCTGGTGCCGATCACCCGGTTGGACAGCGAGGACTGGTTGAGCAGGGTGGTGGAGCTGGCGTAGGCCGAGGCCGGCCCCAGGCCGGAGGCGTTGGGCAGCACGCCGATCGGGTCCTGGCTGCCGGGGTTGTTGTTGACGCTGACCCCGAGCAGCGCGTCCTTGCCGCCGAGCTTGAAGGTCTTGGCGACGAAGCGCAGGTCCACGTTGTCCAGCTTGGTGGTGAACTTGTCCTTGCCGTTGTTGGTGCTGGAGACCTTGATGTAGCCGCCGATGTTGTCGCTGACGCGCCCTGCCAGGTACAGGTCGCCCTCGCTGAGCTGGTTGTTGGTCTTGCCGCGTACCGGCACGCTGCGGGTGCCGATGAGCTGCGCCGAGACCGGGACCTTGGTGCCGTTGCCGTCGCTGTCGGTGTAACCGTTGAGCTTGAAGCGCATGCCGTACGGGGTCAGCGCCGGGCCATAGGCGCCGATGTGGCAGTCCGCGCAGGAGGAGCCGGTCTGCCGCGCGAACGCCGGTACCGCCGCGGCGCGCGGGCTGACCAGCAGCAACAGCGAACCGAGCGTGGACCACAGCAGGACCTGCTCGGCGCCGCGCAGCGTGCCGGAACGGAAGAAGGAAGAAGGAGACGGGGCGGTCTGCATGCGATGGGTCCTTGAGCGGGTCGGCGCGGCGGCGGACGAGGGAAGGGCGTAAGGCGCGGCTCAGCCGCGGCGGAAGCGCAGCATTCGCCGCAGGGTTTCGTCGCGGCGCACGAAGTGGTGCCATAGCGCGGCACCGATATGCAGCAGGATCAGGCCGAGCAGCGCCCAGGCGGCATACACGTGCCAGGCGCCGAGCGTGTCGGCCAGATCCGGATCGGGGGCGACCAGTTCCGGCAGCGTGGCGGCGAACAGATGCACCGGCTTGCCCATGGCCTGGCTCAGCGCCCAGCCCAGCACCGGCAGGGTCAGCAGCAGCGCGTACATGACCACGTGGGTGAGCCCGGCCAGCGCCCGCAGCAGCGGCGAGGGAGCATCGGGGTCGTGGCGTTTGCCCAGGCGCAGGCGCAGCGCCACGCGCAGGAAGAACAGGCCGAGTACGAACAGGCCGAAATGCCGATGCCCCTCCAGCAACCATTGGCGTACGGCGCGGCCATCGACCTCTTCGCGCAACAGGATCAGCCCTGCCGCCAGCACCAGGCACAGCACGGTGAGCCAGTGCAGCACCACCATCGGCCGCGGCAGCGCCGCGCCTGCGGAGGTGCGCGGCGGATGCCCTGGCGCTTCGGAAAGGGCGAGATTGTCGTCGGCCTGCGTGGATGAAGTCATGGTGGCGTGCCCTGTCCAGGTCGTGTCGATGGAATGCGCGCTGCCGCTCGCGGCGCCGTGCGGCCACTGCCGAGCGCGCAGCGGGGCGGCGCAGTGGTGGTCGCAGATGGGTGCCGGGGGCGCGGCAAAAGGTTGCGTCGGCGTGGCGGCGGCCTTCGCATCGGCGTTGCGCGCGGCATGGCGCAACCTTTGCGCCGACCGGAAGCACTCAGCCTGGTAACTCCGCGTCGGAGTCCGTGTCGGACACATTCATGGCAATCGAACGAATCCAGTTGCGTACGCACGGCGATGAGCGCGGCCTGCTCGTGGCCCTGGAGCAGCAACGCGACGTGCCCTTCGACATCCGGCGCGTGTACTACCTGTTCGCCACCAAGCATGGCGTGCACCGCGGGCAGCACGCGCACCGCCATCTGAACCAATTGGCGGTGGCCCTGCATGGCTCGGTGTCGTTCCTGCTCGACGACGGCAGCGGACCGGTGCAGGTGGTGCTGGACGATCCCTGCCAGGGCCTGCTGCTCGGCAGCATGGTGTGGCGCGACCTGTACGATTTCAGCGGCGACTGCGTGCTGATGGTGCTGGCCGACCAGGCCTACGATCCGGCCGACTACATCCTCGACTACGACGAGTTCCTGCGCGAAGCGGGCGGCGAACGCAGGCAGGAGGCGTAGGGCCATGGCGAAACCGCTGGTCATCATTGGCGCGGGCGAACTGGCCCAGATCGCCTGCGAATACTTCAGCCACGACAGCGACTACGAGGTGCTGGCCTTCAGCGCCGAGCGCGACTACATCGCCGCGCCGACGCTGGCCGAGCGCCCGGTGGTGGCGTACGAAGACCTGGAACGGCTGTACCCGCCGGCCGAGGTCGAGGCGTTCGTGGCGATTCCCGCCAGCGGCCTCAACCGGCTGCGCACGCGGTTCTTCCTCGACGCCAAGCGCCGCGGCTATCGCCTGGCCAGCTACGTCAGTTCGCACGCCTTCGTCTGGCGCAATGCGCAGCTGGGCGAGAACTGTTTCGTGTTCGAAGGCAATGTGGTGCAGCCGTTCACCCGCATCGGCGACAACTGCATCCTGTGGAGCGGCAACCACATCGGCCACCGCACGGTGATCCACGACCACGTGTTCGTCGCCTCGCATGCGGTGATTTCCGGCTACTGCGAGATCGGCCAGAGCAGTTTCGTCGGGGTCAATGCCACCTTCAGCGACGGGGTCAAGGTCGCTGCGGACAACGTGATCGGCGCCGGCGCGCTGGTCACCCGCGACACCGAGCCGGGCCGGGTCTACGTCGGCGCGCCGGCGCGCGCGGTGGCCGGCAAGTCCAGCTTCGACGTGACGCTCTGACGCCATGTTCGATTGGAGCAAACGCGGCCTGGCGTTCGCCACCGTACGCGACGGCGTCGGCGGCTGGATGCGGCATTCGGCGCTGACGCCGACGCCGCATCGCCTGGACGCCGAGTTGATCCGGGTCTACGCCGGCTTCCGCGACGACGCCGGGATCAGCCGCATCGGCTACGTCGACGTGCGCGGCGACGATCCGACCCGGGTGGTGCGCGTCAGCGCCGCGCCGGTGCTGGACATCGGCCGCGACGGCTGCTTCGACGACAACGGCATGATCCTCGGCGACGTGGTCGCCGCGCCGGACGGTCTGTACATGTTCTATGTCGGCTTCCAGCGCGTGGCCAAGGCCAAGTTCCTGGCCTTCACCGGACTGGCGGTGTCCAACGACGGCGGCGAGACGTTCCAGCGCCGCCAGGACACGCCGCTGCTGGACCGCGCACCCGGGCGCAGCACCATCGCCGCGGTGCATTCGGCGCGCTACGAGGACGGCCGCTGGCGGCTGTGGTACGCGGTCGGCGACGACTGGGAGCACATCGACGGCACGCCGTTCCCGCGCTACCACATCCGCTACGCCGAGACCGACGACCTGCAGGCGATCCCGCGCCAGGACACGCTGTGCCTGCAACCGCAGGGCAGCGA
The DNA here is from genome assembly GCF_035026585.1 of Xanthomonas sp. WHRI 7945. Lineage (NCBI taxonomy): Bacteria > Pseudomonadati > Pseudomonadota > Gammaproteobacteria > Lysobacterales > Lysobacteraceae > Xanthomonas > Xanthomonas sp. WHRI 7945. The sequence continues at coordinate 197,537 of NZ_JAYIQP010000002.1, forward strand.
ATACCGCATCGGCCGCCCGCGCGTGTACCGCCACCAGGGCGGCTACCTGATGTATTTCACCCGCGGCAACGTCGGCGGCGCGTACTTCCCCGGCGTGGCGCGCAGCGCCGACGGCCGCCACTGGCAGCGGTGCGACGCCGCCTTCGGCCTGGCGCTTTCGCCCGGCGGCTGGGACGCGCGCACGCTGTGCTATCCGGCGCTGATCCGGCACCGCGACCGCGTGCTGATGTTCTACAACGGCAACGACATGGGCCGCGACGGCTTCGGCGTGGCGGTGGCGCCGCTTGCGCAGGGCGCAGGCGAGGGGAGTGGCGATGATTTCGGTTAGGCCGTATACCGCCGCCGATGCGCCGGCCTGGGACGCGTTGATCGGCGAATCCCGCAACGGCAACCTGCTGCATCGGCGCGGCTACATGGACTACCACGCCGAGCGCTTCGTCGACGCCTCGCTGCTGGTCGAGCGAGGCGGTGCGCTGCTTGCGGTGTTCCCGGCCAATATCGAGGGCACGCGCGTGGTCAGCCACGCCGGGCTGAGCTATGCCGGGCTGCTGTCCGCGCATGGCCTGCGCGCGACGGCGACACTGGCGGTGTTCGAGCAGATCGCCGCGCATTACCGCGCCCGCGGCGTGCACGAGTTGCTGTACAAGGCGGTGCCGCACCTGTTCCATGCGTCGCCGGCGGAGGAAGATCTTTATGCCCTGCACCGGCTCGGCGCGCGCCTGCAGCGCCGCGACCTGTCCTCGGCGATCGCCTTGCGCGAGCCGCTGCGCTTCGCCGCCGAACGGCGGCGCTCGATCGGCAAGGCGCGCAAGGCCGGCCTGCGCGTGCAGCGCAGCGACGATCCGGCACCGTTCCATGCGCTGCTGAGCGAGGTACTGCAGCGCCACGGCGCCACGCCCACCCACAGCCTGCAGGAACTGCGCCTGTTGTGCGGGCGCTTCCCGGAACAGCTGGTGCTGTACGAAGTGCGCGACGGCGAGAGCCTGCTGGCCGGCACGCTGCTGTACGACTTCGGCCGCGTGGTGCACACCCAGTACCTGGCCTGTTCCGAACAGGGCCGGCGCGTGGACGCGCTGAGCCTGCTGCTGGCCGACCTGATCGAACACCGCTACGCGCAGCGCGAGTACTTCAGCCTGGGCATTTCCACCGAGCAGCAGGGCCAGGTGCTCAACGACGGCCTGGTCACGCAGAAGGAGCGCTTCGGCGCGCGCGGCGTGGTCCACGATTTCTACGCCTGGGACCTGCGATGAGCGTGCCGTTCCTGGACCTGCGCGCGCTCAACGCCCGCTATGCCGACGAACTGAAGGCCGCGGCGGCGCGGGTCATCGACTCGGGCTGGTATGTGCTGGGCGAGGAGCTCGACGCGTTCGAGCGCGAGTTCGCCGCCTATTGCGGCACCGAACATGCGATCGGCGTGGGCAACGGCATGGACGCGCTGAGCCTGATCCTGCGCGGTTACCGCGAACTGGGCCGGCTACGCGACGGCGACGAGGTGATCGTGCCGGGCAACACCTTCATCGCCAGCTTCCTGGCGATCAGCGAGAGCCGGTTGCTGCCGGTGCCGGTGGAGCCGAATCCGGTCAGCTTCAACCTGGATCCGGCCAGCGTGGAGCGGGCGATCGGCCCACGCACACGGGCGATCATGGCGGTGCACCTGTACGGCCAGCTGGCGGACATGGCCGCGTTGCGGACGTTGGCGCGGCAGCACGGCCTGCTGCTGATCGAGGACGCGGCGCAGGCGCACGGCGCGCGCCTGCATGGGCGCCACGCCGGAAGTTTCGGCGACGCCGCCGGCTTCAGTTTCTTCCCCGGCAAGAACCTGGGTGCGCTCGGCGATGGCGGCGCGGTCACGACCGACGACGCCGCGCTGGCCGCGCAGATCCGGATGCTGCGCAACTACGGGTCGGACATCAAGTACCGGCACCTGGTGCAAGGCGTGAACTCGCGCCTGGACGAAATGCAGGCGGCGCTGCTGCGGGTCAAGCTGCACTACCTGGATGCCGACATCGCCCTGCGCCGCGATGTGGCGCGGCGCTATCGCGCAGGCATCGCGCATCCGCAGCTGCAGTTGCCGCAGGTGGCCGACGAGGCGGCTCACGCCTGGCATCTGTTCGTGGTGCGCTGCGCCCGGCGCGACGCGCTGCAGCGCCATCTGCTGGCCAGCGGCATTCACTGCGTGGTGCACTATCCGCTGCCGCCGCACCGGCAGCCGGCCTATGCCGCACTGAGCGGGCTCAGCTTGCCGCTATGCGAGCAACTGCACCGCGAGGTGCTGAGCCTGCCGATCGACCCGACCCTGGATGCGGCCGCGGTGCAGCGGGTGATCGACGCCTGTCTGGCGTTCGAGGCCACAACGGCATGAACGTGCTGCGCAGCGGCGTGTACAGCGGCGTGGCCACCGCGGCCAAGCTGCTGGCCGCGTTACTGGTGCTCAAGCTGGTCGCGGTGTATGCCGGGCCGGCCGGCGTGGCCCGGCTCGGCCAGTTCACCAGCCTGATGTCGCTGCTGGCGGTGCTGGCCGGCGGCGGCATCGGCGCGGGCATCGTCAAGTACGTGGCCGAATACCGCGACGATGCGCAGAAACTGGCGCGGCTGCTCGGCGCGGCGCTGGGCTATGCCTGCTGCGCCGCCTGCGTGATGGGGGTGGTCGCGCTGCTGTTCAGCCGCCAGATCGCGCAGCGCCTGCTCGGCGATCCGCAGTACCAGAGCCTGATCTGCGTGCTGGCCGTGGCCCAGCTCGGCATCGCCCTGGTCAACTACATCCTGGCGGTGGTCAACGGTTTCATGGACGTGCGCCGGCTGGCCTTCATCCAGGTCGCCGGCTCGGTGCTCAGCGTGCTGGTGGTGCTGTGGCTGTCGCGCTGGCTGCAGCTGTACGGCGCGCTGCTGGCGCTGGTAGCCGGGCAGGTGCTGTGGCTGTGCGCCGGCCTGCCGGCGCTGCGGCGCAGCCCGTACTTCCGCCGCGACATGCTGCGCATCCGCTTCGATGCGGAAATGACCCGGCGCCTGGCCGCGTTCTCGGTGATGACGCTGACTTCGGCGCTGCTGCCGCTGCTGGTCAATATCGGCGTGCGCGACCATCTGGCCGACACCTTCGGCTGGCAGCAGGTCGGCTATTGGCAGGCGGTGAGCAAGGTCTCCGAGGCCTACCTGTTGTTCTTCACCACGGCGATCAACGTCTATTACCTGCCCAAGCTGGCAGCGTTGCGCGACCGTGCCGGGCTGCTGCTGGAACTGCGCACCGCCTACCGCTACGTGTTGCCGGCGGTGATCGCATTGGCCGCGGCGATCTACCTGTGCCGCGACTGGATCACGCGGCTGCTGTTCGCCGCCGACTTCGCCGCCGCTGCGCCGCTGTACGCGCCGCAGCTGGTCGGCGACGTGATCAAGATCGCCTCGTTCGTGCTGTCGTACCTGATGCTGGCCAAGGCGATGACGCGGCTGTTCGTGATCTCCGAATGTGTGTTCGCCGCCAGCTATCTGGGGCTGGTCTATCTGTTCACTGCGCGCATGGGCCTGATCGGGGCGGCATACGCATTCGCAGTCAACTATGCGCTGTACCTGGCGTTCAACGTCGTGGTGGTGCGGCGCTATCTGGGAGGGTTGCGCTGATGGACGAACGCGGGCTGCGCGGCGAGATGCCGCTGGTGTCGGTGCTGGTGCCGGCGTTCAACCACGAACGCTTCGTGCAGCGCTGCCTGGACAGCGTGCTGGAGGACCCGTATCCGAACAAGGAGCTGGTGATCGTCGACGACGGCTCCAGCGACGCCACCGCCGCGCGCATCGCCGAGTGGATCGCGCTGCACGGACAGCGCATCCCGGTGCGGTTCTGGCCGCGCGAGAACCGCGGCATCGCCGCCACGCTGAACCATCTGGTGGCGATGGCCAGTGGCGAGTTCCTGCGCCTGGGCGCCAGCGACGACTACCTGCTGCCGGGCGGTCTGGCCGCGCAGGTCGCCTATCTGCGCGCCTCGCCGGGCAAGACCGCGGTGATCGGCGATGCGGTGGTGGTCGATGCGGACGGGCGCCTGCTGCACCAGAGCAGCATGCGCGACCTGCACGGCGTGGACAAACGCCTGTACCTGAGCGACGCCGGCATCCGCCGCGCGGTGATCCGGCACTGGGCGGTGAGCGGGGCGGTGGCCCTGGTGCGGCGCAGCGCGCTGCAGGCGCGCGTGGCCTGGGACGAAGAACTGCATATCGAGGACTGGGATTTCTTCCTGCGCCTGGTCGCGCGCGACGCGCTGGGCTTCATCGACGTCGGCGTCTGCGCGTACCGGCTGCACGGTGCCAACGCCAGCAGGACCCGGCACCTGCCCAGCCGCCTGGCCAATCTGACCGAGTCGCGGCAGGTGGCGCTGCGCCGCGCGGCGCTGTTCGATGCGCCGTGCCGCACGCTGCTGCACGCGCAGGCGCACTACATCGCGGCCAAGATCGCGTTCCTGCGGCGCCAGCCGGCGGCGCTGGGCGGCCACTTGCTGGCGCATGCATGGCTGTCGCTGCTGGCACGCCTGCGGCCGGCCGCAGCGGCGCCGCTGGCCGAGCGCGCATGAAACGCCTGCTGCGCCTGCCGTCGAGCTATTTCGGCCTGCCGCTGCTGTTCAGTTGCGCGCTGACCCTGCTCAGCTTCGATCTGCCGCCGGGCTATGCCGCCGGCGTCGCCTTGTTGGCCGCCGCGGCCGCAACGACGCTGTTGCTGGATGCGCTGCACGGCATCCGCTTGCCGTCGCTGGCCGCGTTTCGCGCGCGCCGTTATGCCGGCACCCGCGAGGCCTTCGTCGCGCTGTGCCTGGCCGCGCTGGTCGGCGTGTTCTGCGTGCTGGACCTGACGCTGTTCCCGATCCCGCTGTTCACCAATCCTTCCGCGTATGCCGACCTGACGCCGCTGCATTCGCACGTGCGGCACCTGTCCAACATGTGCTGGATCCTGCCGCCGATCGCGCTGCTGTGCGTGCGCGACAAGGCGCTGCGCAACGCGATGATCGTCGCCGGCTTCGTGTTCCCGGTGCTGGTGATCGACCGCAACCGCATCTTCGCCGCGTTGTTCAGCTTCGCGCTGCTCCTGCTGCTGCGGCGCGATCCGGCGCGGCCGGTGCCGTGGAAGGCCATCGTGGCGTTGCTGGTCGCCGGCGGCGCGGCGTTCTCGCTGCTGGGCACGCTGCGCTCGGGCTCGCTGGATTCGGTGACGCTGCCGTTCGGCGCGCTGTACCGCGCCGCGCCGCAGGGCATCAAGTGGCTGCTGCTGTACATCGGCGCCGGCCCGTACAACTTCGGCGCGATGCTGGCCAAGGACTACGTCAACGCCAGTTTCCTGGTCAACCAGCTGGTGCCGCTGAGCGGTTCGATCGCCACCGCCGGCACCGGCATTCCGCTGGATGCGCCGAACATCAACGTCGGCACCGAGTTCTTCCCGTTCCTGCTGGCCGGCGGCGCCGGCGCCGGGCTGGCCGCGATGCTGGCGCTGTACGCGACGCTGCTGTGGAGCGTGCGCCTGCTCGGCAGCACGGTGTCGCTGTTCAACCTGCTGGTGTTCCTGCGCATCGCCTACGCCTGCCTGATGTCGCCGTTCGCGCCGCAGGCCTTCACCTGGACCAACGCCGGCTTCATCGCGCTGTGCCTGGTCCTGCACGCCGGCAGCGCGCTGCTGCCGAACCGCCGCGCGGCGCTGGCGGCTGCGCCGGGCAGGGCGGGGCAGGCGCCGTCGCCACCTTTTTCTCCGGGAACTACCTTGCCATGAAAGAAGACGAAATCTACCTGATCGACCTGTGGCGGATCCTGCGGCGCGAATGGACGTGGTGCGTGCTGCCGCTGCTCGTCGCGCTGGCGCTGGCGTTCGCCTTCCTGCATGTCGCCACGCGCCAGTGGCAGGCCACCGCGTGGGTGCAGGTCGGCGAATTCGGCCCGACCCCGGCCGGTCGCGATCCCAAGCTGGAGCCGTTCCAGCGGGTGATCGAGCGGATCAAGACCCGGCTGTTCCAGGACCAGGTGCTGCAGAGCCTGGGCCTGCCGTTGAACGGCCGCGAGGCTGCGCTGTACCGCGGCAGTCTGAAGCTGGACCCGGATCCCTATGCCAACCTGATCGAGTTGAGCCTGCGTGCCGATTCGGCGCAGCAGGCGCGCGCCCTGGCCGCGGCGACGACGGCGCAGTTGCAGGCGTTGCATCGGCGCATCCAGGCCGTGCCGATGCAACAGACGCGCGAACGCCTGCAGGACATCGACAGCGAACTCGCCGCGACCCAGGCCGAGCGCGCACGCCTGCTGCAACAGCAGGCCGAGGGCAACGGCAGCGTCGAGCAGCAATTGCTCGGCAACATGCTGCTGTCGGAGAAGAACACGACCATCCGCGGCCTGAAGTCCGAGCGCGACGACCTGCGCGCCCGGCTCGGCGCGCGCTATACCTACGACACCTCCGCGCCATGGGCGGCCTACGTGCCCGAACGCCCGGCATTTCCCAATCCGGTGCTGGTACTGGCGGTGGGACTGATGCTGGGCGTGGGACTCGGCGTGTTCGCCGCGATCGTCCGCAACGCGCTGCGGCGCCGGCAGGCCGCACGCATGCCGCAGCTTGCGCCGGCCGGCGGCGGCGCATAAGCGCGAATCCGCACGACGCCGCGCACGGCGATTCAACCAAACCGCCCGCCACCCGCACTCACTGGCATACCGTGCGATCCGCGCTTGCGGCCGGCACGGCAATTCCCGACGACGACGGCAGGCGAGTGGAGAGTGGATGTGACTGCGAATGGCAAGCCCGGCACCGCTGCGCGCGCGGCGACGATCGATCCGGCGCTGCTGCTGGAGACCCAGCGCGCCTTCGATAGCGTTGCCGCCGACTACGACGGCCCGCGCGGCAACAACGAGCTGATCCAGCGCATGCGCACCACCCTGTGGGACACGGTGGCCGCGCAGTTGCCGGTCGGCGCGCGGCTGATCGACCTGGGCTGCGGCACCGGCCTGGACGCCCACGAGTTCGCGCAGCGCGGCTACCGGGTGCTGGGCACCGACTGGTCGCCGCAGATGGTGGAGCGCACCCGGCAGCGGGCGCAGGACCCGGCGCTGCAGGGGCGGCTCAGCGCGGCGCACGTCGGCATCCAGCAACTGGACCGCCTCGACGGCGAGTTCGACGGCATGTATTCCAACTTCGGCCCGCTGAACTGCGCGCCGGACCTGCCCGCTGTGGCCGCCGAATGCGCGCGCCTGCTGCGCCGCGACGGGCGCCTGGTGTTCTCGGTGATCGGGCGCCTGTGCCCGTGGGAAGTGGGCCATTACGCGCTGCGCGGACGCTTCCGCCGCGCCGCGGTGCGTGGCGCGCGCGGGGTCACCGCGGTGGGCATGAACGGGCACACGATCTGGACCTGGTACTACCTGCCGCGCGAGTTCTACCGCGCCTTCTCCGCGCATTTCGAACTGGAATCCTATCGCGCGCTCAGCCTGTGCCTGCCGCCGCCGTACCTGGTCGAGCACTATCGCCGCCACCCGCGCTGGGGCGAACGCCTGGGCCGGCTGGACGACCGCATCGGCGGCTGGCCGCTGCTGCGCGACATGGGCGATCACTTCCTGATCGTGATGCGCAAGCGCTGAACGATGCGCGCGCTTTCCGCTGCCGCCGAAGTCTGCCTGCACGGCGCGCGCCTGGCCACGCCGGCCGGCGCGCTGCGCGCGTCCCTGGCGTTGCGCGGCGCGCGCGTCGCCGCCGCGCCGGCCACTGCGGCGTACCGGATCGCGTTGCACGGGCACCTGGTGTTTCCGGGGCTGATCAATGCGCACGAGCACCTGCAGGTCAACGCGGTGCCGCCGCTGCCGCAGACCGCGCCGTTCGCCAACAGCTACGCGTGGATCGAGGCATTCGCTGCGCATTTCCGCGACCCCGCCGTCGCCGCCGCGCTGCAACTGCCGAAAGCGCTGCGCCTGCGCCACGGCGCGCTGAAGAACCTGCTCGCCGGCGTCACCTGCGTCGCCCACCACGATCCGTGGCATGCCGAACTGGACGCGGCGGACTTTCCGGTCGCGCTGCTGCGCGAGTTCGGCTGGAGCTACGCCTTGCATGGACCCGACTATGGGCCGCCGCTGGCGCAGAGCTTCGCCGCGACCGCCGCCGACCGCCCGTGGATGATCCACCTGGCCGAGGGCACCGATGCGGTCGCCGCCGCCGAACTGGCCGAACTGGACCAGCGCGGCTGCCTGGCCGCCAACAGCGTGCTGATCCACGGCGTGGGCCTTGGCACCGCCGACATCGAGCGCGTGCTCGCCTGTGGCGCCGCCGTGGTGTGGTGCCCGTCGAGCAACCTGGCGCTGCTGGGGCGCACGCTGGATCCACGCCGGCTGTACGCGGGCGGGCGCCTGGCGCTGGGCAGCGATTCGCGCCTGAGCGGCGCGCGCGACCTGCTCGAGGAACTGCAGGTGGCCGCCGCCAACGGGCTGGATCCCGGGCAGGCGCTGGCGCTGGCGACCACCGCCGCCGCACGCATCCTGCGCCTGCCCGGGCGCGGCAGTCTCGCGGTCGGCACCGCCGCGGATCTGCTGATCGTCGGCGACCGCGGCGGCGATCCGGCGCATAGCCTGGTCGGCCGTGCGCGCAGCGAACTGCGCGCGGTGGTGCACGATGGGCGCCCGCGCATCGCCGATCCCGATTTCGCCGACTGGTTCGAGGCCGCCGGCGTGGCGGCGGTGCCGGTCACGCTGGACGGCGTGCCGAAGCTGCTGGCCGCCGAGCTGGCCGACCCCGCGCTGCTCGCGCTCGAACCCGGCCTGGAACTGCAGGGCGATGCGCTTCGCACGGCCGAGCCGTCCGCCCTGCAGGCACGCCGCGCATGAGCGCCGTGCCGATCCTGGACCCGTTCGAGGCCTATGCGCTGTGGGCGGCGAGCTATCCGGCGCACGCCCACAACCCGGTGATGCAGGCCGAGCAGCGCGCCATGCTGGCGCTGTTGCCGCCCACGCTGCACGGCCAGCGCGTGCTCGATGCCGGCTGCGGCAGCGGACGCTATCTGCTGCATGCGCTGCAGCGCAACGCCGCGCACGCCACCGGCGTGGACCTGTCGCCGCAGATGCTCGGCCGCGCCGCGCACGAACTGGATGCGGCCGGCGCCGGCAACCGCTACACGCTGCGCGAAGGCAGCCTGGACGCACTGCCGGTGGCCGATGCCGCCGCCGACCTGAGCATCTGCGCCCTGGCCGTCGGGCATCTGCCGCAGCTGCTGCCGGCGCTGGCCGAGCTGCACCGCGCCACCCGCCCGGGCGGCAGCGTGCTGTGCAGCGACGTGCACCCGATCGGCCACGCGCTGGGCTGGAAGCGCGATTTCAAAGCTGACGGCCAGCGCTACGCGGTGCGCCATACCCAGCACCTCTACAGCCACTGGCATGCGGCCTGCGCCGCGCTCGGGCTGGCGATCGAGGCGGTGTGCGAACCGATGCTCGATCCTGCCGACATTCCCGCCGGCGCGCACTTCGATCCTGCCGCGCTGCAGGTGCCGGTGGCGCTGGTGTTCCGGCTGCGGCGCCTGCCGTGAGCCTCGCCTTGCGGTCTTCTCCCATGCCTTCCACACCGAACACGCTGCTGGTCAATCCGACCATCACCTCGCGCGGCAATGCCCGCTTCCCGCTGGCGCTGCTGAACCTGGCCGCGGCACTGGACCGCAGCGGCGACAGCCGCATCATCGACGGCAACGTCGATCGCGGCTTCATCGACAGCGCGCTGCAGGCGTTGCAGCAACAACGCTACGACGCGGTCGGCATCAGCGTCATGGGCGGGCCGCAGATCGCGCCGTCGATCGCGCTGTCCACGGCGATCCGCGAACGCTTCCCGGCCATGCCGATCGTCTGGGGCGGCTATTTCCCGACCCTGTACACCGACACCGCGCTGAGCGCGCCGTACGTGGACTACGCGATCCGCGCGCAGGGCGAGGACACGCTGCCGGAACTGGTCGCGGCGTTGCGTGGCGAAGGCCCCAGCCTGGCGCAGATCGACGGGCTGTCGTGGAAACAGGACGGCGCGATCGTGCACAACCGCAATCGCGGCTTCAGCCGCGGCGAGGCGGCACCGGCGCTGCCGTACGCCAAGCTCGGCGACCCGCGCCAGTACCTGGGCCGCAGCTTCCTGGGCCGCCGCACCGCCTCGCACCAGGCCGCGCTCGGCTGCCGTTTCCGCTGCACCTTCTGCGGCGTGGCGGCGATGTTCGGCGGCGCCACCGCGCTACCCACTGCGGCACGACTGGAGCGCGAGCTGCGCTATCTGAAAGAGGAACTGGGCGCCGATTCGATCCAGTTCTTCGACCACAACTTCTTCGACCGCGAGGCGGAGATGATCCCGCTGCTGGAGGTCATGGCCAAGCTGGAAATGCCGTGGTGGTGCTACGCGCGCGCCGACGCGCTGCTCAACCTGTCCGAGAGCACCTGGAAGCTGGTGCGCAAGAGCCGGCTGCGCATGGCCTACATCGGCGCCGAATCGCCGAGCGGGGCGATGCTCAAGGAAATCCGCAAGGGCACGCGTCCGGACCAGACCCTCGAGGTGGCCGAGCTGTGCCGGCGCAACGGGGTGATCCCGGAGCTGTCGTTCATGGTCGCGCCGCCGCAGGACACCGTGCACGCGACCGAGCAGACCTTCGAGTTCATTCGCGAGCTCAAGCGGATCAATCCGCAATCGGAAATCATCGTCTACGTGTACACGCCGCTGCCGGAGGCCAGCCGCCACGAGAAGGACCGCGGCAAGCGCGCATCGATGCCGCTGCGCGACCTGCACGGCGCGCCGGTGGAGTTCCCGCGCACCCCGGAGGAGTGGACCCAGCCGCAATGGGTGGACTACGCCTGCCATGCCGACGCGCCCTGGCTCGACGACGCGCTGCGCCAGCGCATCCGCGACTTCGTCACCGTGCTGGGCTGCCGCTATCCCACCGCGCAGGACCTGCGCTCGCCGCGCTGGGCCAAGCGCGGCTTGAGCGCGATGGCGGCGTGGCGCTACCGCTACCGGCGCTACGACCGGCCGTGGGAACTGAACCTGGCCAATTGGCTGGTGCGCCTGCGCCGGCCGCAGGTCTCCGGCATCTAGGCGTGTCGCCTCCCCGCGGAAAATCCATGCACGTCGCCCAGATCAATTTCGTCCGCACGCCGCCGGGACTGGCGCCGGCGCAGGTGTTCGCGCACTGGCCGTCGCTGGCCGACATCTCCGAAGCGGTGGCCAGCGCCGGCACCCGCGTGTCGGTGATCCAGGCCGCCGACGCATCGGCGCAGTTGCTGCGCAACGGCGTGGAGTATCACTTCACCGATCCGGGCCATGCCGGCACCAGCAGCCGCGCGCGGCGCATCGCCGGCATCGTGCAGGCGATCGGCGCCGACGTGGTCCACGTGCACGGCCTGGAGTTCGCGCGCGAGGCCTGCGCGATGGCGCGGCAGTTGCCGCACGTGCCGATCCTGCTGCAGGACCATGCCAATCGCCCGCCGCGCTGGTGGCGCCGCTCGCAGTGGCGGCAGTGGTACGCGGCCGCGGCGGGCATCGCCTTCACCTCGCTCGATCTGGCGCGCGCGTTCGTGCATGCCGGGCTGTTCGCGCCGTCCACCCGGCTGTTCGCGATTCCCGAATCCAGCTGCCGCTTCACCCCCGGCAACCGGGCCCAGGCGCGGCGCGACAGCGGCCTGCATGGCGCGCCCTGCGTGCTGTGGGTTGGGCACCTGAGCGCCGGCAAGGATCCGTTGACCGTGCTCGAAGGCGTAGCCCGCGCCGCCGCGCGGCTGCCCGGACTGCAGCTGTTCTGCGCATTCGGCAGCGCGCCGTTGCTGGAGGCGGTCCAACAGCGCGTGCAGCAGGATCCGCGTCTGCGCGGGCGCGTGCACCTGCTCGGCAAGGTCGACCATGCGCAGGTACAGACGCTGATGCGTGCGGCCGATCTGTTCGTATCTGGCAGCCTGGCCGAAAGCTGCGGCTACGCGGCACTGGAAGCCTTCGCCTGCGGCACGCTGCCGGTGCTGACCGACATCCCGTCGTTCCGCGCGCTCACCGACTGCGGCCGCGTCGGCGAACTGTGGCCGTGCGGCGATTCCGGGCTGCTCGCCGAGGCGCTGGTGCATGCCGCCGCCGAACGGCCGTCGCCAGAGCAGGTCCGCGCGCACTTCGATGCGCAGCTGTCGTTCGCGGCGGTGGGCCGGCGCTGGTCGCGCGCCTATGCGCAACTGCTGGAGCAAGCCGCGCGGAGCGAGGCATGAAGCTGGCGCTGGTGGTGCCCGGCGGGGTGGACCGCAGCGGCGAGTACCGGGTGATCCCGGTGCTGCTGACCCTGATCGAACGCCTGGCGCGCAGCCACGAGCTGCATGTGTTCGTGCTGCACCAGGAGCCTGCGCCGGCATGCTGGGAGTTGCTCGGCGCGCGCATCCACAACATCGGCGACGGCCGCACCCGCCTGCGCGCGGTCGCCGCGATCCGCGCCGAGCATCGCCTGGCGCCGTTCGACCTGGTGCAATCGATCTTTTCCGGCCACTGCAGCCTGATCGCGGTGGCCGCCGCGCGCTTGCTGCGGCGGCCGAGCCTGGTGCACATCGCCGGCGGCGAACTGGTCGCGCTGCATGCCATCGGCTACGGCGGACGGCGCAAATGGCAGGGCCGGCTGCGCGAGGCGCTGGTGCTGCGGCTGGCGAACGCGGTCACCGCAGCCAGCGCGCCGATCGTCGATGCCCTGCAGGCGCTCGGCATCGCCGCCGAACGCGTGCCGCTGGGCGTGGACCTGCGTGCCTGGCCGCAGCGCGAGCCGCGCCGCCGCGATGGCGGCACCGCGCAGCTGCTGCACGTGGCCAGCCTCAACCGGGTCAAGGACCAGCCGACGCTGCTGCGCGCACTGGCGGCGCTGGCGCGGGCCGGGGTCGCGTTCCGCATCGACATCGTCGGCGTGGACACGCTCGATGGCGAGATGCAGCGCCTGGTCGCGCAGCTCGGGCTGGCGCAGCAGGTGCGCTTCCTCGGTTTCAAGACCCAGCGCGAACTGCGCCCGCTGGTGGAGGCTGCCGATCTGCTGGTGCTGTCGTCGCTGCACGAAGCCGGGCCGATGGTGTTGCTGGAAGCAGCGGTGGCCGGCGTGCCCACCGTCGGCACCGGGGTAGGGCACCTGCTGGAATGGGCGCCGTCGGCGGCGCTGGCGGTGCCGACCGGCGACTGGGCGGGCCTGGCCGAAGCCTTGCGCCAGGTCCTGGCCGACGACGAACTGCGCCTGCGCCTGGCCTGGTCCGCGCAGTGCCGCGCGGTGCGCGAGGACGCCGAGCACACCGTGCGCAGCTTCAACACGCTGTACCGGCGGTTGTGTCCAAAGCGCGCGTGAGCGCACGTTCCAATGTAGGAGCGGCTTCAGCCGCGACAGGCACTATCGGTAACGCCCGTCGCGGCTGAAGCCGCTCCTACCTAGCGCGGCGCATACCCCTGCAAGGCGCTGCGCACCGCATACAGCGCATCCATGCGCGGCACCGGCCGCAGCAGGCGCAACAGCACGCGCCGCCGCTGCGGCAGGGCGACCCAGGATTGGCCCTGCAGCCACAGCTGGGTGCGGATCATGTCGGCGCGCTCCTGCTTGCTTTCCTGTGAGGGCTGCAACCGCTGCCGCAGATAGCGCAGCACCTCGCCGGGCGAGCGCGCCCATTCGATGCCGGGCAGCGCCGGCAGCCACAGCTGCGAGCACGAGGCGCGGGTCAGGTCCAGCCGCCACGAGACCAGCCGCAGCAGCGGCGGGCACTGCGCGCGCAACTGCGCCAGCACCGCCTTCGGAATCGCCGTGCGGTAGTAGCGCAGCACCAGCTGCAACGGCGGCAGCGCCCACCACGGCGCGCCATCGGCGTCATCGCACAGCACCCGCCAGTCCTTGCCGCTCATCCGCGTGGCCAGCAGCGAGATATCGTGCAGATGCATCAAGCGCAGGCTGCGGCTGCAGATGCCGCCGGCCGCGTGCAGCAGCAGATGGCTCATCAGCGCGCCATTGGACGGGTAGGGGTTCAGTCCCGGACGGCTGTCGCGCGGGAAGATGCGCCCGCTGATATCGACCGTGGCCAGCGGCAGCCGCTCCTGGATGCGCAGGTGCAGTTCGATGTTGATCGGCGTGTCGCGATGCTCGCCCAGGCCGGCGACGGGGTGCGCCTGCGCCGGGCGGAAGGTCTGGTGTTTCCACTGTACGAATTCGGCCACGTAGCCGAGCTCGCCCAGCAACGCAGCCACCTGCGCGGCATCTTCGGCGCGCACCAACAGGTCGATGTCGGCCATCGGCCGGTCGCCGGGCAGGTACAGGCCTTGTGCGTGCAAGGCCGCGCCCTTCAGCGGCACGATCGCCACGCCGGCGGCCTGCGCCAGCGCATCGATCCGCTCCAGCAGCGCGGCGATGCGCCGGTAGCGATAGGCGACGTGCTCGCGCTGCTCGGCCAGGAACGCGCTCCAGTCGCGATCGGGCCACACCGACAGCCGGCTCAGCAACGGCCCAATGCCGTGCGCGGCGGTCGCCGCCGCGGCCAGCTGCCATTGCAGCCGGTTCCACTGCGGCATCGGGTTGCCCGGTCGCGCCAGCTCGTGCGCCAGGGTTTCGGTCGCCAGCCGCAAGCCGCTGCCGACCTGCTTCAACGCAGGCTGCGTCGCGCGTTCGGTAAATGCATCGATAAAGGGATCGGCGGAGGAGGGCGCCTGCGCTTGCGGCGTCGCGTGCGCGGTCATTGGCGTTGCGCCAGCGGGATGCGGCGGTCGGAGGCGGTGGCTGCGGCCGGCAGGGCGGCATCGGTCCGGTGCTGGCCTTCGCTGGCGATCAATGCGTCCCACTGTGCATCCAGTGCCGCCCAGTCCTGCGCATAGTCATGCGGCGGCCGCGTGGCCTCGCCGCGCTGCAGGTCCACCTGCCGGTGCAGCAGATCGCGCACCCGCCGGTAGAACTCCGAGTCGTAGGCGCCATGGAACATCATCGCCAGGTCGTCGCTGTCCTGCCAATGGGTCTTGCGGCCGAGCTGGTTCTTCACCTGCTGGTAGAACTTGGTGCCGGGCAGCGGGTACGACACGCTGACGCCGATGTCGTCCGGACGCGCCGTCGCCACCAGCGCACGGGTGGCGAGGATGTCGTCCAGTTGCTCGTCCAGGTAGCCGAGCTGCAGGAAGAAGCCGACGCGGATGCCGTGCGCGCCCAGGCGCTGACGGGCGGCGATCACGTCCTCCACCGCGGTGCCTTTGGTCATCTTGTCGAGGATGCGCTGGCTGCCGCTTTCCGCGCCGATCCACGCCTCGGCGCAACCGGCGCGGGCCAACGCGGCGGCCATGCGTTCGCTGCCCAGATCGGCGCGGGTCTGGATGGTGAACGGAATCGAGCCATCGGCCGCGGCCAGCACCGCGGCGAATTCCTCAACCCATTCGATGTGGAAGCCGAAGATGTCGTCGGCCATCCAGATATGGTCGGGGGCGAAGGCGCGCTTGAGGTGGATCATTTCCGCGGCCACTTCCGGCGCGCTGCGGCGCTTGTAGTGATTGCCCCAGATCGGCTTGGCGCACCAGTTGCAGCGGAACGGGCAGCCGCGCGAGGCGGCCATGTTCAGGCTGAAGTAGCCGTGCCGCTGCAGCCACAGGCGCCGGTAGCGCTCGATATCGACCAGATCCCAGGCGGCCAGGCCGGACAGGCGCGGATCCGGCGGCCGCGCACCGATCTGCGCGCGCTTGAGCTGCGGCAACGCGGCGGTGGCGACATCGGCCACGTCCGCCACCCAGGCCGCGGCATCGATGTCGGGCGTTCGCTGCAGCCGCTCGACCAGTTCCAGCAGCGGCGCGATGCCTTCGCCGATCAGCACCGCGTGCGCGCCGGCGGCCAGGAACGCTTCGGGATGGTCCGACGCGTCGGAGCCGGCCACGATCACCCGGCTGCCGATGGCACGCGCCTCGGCGATCATCCGGCAGGCGGCCTCGCGCATCCGGCTCAGGCACATCTTGGTCAGGAAATTGAAGTTGTCCTCGTAGAACACCACCAGGTCCGGCTGCGCCGCGCGCAGCGAGGCCTGGTAGTCCTCCACGCCGTCGGCCAGCATCGCGTCGAACAGCGTCACCTCGTGCCCGTGCCGGCGCAGCAGCGTGGCCACCTGCAGCGTGGCCAGCGGCGGATACGGCTTGCCGCGCTCCCATTGCTTGGGATCGTAGCGCAGGAAATAGGAGTGGCTGACCTGGATCTTTGGCATCGGCGGAAGGGTCTCGTTCGGCGCCAGCGACAGATGCCGCGGCGCATGCAGCAGTGGCCGCGCACAGGTGGCCGTGCTGTAAGTGCCGCCGGCGCGGGCTTTGGTTGTGCGCACTGCGCAGGTGCGTCGGCGCGTATGGCCCGCACAACCTTTGCTGCCGCTGCACGCACTCACGCGCATCGACTCCATGGATCCATCCCCGATGCAGCCCTCGACCGTGCGCACGCAACGCTGGGAGCCTGTGGCCGGCACTGCCGCAACGCAGGCTGGCGTTGCCGCCGATCCGTTCCACGACCGGCTGCGGCACGACCACGTCCTCAACAAGCAACTGCTGGGCGGCCGCTTCCGCTTCGAAAGCAATAGCGAGGCCTTGCTGCAGTTGGTCGAAGCGGCGTTCGGCGACATACCGCCGCACCAGTTGCCGGAGGCAGCCGACTTCCATATCGAACTGAACCTGGTCGCGCGCCACGACGCACCCTATGTGTTCGCGCTGCAGCCGCCGCCGGTGCAGACCCAGTCCGGCGCCGGCGTGCTGTGCGGGATCATCGACGCCGACAACTACATGGTGCTGATGCCGGACCAGGGCAGGGCGCTGCTGGTGGTGTCGGAAGACATGCTCGCCCATCCCTACCATGTGCGCTACGAACTGATCGAGTTCGCGGTGTTCGTGCTGGCGGCGCGCGCGATGCGCCTGGTGCCGCTGCACGGCGCGTGTGTCGGCGCCGGCGGGCGCGGCGTGCTGATGCTCGGCGCCAGCGGCGCGGGCAAGTCCACGCTGGCCCTGCATAGCATGCTGCGGGGGCTAGAGTTCCTCGCCGAGGACGCGTTGTTCGTCGAGCCGCAGCGCATGCTCGCCACCGGCATCGGCAACTTCCTGCACCTGCGGCCGGATCTGCTGCGGCTGGTCGACGAGCAGACCCGCGCCTGGATCGCTGCCGCGCCGACGATCCGGCGCCGCAGCGGCGCGGTCAAGCACGAAGTCGATATCCGCAACGGCCGCGCATGCCTGGCGCCCGCGCCGTTGCAGCTTGCCGGCGCGGTGTTCGTCTCCAGCACGGCCGCCGCGGATCCGCAGCAACTGTTGCGGCCCATTGCCGAACACGAGGTGCTCGAGCGCCTGACCGCCGACCAGCCGTACGCCGCCGCGCAACCGGGATGGCCGCTGTTCGCACGCCAACTGCAGCGGCTGGGCGTGTACGAGCTGCAACGCGGCCCGCATCCGGATGCTTCGGTCGATGCCGTGCTGCAGTTGCTGCGATGAGTGCGACGACGACGAGCGTATGCCGGCCATGAGAACGGAGACGTCGCGTGCAGGCGAGGGCGGCCGCGGCGCCATGTTCGCACTGGCGCGGCGTGCAGGCGCGTTGCAGCCCGTCACGCTGATCGGCGAACTGGCGCCATCCCAAGGCCTTCACCGATGACCGCGCGCAGCCACACCGCGCCCGACCAAGCGTCGCCACTGCTGCGCACCTTCATCGCCACCCTGGATCGTGGCGAGCGGATGCGCATCTGTCTCTATGTCGTGCTGTCGTTGCTCTGCGCGCTGGCCGGCGCCGTGGCCACGGTCGCCCTGGTGCCGCTGGTGCAACCCGGGCATGCACTGACGCTCGGCGGCCACGTGCTGGCGTTGCCCGACGGCGTCCTGGCCCAGACGACGATCTTCATCGTCGCCAGCGCCGGTTTCGCCCTGCTGCGCTGGACGGGCGCGCGACTGGCCGCTGAGCTGGCCAGCGGCCACGCGGTGCGCCTGCGCCGCCAGGTGCACGCGCGCCTGCTCGACGCGCCGCTGCCGGCGCTTGCCGACGCCAGTTCGGCGGAAATCGCCAACGTGCTCACCTACAACATCGAGATCATCGTCCAGGGCTTCAGCGCCTTGCTGCAGTTGCTGGTAGCCGCCATCACCGCCGGCGTCAGCCTGGGCATCGCCTTTCTGGTGTCGCCCATCCTGGTGCTGGCGCTGCCGCCGCTGCTGGGCCTGGCGGTGCTCGCGTTCCGCATCTCCGGCCACGAACAGGCCCAGGTGAGCCGTCAATACGTCGCCGACATGACCCGGCTGTTCTGGCTCAGCGAGGATTTCCCGCGGCGCCTGCGCCATGTGCGTTCGTTCGAACGCGAAGACCTGGAGAAAAGCGGCTATGACACGATCTCCAGCCGGCTCAGCCATGGCTACTGGCGGCAACAGGCACTGGTCGCCTCGGGCCGGCTGCTGCTCGAACTCAGCGCCGTCGCCGCCATCGCCGCGATCATGCTGCTGGCCGGCCTCTGGCACGGCATCGACCGCGGCGCGCTGATCACCGTAGGCCTGTTGCTGGGCCGGCTGCTGCCGTATCTGGTCTCGACCCGGCAGAGCTTCCAGCAACTGCGTTCGGCGGCGCCCGCGCTGGAGTTATGGCAGCACTATGTGGGTCTGGGGACGGCGAGGGCGGTGCCGGCAATGCCGCACGAGGCCGCACCCATGCATGGCCCGCTGCGGATCCACCGGATCGGCCTGGCGCCGCCGCTGGCCGCGGTCGCGATCGGCGAACTGATCCTGGCGCCCGGCAGCATGACCTTGATCTGCGGACACTCCGGTATCGGCAAGAGCAGCCTGATGGACGTGCTCGCCGGCATGGTCGAACCGCGCGCGTTCGCGGCCCAATGCGATGGGCAAACGCTGGATTTTGCGGCGTACCGCGCCTTGGTCCGGCATGGCGCCTATGTCGGCCAGAGCGTGCGCCCGTGGCAGCACACGGTGCGCGATTGCCTGGCCTGGGCCGAGCCGGGTGCCAACGAAGCGGCGATGTGGCAGGCGTTGCGCGACGTCGGCCTGGCCGCGCGCCTGCAGGCGGGCGCGCAGGGCCTGGACACCACCTTGAACAGCGCCGCCGCCAAACTCTCCGGCGGCGAACTGCAGCGCTTGCTGCTGGCGCAGGTGATCCTCAGGCAACCGCGGATCGCCTTGCTCGACGAAGCCACCAGCGCACTCGACGTAATCTCGGAGAAACACGTGCTGTCGACGCTGCGGCAGCGCCTGCCGCGCACCGCGCTGGTCGTCGTGTCGCACCGGACCAGCCTGTCCGCGGTGGCGGATCGCTGCCTGCACATGCAGCGCCCGAGCTCCACGCCATTCCCGATGGCGCAGCGACCGCTCTGACCGGCGGCGCATGCGCGGCGCGATCCGCGATGGCGCGCCGCGCTGCGAAACGCGCTCGACCGTATTGCCGGCTCGCATGGAACAGTCTACCGTCCATGGCCTCGACAGCGATGCGTGCCCGCTGCTCGCCGAACCATCGCCCTACGCATCGGCCGCCCGTCACGGGCGATGGCGCAAGGAAGGGGCAGGGCGGACACCTGGCCGCCAGAGGAGCGGCGTTCTGAACGACACGATGACCAGCAGCGCCCGCGAACTGTTGAAATGGATCGCCGTGCTGCTGATGACCGGCGATCACGTAGCGAAGGTGCTGGCCCATGGCTATGTCCCGATCGTGTCCGAACTCGGTCGCGTCGCGTTTCCGCTGTTCGCCCTGGTCATGGCCTACAACCTGGCCCAGCCAGGTGCCGACGTACTCAAGTCCGTCCGCCGATTGCTGCTGTGGGGCATCGTGGCGCAGCCGGTGCACGGACTCGCGTTCGGCTACTGGGCGCCGTTCAACATATTGCTCAGCTTCGCCCTGGCCGCCGCCGCGATCTGGAGCATCCAGCAACGGCAATGGATCTTGCTTGGCATGTGCGTCCTGGCCGCGCCGCCATTGGTGGACTACAACTGGGCCGGACTGATCCTGGTGCTGGCCGCCTGGTGGGTGTTTCGTTTGCACGCGGTGCCGCATGCGTCACACCAGGGCGCCCCCCGGCACGGCTTCCGCCACGTGATTGAACATCGCTACCTGCGCATCGCCGTGCTCATCGCGGCGTTCGGACCGTTGTGCTGGTGGAACGGCAACGGCTGGGCGTTGCTGGCGCTGCCAGCGGTGGCGCTGCTGGCGAACCGCCATTTCCCCATTCCACGAACGCGCTGGGCGTTCTATCTCTACTACGTGGGGCATCTGGCGGTGCTTACGGTGCTGGCGCGAACGATGGCCGTGCATGCTGCCTGACATCTGGGCGTCGCATCTGTCTAAGCGTGCGCTTCGCTCCTCACATATCATCTCTGCCACGGGGGTGAGCATGGATGTTCGTGTCTTAGGGTTGTTTTTGTTGCTTTCGGCGTCCGCTTTGTCTGCGCAGACGCGCTCAGCCGCTGGCCGCGGCATCGAGCGTGTGAACCCGAATCGCAATGTCACTGCGGTTCCGAAGCTCGATTGTCGCAAGCTTCTTGCTAGCGATCCTCGGCCATGGGTACATGCATATTGCGAGCATGTCGACTTCGCGATGCAGGACGGCATGTCCCGCGCCTGGGGACGTCCTCAGCCATCTTCGGTTCTTCTCGATATCCCTGCACTTGGTACCGCTGAAGCCAAGGTTTCCGGCGTCTCATGTTCCGAGGGCCGTGTGATCCGCAGAGTGGGCAATGGCTGGGAGCAAGCGCTCGATCAGCAGCGCAACTATCTGCGCTGCCGACCCTCGGTAGAGCTGCCGGCGATATCCATTGGTCAATGACCGGGGGGGGGGCTTGCCACTGGGTACGCCTTATCCTGCGATCGATCCACCTTGCAAGGCGAGATGGAGCCGATTCGAGGCTTACCAGGGGAAAAAGCAGCAAGAACGATAGCAACCCAGCGCAGTACACGGCGATTTTACATAATATACATTATGCGAAATTAACTGTGATGCTGGTGGCCATGGCTAGCGCACTCTTGGATGCTCTTACGCAGCACTCCCAGTGCTTTTCCCACTCACTCAATGGTTGTCTACCGCAGCTGCGGCCGAGAACACCACTCGCAGCTACACCAGTGCCCTGCGCTACTGGGCCGGCTGGCATACAGCGCGCTACGGCATCGAACTCGCATTGCCGGTGCCCGAAGCCACCGTATTGCAGTTTGTGGTCGACCACGTGCAGCGCCGCTCGACTGACGGTGATCTGGCGTGGGAACTGCCGCCGATCGTAGACCAGGCATTGGGGGCGGCCGGCCTGAAGGCCAAGCTTGGGCCATGGACCTTGGCCACCGTGCGGCATCGGGTCGCCGTGCTGTCCACCGCGCACAGGCTCAAACAGGCGACCAATCCCTGTGAACAGCCAGCGATCCGCACCGTGCTCAGCCGCGCCGCCCGAGCCGCAGTCAAACGCGGAGAGCGGCCGCGCAAGAAGACTGCGATCACCCTGCCCGAGCTGGAAGCCCTGCTGGCCACCTGCGACGACAGCCTGGAAGGTATACGGGATCGCGCCCTACTCTGCTTCGGGTTTGCCAGCGGTGGGCGCCGGCGCAGTGAGATCGCCGCCGCCGACCTACGCGACCTGCGCCGGATCGGCGAGGCGGGCTACATCTATCGCCTGGAGCACAGCAAGACCCAGCAGGCCGGTGTCACCGCGAGCTCTACCCCGGACAAGCCGGTGCTCGATCGGGCCGCCCTCGCGCTGCAGGACTGGCTGGACGCAGCCGGTATCACCGAAGGGGCGATCTTCCGACGGCTGTGGAAGCAGCGCGTCGGCCCTGCCCTGTCTCCGGCGGCGGTAGGCGAGATCGTACAGCGGCGGGCGCGACTGGCCGGACTGGAGGGAGATTTTGGCGGGCACAGTCTCAGGTCAGGGTTCGTGACCGAGGCCAGCCGCCAAGGGATTGCGCTGCCGGCGATTATGCAGCTGACCGAACACCGGTCGGTGTCGAGCGTCGTGGGGTATTTTCAAACAGGCGTAGCTACAGCAAATCCAGGTGCTCGACTGCTTGAGGACTGAAGGACAACGCCATTAAGGCTCGCCGATGGAGCGGGTGCCACAGTCCTGACAAGCCGCTGCTGGGCCCGGTCGCTGTCGTCCTGCAGGCCTGGCTCGATGCCTAAGATCTGACCGAGGGGGCGCTGTTCCGCCGGGTGTGGGTCAGCCGGGTTCGGCCCGCGCTGAGCGACCGTGTCATTGCGCTGATCATCCAGCGCCGCGCTGGGGGGGGGTGAGAGGGGGGCTTCGGGGGGCGGGCATAGCCTGCGCCCAGGGCTCATCACCGAGGGGGCCGGCAAGGGGGCGCCCTGCCCGCCTTGATGGCCATGACCGAGCACCGCTCGGTGGCCAGTGTCATTGGCTATCATCAGCACGGCCGTGTGGCCGACAATCCGGCAGCGCAGCTGCTGGAGGAGCCGTGACCGCCCGCGGTTGGGGCACTCGCTGCCGCCGCTGACGGTGGATTGCTGTGGGTGAAGGTGCGGCGACCCGAACGTATGCGGGCCGCAGTACAATCGGACTGAGCACCATGTGCGCGGAGTTCGCACCGAAGGGGGAGAGGTGGATCCGTCGGGCTTCATGCATCAGTACTACGATTGGGCCGCGTTCGAGCGGTTCATCAAGGAGCTTCATGCCGCCGACGGGGACGTAATCGTCCAGCACGATGTCACCGAAGTGGATCGGTACGGTGCCAAACGGCAGATTGACGTCAAAATCGTTCGAAAATCCCCGCTCTATACCTTCATCACGCTGGTGGAATGCAAGCGCTGGAAGGAGCCCGTGGGGCGTGACCGTGTCGACGTGCTAGCGGCCAGCCTGGAAGGCTTGGCGGCCAATCACGGTGCCATATTCACGACCACCGGCTTTGAAGAAGGGGCGATCGCGTATGCCCGCAGCAAGGGCATTGAGCTGTACCTGGTTCGTGATCTGTCGGACCAGGAGTGGGGGCTACCCGGCAGGCACCTGCACTTCCACGTGCATCTAGCTGCGGCTGAACTGCGACATGTGCAGTTTGCTGCAACCGCCATTCCACTGATCGACGAGTTAGATCCGGATCTTGAGTTGCACATCGATCTTCGGCCCGAGAAGGCACTGGATCCTCAATTCGATCTGTTTTCAATCCGCACGGGGGAACGCGGCGCGAGCTTGGTCAGCCTGCTGGGCGAGGCGCATCGCTTGCTTCTGTCATTTGTCAGCCAGCTCAAGCAGGCACGTGACTGGTCACATAGCGGAGTCCTGCAACTTTCCGCCCGTGCTGAACTTGACCTCACCGGCACTCCTTTCTGCCAGTTGCGGCTACAGAAGGCAGCCGTTCGCATTGAGCGCGTGGGCTTTGAGTTCATTACCCACATAAGCCGATCGGAAATCAGCGTGGATCGTGGCGCGAACCTTGATTTTGCTGTGATGGTCGAGAGCTTCGTCAGCGAGCAGCGGCTGATCGCCCAGCGCGGAAAGCAGGATTCTCGAATTCACATGAATGCGCATCAGGCAGATACCTCGACCGACGCCGCGCTGGAGAATGGCAGCATCTTCAGGATGCACTGCTCCCCCTGGAGAGGCCTCGGTGCCGGGGTGCCCGCTGAGCGCATGGCCATCGGCGAACTGCTCCGCGCTGTGGTCAGTCCTGATGCGGCGCTGCCAGGACTGACGCTGAAGATAGGATCTGATCTGCACACAAACCGGTGAAGTCCGCGCAGGCGCAATTGCCTAGCTTCGTCCGGCGCGACACGTTGGCACCGATATACAACCACGAGAACAGGGGAGTTCAATGATGGATCGTACGTCGCAAGGGGCGCTGTGGAGAGTGTGGGACTTCCACTGTCATACGCCGGCATCGTATCAATGGAATGGTTCGCCCAACTTGCGTGGAGCCATTGGCGAGGCCAAGCAGGCGATCGTCAAGCAGACCGTCCTTTCACTGAAGAATGCCGAACCGGATGTCTTCGTGATCATGGACTACTGGACGTTCGATGGTTATCTGGCGGTGGCCGACTATGTGCGCCAGCACCCGGATGAGCTGCCGAACAAGCAGGTCTTCCCCGGTATCGAGCTGCGTGTAGAGAGCTCGCTGGAGAAGCGACTCAATGTGCATCTGATCATCGATCCTACGGTAGAGCACCAAGTCCTCCAAGACGTATTGAACGACCTGAAACTAAGCCTTCGTGGCGGCGAACGAGGGCTGAGCGATGCGTGCCTCGTGCAGTACGCCCGAGAGCTGGGCGCAGACAAACTCACCCCTTCCGGCTTCGACCCTGCACGTGTCGCCCAAGACGCCGAGTACGCATTGAAGGTCGGGTGGCAAACCGCAATGGTGACGCCCCAGTCCTTGGCCAAAGCACTGGATACGCTGGGCTCGCGCGGACTGCTTCTGATGCCTTGGGACACGTATGGCGGCCTTAAAGACATCAAGTCGGGGCAGCACTATGCGGAGGTCAGGCGTCACATGACCGCCGCGAGCATCTTCGAGTGCAAGGACCAGGGCAACCGCGACGCCTTTCACGGCGTCAGGTCGGCTGCCAATGAGAAGTACTTTGACGCATTTTGGGAATCGCTGGGATCGACCCCGCGATTGTGTGTGCGTGGTACCGATGCCCACAAGCATGCAGACTACGGCGTGTTTCCGAATGGCATGAAGACGTGGATCAAGGCCGAGCCTACCTTCCAAGGCATGTGCCACGCGATCAAGGAGCCTTCCTTCCGTTCCTACATCGGTGACATTCCGCCCAAACTGGCGCAGGTGAGAGACAACGGCCGCCTGTTCATGAAGAGATTGACGGTTACTCGCAATCCCTCGGCCACCCTTACCGAGGCGTGGTTTGACGGCACGGACATTGAGCTGAACCCGGATCTGGTGGCGATCATCGGCAACAAGGGCTCAGGCAAGAGCGGCTTGGCAGAAGTGTTGGCCTTGGCCGGAAATTCCAAAGCCCATGAGTACTTCACTTTCCTGATCGATGATCGCTTCAAGAGCGGGGCGACCCAGCGGGCCTCAGCGTTCGAGGCAGCGCTGACCTGGTGCAACGACGATATAGGGCAAGTGTCGTTGGACCACCGGTTCAAAGAGGATCAACCAGAGCGCGTAAAGTACATCTCGCAGGACTACTTCGAGATGCTCTGCAACGATCACATCAACGGACAGTCCGATCAGTTCAGCGCAGAGATCCGGCAAGTGCTCTTCTCGCACCTGGATAGCGCTGACAAGGGCTCGCACGCCGGTTTGGATGAATACTTGGCGGACAAGGAGCGCCCCACGCTTGAACGCGTCAGTACTCACCGAGCTGCGCTCGGTGAGATCAATCACGCGCTCGCTGAATTGGAGCGGCAAGCGAGCGCAGGCCACCTCAATGAACTCAGGGAGCGCCTCGCGTCCAAGGAGCTCGAACTCGGCGATCACAACGCCAAGATGCCCGTCGAAGTCCTGAAACCTGAAGCCAGTACTGATGACGCGTCCCCGGAGGCAGAGCGACTGAAGGTGATAGCAGAGGAACTTGCCGCCGGAGAGTCGATCCGCCAAAGTTCCGAGTCCACCCGACGTATGCTGGCCTTACGCCGCACCAAGGTGGTTAGCGTCGCACAGCGCCTGGACGACTACGCCGTACAGGCCAGGCAGCTAGGTGCAAGCCTGGAAAAGGAGTTGGAAGAAGTCGCTGTCAATATCCAGCCGCTGGTCACCGTCGACGTCAAGTCGGGGCTTCTGCGGGAGGTGGCGGCGGAGGACGCGCTTCAGATCGAACAGCTTGTTCAGCAAGAACTGGCGCACCAAGTGGCGCGAGAGACGCTTGAGGCCGAGCAAAAGCTGCTTCAGGAAAAGCTGGATGGCCCCTCCAAAGCGCACCAGGAGTACCTTGCTGCTCGCGCGACGTGGGAGCGGGTTCGCGCCCAGATTGTTGGCACGGATGGCCAGACAGACACCGTGGCGTTCTACAAGGCCAGAATTGAAGAGCTATCCACCCTACCCTACCGATGCAGGGAGCTGCAGGCGAAGCAGGATGAGCGTGTTCGGCAGATTCACCAAGAACTCCTTTCAATTGCGGAGTCGCGCCGGCCGCTCTTCGATGGCGTCGAGGAGATTGTCAGGTCAGTGCCTGGCGTTGCTGAAGAGCTCAAGGTGGCGTTCCAAAGCGCCCTGTTCTTTGATCGATCCGCATTCTTTGAAAGCTTCTTTGGGCAGGTGAAGCAGAACACAGGTGGCTTCCGGGGAGAGGAGGAAGGCGCGTCGAAACTCAATGGACTGATCCGCTCGATAGACTTCAATGACACGGAGAGCGTCGTCGCAGGCCTACGAGCCATTCGCAACGAGATCACGCAGAGTGGCGACAACGACCTGCCCTTGCTGCCGATCCTGAGAGCAAAAGTTGAGGCCGCGAACTTCTATGACTCCCTGTTCGATCTCCGCAACTTGGAGGCCAAGTTCTCTCTGAGCCTGGCAGGCACAAGCATCCAGCAAATGTCGCCAGGACAACGAGGCGCATTGCTACTAATCTTCTATCTGCTAGTCGACACTGACCCCACCCCCCTTATCCTCGATCAGCCAGAGGAGAACCTTGATAACCAGACGGTCTACTCAATGCTGGTTCCGATCATCCAGCGGGCCAAGCAGACCCGTCAGATCGTGATGGTGACTCATAATGCCAACTTGGCCGTGTGCTGTGACGCTGAACAGATCATCCACGCGGAGTTTGATCGTGCTGGAGGATATGCGTTGCGTTACCAAAGCGGAGCCATTGAGAGCATGGAGCTGAACAAGTCCGTCCTCAACGTGCTTGAGGGCACCACCCCGGCATTTGAGAATCGGCAGGCAAAATACCTGCATTGAACACGGGGTTTCCCTGCGTACAGTCCCTGCGCTAAAAAACTAGATGCCGATCATAGGTAGTTCCCGTGCTAGCCGCGCACGACCCCTGAGAGCAACCAACTGACTAGCTGATCAGCCGTCAGTTCTTGTCGAGCTTGTCTGTAAGGTCTTGGAAGAGCAGCGATTGAAGCCCCTCGAGATCCAGTACCTCAACGGGGCCATTGATGGCCAAGGTATGGCGCCACTCAATTGGCGCCCCCACCTCGCTAGCGAGGATCCGGACATAGAGCTCGTAAGTTCCCGGTAGCGACGGCAGCAGGGCGATGTCCTGCTCGCAGCGCGCATCTTCCCCCGGCCGTACCGTCCCAAGAAGGACATGGCCGACTGATTGTTGGCCTCGACCATCGATGTGCACGCGCTCCTGAAGTCGCTCCACTATGCTGCGTCCGATATAGGGCCCGATCCCTGAAATCTCTGGCTCATCTGGGAGATCATCGAACCGCATCATCTCGATTACTGCACCATCGACGGAATCAACCCTGACTTCCAACTTCGCATTGCTCAAGGAGAAGTCAGATCGATTGGCCAAGGTCAGACTGACACCAACAAATCGCCCCATTGCGGATCTGTATTCCGCTCCATCCCGATAGAAGTCATGATTTTCGTATCGGATCTGATAAAAAGGTCCCGGATCTGATTCGTAGTCGGGAATGTCGACAGGGAATTGATAGAAGACACGATCCAGCTGACTCGCAAGTGGCTGCCCCCGCTCGTCCAGCAGTAGCAGTTCCAGCTTAGGGGTGGGCCGCTCTGTATTGGCCGCCCCCATCATGGCCACCTCGCGCAAGCTGGCAACTCCGGTAGCGCTGCCCCTCCGGACGTAGACCATTTCCTTTGCGAGCTTGCCGTAGGGCTTTGCGAGATAAAACGGCCGCGGCTGCTTGGGAATGCTTAACACCGCCACGTGCTTGCCGTCGAACAGTCGCTCCTCGTAACGGAAGTGAAGCTTAGTTTCCAGCTTCTCGTTGACGAATTGTTGGAGTCTGGCGTCGTCAATGGCGCCCTCAGAGGGTAGCCCCACCACCTCCGCCGGATGGGGCACGTTCTCCTTAAAGCCGAAGAGGATGTAGGCCGTACCATCTCGATAGGCATTGGCGAAAGCAAGGATGTCCTTGAGCAACTCACACTTATCCTCCTCACTTGCCTTGATGAAGGCTGGCCGCTCGGACTTGTAATCGAGGTCAGACCCTTCGCCCTTACAGCGCAGTTGTTCAAGAAGTTCGTCTGTGAGCACCGATTAGCCCCTCTTCCGCTGCCGGCCTGTGGATGGCTGAGCGCACCCCAGAAGCCAATTTTTTATCCAAGACGCCTGAGCCCCACTTAGGCCCTTCAATTCGATAAATCCAACTTACCTCCCCCCGCTCAATATCCGCCCTCGGCCAGAAACGGACGCAAGAGACGCAACCAACATGGCACGATCCAATCGAGACCGTCCATTGCTCTCGACGCATCCAGAAATGCGGGGCTAAAACTTAGCCGGGCATGATGATAATGACATGCCCATCTCTGCGCCACTGACCAGTCTGCGGTAGGCCGCGAGGCACTCAGCATACGCGAAAATCTGGTCGATCACCGTCTTGGTCTCATCGGTGCACGTCGGCAGAAGCATGGCCTCAAAGTCGACTCTGCTACGGCTATCTTAACGATGTTCACCAGAAGCTTTTGTCACGGCGCTTTCGACACTAAACACCTAGCCATTCCAGGAAACCAACTGCGAACCTTGTGGAGGATCTCCACCAAGGGAATAATCCGACCATGACCTAAAGGTACATTATCGTGAATATAGAGACAGTGGCTGGGTTGACGGACTTGCAGATCCGCTTCTTCACTGCGCTTGGACAGACACTCGTTGCTCTGGCGGTGGGCACGATTGCCGCGCTCATCGCCTGGCGTCAATGGAAGACAGCCGAACAGCAAGCGAAAACTGCACGTAACAAGCTTCGCCTCGATCTGTATGAACGGCGTTTGGCCGTCTTCAAGGAACTGAACCAAGCGGCGATCGAGGCGCTCGGCCACAACGGCGCGAACAAGGAGCTCAACCTCCTCGGACCCATGGCTGAAGCGCGGTATCTGTTCGGAGCAGAAGTCCATGACTTCGTTTCTGAAAAACTGTACGTGGAACTGGTGGACCTGTCGGAAGCGCGTGAGACCCGAAGGATGCTAAACAATGCGCGTCCATTTGAGGGAGCTGAGAGTGCGGAATACCAAGAAGCGGTTGCCACGTCCAATAGGATCCGGAAGTCCATCTACAAGAACCTACATGACTTCCGATCGATGATGGACAGTTTCCTGGTGCTAGAGCACTGACTATCCAGCACTATGCCACAATGCCTGCCTGAAAGACGGACAGCCTAGCGATAAACGCTGGTCTCATGGGTGTGGGCCACAGCCAACGCCGCGTGTTTCTCGAGCTGATCCCCGTGCGAACGGCCTAGTCCCACCGGCGCCTAGCTAGTAGAACTGCTGGAGATGCTGGCATCGGTGGCCGATGAGGGGCAGCTGGTAGCCTGGTCTTTCATGCCGCAGCCCGGCGTTGACACGATGGTCGACTGCCGCGGCAGCCATGAGCTCGAGGTTCTCCCCGGAAACTCATTCCGCTGAGGTCCGCTTTCGACCAGAAGCGGACGCTCGCTCTACCCCTGATAACGCTCCCTAATCACCCAATCCAAGCTCCCGTCCCTCCCCGCACATTTCGCCGGGCAGTTCTGGCGCTGCGCCGAATCTGCATCATGGATGGTGGCCTCAGCCTGCTCTGTTGCTGATCGCATCGTCTCGCATGGCGGGAATGTCTCAGGTCGGCCAACTCCGGTCACTGGTTCATCCAATGGAAACGCCACAAAACAGACGGTAGAAGGCGAATTCAATTCTGAAGTGCCCCACTCCACGCGCTAAGGGCGACGCATGTCCGGCGGTCTGCAAGTGCCAGTCCTTGCCATTCACGGCGTGATGGAAGCGACGGACCGCTGGCCTGATGCCCGGCTTTCGCGCGAGCGGGCCAGGGCACGGAAGTCGCGGGGCGGCATGTCATACGCGCGGCGGAACGCGTGGTTGAAATCCGCTGCACTCCTGAATCCCAGGCCGTAAGCGATCTCCACGACCGGCGCCTTCGGGAATCGGATGAGTTCGTCCGCGGCCTCGCGCAACCGGCGATTGCGGATGTAGGTGGCCAGGCCGCCTTCATGCTCGAACAGGCGATACAGCGCGGCGCGGGACAGCCGCGATGCATCGACGATGCTCTCCAGCGACAGTTCCGGCTCGTGCAAGTGGTGCTCGACATGCTGCCGTACCCTCCCGAACACCGCAGCGCGGATCGCGGCGCGCGCGTCGCCACTCAGGCCGCACTGTTTGGCGAAGGCCCCGAGGATCAGGTGCGCGCATGTGGCCATCATCGAGCGGGCTTCAGCCACGCTCATCGTATCGATGCTGCTGGAAAGCGCCTCCAGTTCGCCGAGAAACATGCGCGCGCACGGCGAAGCGTAGTCGATCACGCGGCCATGCAGCGATTCCGCATCGGGCAGCACCGATTCCACCAGTGCGCGCGGCAGGAACAAGGCCATGACCTGGCTCCTGCACTCCCGCTCCATGCGCATCGTCTGGCCCATGTCCAGCGCCAGGATGCCTGGCCGGGATTGCAGCGCCTTGCGCCGCGGATACAGACCGGTTGTGGTTTCGACGCCGCCGCCCCCCACCAGCAGCACGTGAAAAACATAATCGCGCATGGTGTCCGTGGAAATTTGTGGCGCCGTGCGGGTCTGCGTGATCGGGTCGGTGCTGGCGTGGAGAAACCTCATGCCATCGACCAGGTAATGGTCGAGCGTGGCGCGAAACCCGTCAGCCACCTGTGCGTGCGACACCGCTATATCGAGAAAAGAGGAGGTTCGATCACGCCACGCCACCAGTTGCTGCGTTCGTGCGACGTCGCGTGTGCTGAAGTGGTGGCGGATCGGCGCGCGAGCGCTTGCCTCGACCTCGACATGGCTTGTGCTGTTGCTGGTCATCCCGGGCCCCCGTCCGCGCGCGCTCATGCTACAGGACGCGCGCCCGCTTTTATCCCCGCCTGTCGCCGCCTGTCGTGGCATGCCGCAACACCCTCCCCCGCTGGCCCTCAGGCTTACTGGCGCATCGAACCAGCGCCAGGCCCGGCGTATCGACTCGCTATCGCCTGCCGTCTTGCCAACGAAAACCTCGTTCCCCGTGTCGTCATTCCCGCGAAGGTGGGTGGCGCTTTACAGCAGCGAAGCTGGCAATTGCCCCGCAAAAGCGAACCGCTCCTCCACTGTGGCCTTGCCGTCGCAAGCGATTGCTCGTCACCCCGACGTCGTCATTCCCCCAACCTCCCCTTCCCAACTGAGACAGCCGATCAAGTCGCCTGTGCGTTCGCGCGCAAAATTCCCAGCTAACCAACCCGGTCATCGAGCCTGTGCAAGAGAAGCTTGCCCCGGGGAAATCTGCGTTGCACCACAGGGGAATCGCATGAATCACGTCTACCGGCTGGTCTGGAGCCAGGTCCGTCGCACCTGGCTGGTCGTTTCCGAACTCGCCCGCGGTCGCGGCAAGGCGGGGCGTACCTCGACATCGCGCCGCACGCGCCCGGCCGGTTGGGCTGCGCTACCCCTGAGCCTGCCGATGCTGGCCCTCGCTACCGCGCCAACCGGCGTTACGGCGATGGCCGCCGCCCGTCCGGCGGCGGCCATCGCCGCCGCTCGTCCGACGCTCGCGCCGACGGTCACCACGTCGACGGCATCCTCGACCCATCCCACCGGCGGTCAGGTCAGCGCCGGCAGCGGCCGTATCGACTACGGCGATCACCTCACCACCATCCAGCAGAACAGCCAGAACCTGTCACTGAACTGGCTGAGCTTCAACATCGGTGCGCAGGACACGGTCAATTTCCTGCAGCCGAACGCGCAGTCCATCGCCGTCAACCGCATTGCCGACCCCAACGGCAGCCTGATCCTCGGCCACCTGAACGCGAACGGCCAGGTGTTCCTGATCAACCCCAATGGCGTGCTGTTTGGACAAGGCGCGCAGGTCAACGCGGGCGGCCTGGTCGCCAGCACGCTCGACGTCAGCGACAGCCAGCTGGGTCGCGGCACGTTGCACTTTACCGGCGCAAGCGTCGGCCGCGTGACCAACCTCGGCACGATCACCGCTGCGCCCGGCGGCTACGTGGCCCTGCTCGGCCACGCGGTGTCCAACCAGGGTGCGATCCACGCGCCTGCCGGCAGCGTGGCGCTGGCCGGCGGCAGCGCGGTCACCTTGAGTTTCGACGGCAACCACCTGCTCGACATGCAGATCGACGCCAGCACCTTGAACGCGCTGGCCGAGAACAAGCAGCTGATCGTCGCCGACGGCGGCCAGGTGCTGATGAGCGCTGGCGCGAAGGATTCGTTGCTGGCCAGCGTGGTCAACAACAGCGGCACGATCCAGGCGCGGACGGTCGAAAACCGCGCCGGCAGGATCGTGCTGCTCGGCGGCATGGAAGCAGGCACCACGCAGGTGGACGGCACGCTGGACGCCAGCGCGCCGAATGGCGGCGACGGCGGCTTTGTCGAAACCTCGGCGGCGCATGTGCAGGTGGCCGACGGCGCAAAGATCACCACCCTGGCCGCCATGGGCAACGCCGGCACCTGGCTGATCGATCCGCACGATTTCACCATCGCCTTCAGCGGTGGCGACATAAGCGGTAGCACCTTGGGCAGCCAGCTTGGTGGTGGCAATGTCACCATTCAGTCCAGCCAAGGCGCCAACGCCAGCGGCAGCGGCGACATCTACGTCAATGATGTAGTGAACTGGGGTGCCAACACGCTCACGCTCACCGCCGCCCACGATGTCGATATCAACGCCGTGATGACGGCCAGCGGCAGCGCCGGCCTCGCGCTGAATCCCAGTACCGCCAACGGCGGCGATGCGGCGATTGGCGGCGGCACCGTCAATGTCAACATGGTCAGTACCATGCCGGGCCAGAGCGGCCGGGTGGATTTCACCGGCGGCAGCAACACGCTGAAAATCAACGGCCAGTCGTACACCATCATCACGACGTTGGGCGCCCCCGGCAGCACGTCCGGAACGGACCTGCAAGGCATCAGCGGCGCCCTCAACTGTTTTTGCTATTTCGCGCTAGGTGCCAATATCGACGCCAGCGCCACGGCCAACTGGGGAGATTCCGCCTTCGGCTCTGCCATCGGCTCCGGCTTCGTGCCGATCGGCCACAGGTTCAACGCCACCGATTCCAAGATGTTCACCGGTACCTTCGACGGCCTCGGCCACACCATCAGTGGCCTCACCATCAACCGGCCCGGCTCCAACAACGTCGGCCTGTTCGGTTACACCTACACCACAACGACGATCCGTAACATCGGCCTGCTTGGCGTGTCGATTCAGGGGCAAAGCAACGTAGGCGGCCTGGTCGGGTACAACTACGGCACGATCAGCCAGGCCTACGCCACCGGTGCGATCAACGGCAATCCCGGCGGTGCCGACGTCGGCTCCGGCGGCGGTGCCGACATCGGTGGCCTGGTCGGATACAACGACAGCAGCGGCCGGATCAGCCAAGTCTATGCCAGCAGTGCGGTCAGCGGCGTGGCCACCGTCGGTGGCCTGATCGGGTACAACAACCACGGCTCGATCAGCCAAGCCTATGCGACCGGTACGGTCAGCGGCAGCGGCGGTGAGGTCGGCGGCCTGATCGGGATCAACGACGGCGGCCCGATCAGCCAAGCCTATGCGACCGGTACGGTCAGCGGCAGCAAAGACGCCGGCGGTCTGGTCGGATACAACATCAGCGGCACGATCAACCAAGCCTATGCGACCGGCGCAGTCAGTGGCAGCAACTATGTCGGCGGCTTGGTCGGGAACAACGTATCCGGCACCACCATCAGCCAAGTCTATGCCACTGGTGCGGTCAGCGGCACCGGCAGCAACGTCGGCGGTCTCATTGGGTTCAATAATGCCGGCACGATCACCAACAGCTACTGGGACACGGAAACCACCGGTCAGTTCACCAGCAGCGGCGGTACCGGCCTGACTACCAAGGCACTGATCGCAGCGCTGCCCGGAGGTTTCACGGCCGCCAGGTGGGGCAACGTCGGCAACCAGACCACGCCATACCTGCTGAGCATGTCCGGCAATCAGGTATTCAACACCAACGACCTGCCCGCAGGCACCGTGACGCGCAGCAACCGGCCCAACCTCTACACCGTCATCCAGGATCTGAATCAGTTGCAGGGCGTGAACACCGGCCTCGCCGGCCGTTATGTGCTGGGCAACGACATCGACGCCAGCGCCTCGAGCGGATGGGTTGGCCTCGAGTTGGACGCCCAAGGCCGGCCCATCTTTGCCTACAACGGCTTCAGGCCGATTGGCGCCTCAGGCGCAGCGTTCACCGGCGTCTTCGATGGCCTTGGTCACACCATCAACAACCTGACCATCAATTGGCCGAACACCGATTACGTCGGCCTGTTCGGCGTCACCGGCAACGGCAGCGCGATCCGCAATCTCGGTCTGATCGGCGGGTCGGTTGCAGGGCAGAGTTACGTGGGCGGCCTGGTCGGAGACAACGGCGGCACGATCACAAACACCTATGTCGCCGGGATGGTCAACGGCTTCACCTCCGACGAACGCGACTACATCGGCGGCTTGGTTGGCTTCAACGAAGCGGGCGGCACGATCACCAACACCTATGCCACCGGGCCGGTCAGAGGCAGCAACTATGTCGGGGGGCTGGTCGGAAGCAACCTCGGCGCGATCACGAACGCCTATGCCACCGGGGAGGTCAACGGCATCCTGTACAGCGGCGGCAACTACGTCGGCGGCTTGGTTGGCTCCAACGAACCGGGCGGCACGATCACAAACACCTACGCCACCGGGGCGGTCAGCGGCAACAACTATGTCGGTGGTCTGGTCGGTTTCTACGCCGCAGGCACCATCATCGGCAGTTACTGGGACACGGAAACCACAGGCCAATCCACCAGTGACGGCGGCGGCACCGGCCTCACCACCGCACAGATGATGGACCCGGCCAGTTTTGCGGCCTGGGGCACGGATATCAGTGCCGTCGGCGGCAGCTCCGCGGCCTGGCGGATCTACGCGGGTGACACCGCGCCGTTGTTGCGTACCTTCATGACGGGCCTGGCGGTCTTCACCGTGAATATCGGCACGTTCTACAACGGCACCGCCTTTGCTGGCAGCAGCAGCTCGATCCTCGGCACGCTGACGCCGAGCCACTGGCGGCCAGCGAGCAGTGTGGATGCGAGCCTGATTCTGGGCGACGCCAACGCCAGAACCAGCACCCCGGCGACCAATGCCGGCAGCTACGCGCTGACTAGCGACCTGTATTCCGGCCAGATGGGTTACGACATCGCTTTCACGCCCGGCACGCTGACCATCGCCCCAGCCACCCTGACCTATCTGGCCAATACCGCAACTACCACCTACGGCGGCACGCCGACAGGGTTGACCGGCACGGTGACCGGCTTCGTCAACGGCCAGACCCTGGCCAACGCCACGACCGGTACCGTCGGTTTCACCACCGGTGCCACAGCCACCAGCAACGTCGGCAACTACGCCATCGACGGCAGCGGCCTGACCGCGAACTACGGCAACTACACGTTCGCACAAGCGGCGGGTAACGCCGCCGCACTCACGGTGAATCCGGCCCTCCTGACTTATGTGGCCGATACCGCCACTACGACTTACGGCAACACGCCAAACGGGTTGACCGGCACGGTGACCGGCTTCGTCAACGGCCAGACCCTGGCCAACGCCACCACCGGCACCGCCAGTTTCGCTGCCGGTGCCACAGCCACCAGCAACGTCGGCAACTACGCCATCGACGGCAGCGGTCTGACTGCGAACTACGGCAACTACACGTTCGCACAAGCGGCAGGTAACGCCGCCGCACTCACGGTGAATCCGGCCCTCCTGACTTATCTGGCCGATACCGCCACTACGACTTACGGCAACACGCCGAGCGGGTTGACCGGCACGGTGACCGGCTTCGTCAACGGCCAGACCCTGGCCAACGCCACCACCGGCACCGCCAGTTTCGCTACCGGTGCCACAGCCATCAGCAACGTCGGCAACTACGCCATCGACGGCAGCGGCCTGACCGCGAATTACGGCAACTACACGTTCGCGCAAGCGACAGGTAACGCCGCCGCACTGACGGTGAACCAGGCCATCCTGACAATCACGGCGAATAACGCCAGCAAGACCTACGGTGACACGCTCACGTTTGCAGGCAACGAGTTCACGGCCAGCGGCCTGCAGAACGGCGAAACCATCGGCGATGTCGCGCTCACCAGCGCCGGTGCCGCGGCAAGCGCCGGCGTCACCGGCGGCCCGTACACCATCACGTCGAACGCAGCTATCGGCGGTAGCTTCAACACGGGCAACTACGCCATCACTTACAGGAATGGCAGCCTCACAGTGGGTCAGGCCGCGCTGACGGTCACCGCCAATGACGACAGCAAGACCTACAACGGCCTCGCCTACACGGGCGGCCACGGCGTCACCTACAGCGGCTTTGTCAACGGCGAGACCACCTCGGTACTCGGCGGCGCGCTGGGCTATGCCGGCGATGCGCAAGGCGCCACCAACGCGGGCGGCTACACGATCACCCCCGACGGCCTCACCGCTGGCAACTACGCCATCGCTTACAGGAATGGCAGCCTCACAGTGGGTCAGGCCGCGCTGACGATCACCGCCAATGACGACAGCAAGACCTACAACGGCCTCGCTTACACGGGCGGCCACGGCGTCACCTACAGCGGCTTTGTCAACGGCGAGACCACCTCGGTACTCGGCGGCGCACTGGGCTATGCCGGCGATGCGCAGGGTGCCACCAACGCGGGCGGCTACACGATCACCCCCGACGGCCTCACCGCTGGCAACTACGCCATCGCTTACAGGAATGGCAGCCTCACAGTGGGCCAGGCCGCGCTGACGGTCACCGCCAATGACGATAGCAAGACCTACAACGGCCTCGCCTACACGGGCGGCCACGGCGTCACCTACAGCGGCTTTGTCAACGGCGAGACCACCTCGGTACTCGGCGGCGCGCTGGGCTATGCCGGCGATGCGCAAGGTGCCACCAACGCGGGCGGCTACACGATCACGCCTGACGGCCTCACCGCTGGCAACTACGCCATCGCTTACAGGAATGGCAGCCTCTCGGTGGGTCAGGCCGCGCTGACGGTCAGCAGCAGCAACGTCAGCAAAACCTACGATGGCGGGCTGAGCGCGATCGGCACAGCGGTAGTGAGCGGCGGCACGCTGTTCGGCAGCGACACCCTCAGCGGCGGCAATTTCGCCTTCACCGACAAGAACGTCGGCATCGGCAAGCACGTGACCATCAACGGCGTCACCGTGAGCGACGGCAACAGCGGCGGCAACTATGCCGTCACCTACGTCGACAACAGCAGCAGCACCATCACCGCGCGGAGCATCACCGTCGGTGCCACCGGTACCAATCGCGTCTACGACGGCACCACCGCCGATGCGGTAAAACTGGTCAGCA
The DNA here is from genome assembly GCF_035026585.1 of Xanthomonas sp. WHRI 7945. NCBI lineage: Bacteria > Pseudomonadati > Pseudomonadota > Gammaproteobacteria > Lysobacterales > Lysobacteraceae > Xanthomonas > Xanthomonas sp. WHRI 7945. The sequence continues at coordinate 234,857 of NZ_JAYIQP010000002.1, forward strand.
CCGGCATCCTCGTCGGTGACACGGTGGGCTTCAACGGCACCGGTGCCTTCGCCGACAAGAACGCCGGCAGCAACAAGGCCGTCACCGTCAGCGGCATCACCGCCAGCGGTGCCGATGCGGGCAACTACAGCTACAACACCACCGCGAACACGACGGCCGACATCAGCCAGCTCGGCATCACCGTCGATGCCACCGGTACCAGCCGCGTCTACGACGGCAGCACGGTCGATGCGGTCACGCTGGCAAGTGCCGGCGTGCTGTCCGGCGATACGGTGAACTTCACCGGTACCGGCAACTTCCTCAACAAGAATGTCGGTACGGCGAGGGCGGTCGGTGTGAGCGGCATCGCCGCCAGCGGTGCCGATGCGGGTAATTACAGCTACAACACCACCGCGAACACGACCGCCGACATTACCGCCAAGACGATCACGGTCGACGCGATCGGTGTGGACAAGGTCTACGACGGCAGCACGGCCGCGACGATCACAGCACTGGGCACAACTGGCCTAGTGGCGGGCGATGCTGTCACCTTCGGCAACGCCTCGGCGGCCTTCGCCGACAAGAACGCCGGCAGCAACAAGGCCGTCACCGTCAGCGGCATCACCGCCAGCGGTGCCGATGCGGGCAATTACAGCTACAACACCACCGCGAACACGACGGCCGACATCAGTCAACTCGGCATCATCGTCGATGCCACGGGTACCAGCCGCGTCTACGACGGCAGCACGGCCGATGCGGTCACGCTGGCAAGTGCCGGCGTGCTGTCCGGCGATACGGTGAACTTCACCGGTACCGGCAACTTCCTCAACAAGAATGTCGGTACCGGAAAAACCGTCAGCGTCTTCGGTATCACGGCCAGCGGCAGCGACGCGAATAACTACAGCTACAAAACCAGCGCGACCACGACCGCCGATGTCACGCCCGCGACGTTGACATACCGCGCGGATACCGCCCACTTCAAGATCGGACAGATGCCGGGTGATTTGAGCCGTGCCGTAACCGGGCTGGTCGGTGGCGATACCTTGGCCGATGCCACCGACGGCACGCTGACATGGCAGACGCCAGCCACCGCGGCCAGCCCGGCCGGGCCGTACGCCATCGACGGCAGCGGATTGTCCGCACTCAACTATCTGTTTGAGCAGGCACCAGGCAACGCCGCCGCGCTACATGTGGTCGACGGCAGCGCGCCACGCCTTGTCGTCAGCACCGTCGCCGGGCTGCAGCAATCCCCCGAGGACACCGATGCTGTCCACGCGCCGTATGCGCCGGATGTGCGCATCGTCAACGGTGGAGTTCGTCTGCCGTGAATTACGCAACCCGCACATCCCGCGCCCCGCGCAAGGATCACCGTATGCCGTCACCGTTCAGCTTTCGCTTCGCCCCGCTTGCACTGGCCTGCTTCGCCCTGCCGCTGGCCACGCGAGCGCAGACGATCCCCAACAGCGGCCAGATCCTGCAGCAAGTGCCGCCGAAGCCGCTGGAGAAACCCGTCGCCGCACCCGGCCTGGTGATCGAGTCGCCGACCAGCAACACCACTGAAGACGCCACCCCGTTCGCGGTGACGCACCTGCTGGTGGAAGGCAACACCATCTTCGACAACGCAACCCTGCATGCGCTGGTCGCCGACGGCGAAGGGAAAACGCAGACCCTGACCCAGCTCAACGCGCTGGCGCAGCGGATCACCGACTACTACCACGCGCACGGCTACCCGCTGGCCCGCGCACTGGTACCGGCGCAAACCTTGAGCGGCGGCACGGTGCGCCTGCAGGTGGTCGAGGCGCGCTACGACCAGATCGAACTGGCCAACCAAAGCCGCATCGGCGACGGCCTGCTGCGCGCCACGCTGGCGCCGTTGCACTCCGGCGAAGTCGTCACCCAGTCCACGCTGTATACCCGCTTGCTGCTGCTCGGCGACCTGCCCGGCGTGGAACCCCACGCCACGCTGCGCCCCGGTACAGAACCGGGCACCTCGACCCTTGACGTGCAGGCCGACGCCGAACCAACTCTGCAAGGCCAGTTGGTCGCCGACACCGCAGGCAGCCGCTACACCGGCCGCCTGCGCGTGGGAGCCTATCTAGACATCAACAATCCGATGCGCCACGGCGACCAGCTCAGCCTGGGTACGCTCACCTCCGGCCGCGGCCTGCGCTACGGCCGGCTGGGTTATCAGTTCACCCTGAACGGGCGTGGCACCCGGCTCGGCGCCGCGTATTCGATGCTGGCCTATGCGCTGGGTGGTCCGCTCGATGCGCTGGATGCACACGGTACCGCCGGGGTTTCCAGTGCCTGGCTGTCGCAGCCGCTGGTGCGCACGCACGACAGCCGACTGGACGTCCGTTTGCAGTTCGACCGCAAGCAACTGCGCGACCGCATCGACAGCACCGCCCTGCGCAATGACCGCCACAGCAATCACTGGACAGCCAGCGTCGTCAGCCAGCACGGCGACGACTGGGGCGGCGGCGGGCTGACCAGCGCCAGCCTCGGCCTCGGCCACGGCCGGCTCGGCTTCGCCAACGCCGCGGCAGCGGCCGCCGACGCTGCCACCGCACGCACACAAGGTGGCTACACCCATTGGAACGCCAGCCTCGCCCGCCTGCAGAACCTCAGTGCCGCTACCCGCGTGTATGTGAGCCTCAGCGGCCAGCACAGCAACCGCAACCTCGACTCCTCCGAGCAGTTCCTGCTGGGCGGGTCGAACAGCGTGCGCGGATACGACGTCTCCAGCATCGCCGGCGCCAGCGGCTGGCTGGGCACAGTAGAGCTACGCCACCATCTGCCGTTCGACTGCGCCGGCCGCTGCGAGGGCAGCCTGTTTGTCGACCATGGCAGCCTGCGCGTCAATGCCGACCCGTGGATCGCCGGCCGCAATCAATTCGACCTCGATGGCGTCGGCATCGGCTTCAGCTGGGTCGGCACGCGCCATTGGCAGGCGCAAGTGCAACTGGCCACGCCGGTGGGCGCCACACCCACATTGCTCGGCAAGCGCAGCTCCGCACGGGCATGGTTACAGTTGGTCAGGGGCTTCTGAGCAGCGCGTAGGAGACGGAGGCAATTGAATGCCGTCTTTGCTCTCCTGATTCCGACATCACGCCTCCAAGGTCGCGAGGCGATAGCTCAGTGGAGGGGTCCATGCGGCAGCAAAGTCTGGCCGGTGTGCTGCTTTGCTTGGCCCGGGTACCATCGTGACGTGGTCCACGCTTGGCGGCTACCTATCGCCCACCCAAGCACCAAATCGCATCACGTGCTCAGTCCACAGAGGATGGCTTCGAGGAAACCGAATCATTCCGTGACAGGCTGAGGAAGCGCCGCGGTCGGCGAAGGACTACACGACGAACGCCTCAGCGCTGACTCAGCTGCCGCCGCAGTCCGAGCATACTGAAGGCGCCTCGTAAGTCTGGCCCGAACCGGCTGGGTATCTGGCACTTTTGCTGAGCCAAAATGTCAGTTGGAACCGACGAGCGAGGCATCCTATCCGCCAGGGGTCATGATCGTCGTCAGGTGCCCTGACGGAAGGATCTCGGCTGGAATATCGCGTCCAATCAGCCTGGCCTCGAGGACGTTGAGGAACAGAAATACGCAACGTGCACTTCCGATCGCGTTTCCGGATTTCTCACCGTGGCCCAGTTCGCGCGTCCTCGTTACCCCTGATAACGCTCCCTAATCGCACTGCGTTCGCGCTGCCCTGCCCCGTCTGTGCACCATGCATTGCTGCGCGATCCAGTGCAGGCCTCAACGCGTCGTCAACAGCCCCTGCCCGCCTGCCCATTGGTTGATGTCGTCGCGGCGGATCGCAGCGGCCATCAGGCCCGGGAATGCATCCGGCGTGCAGGCGAACGACGGTACGCCCAGTGCCGCCAGCTTGCCGGCCAAGGTTCGATCGTAGGACGGCGCGCCTTCGTCGCTGAGTGCCAGCAGCACGATGAACTGCACGCCGGCCTCCAGCAGCTCGCGGGCGCGGGCCAGCAGGTTGTCTTCCACCCCGCCCTCGTACAGGTCGGAGATGAGCACCAGGATGGCGTTGTGCGGTTCACGGATGATGCCCTGGCAGTAGCTCACCGCGCGGTGGATGTCGGTGCCGCCGCCCAGCTGCACGCCGAACAGCAGATCCACCGGGTCGTCCAGCTGTTCGCTCATGTCCACCACTTCGGTGTCGAACACCACCAGACGCGTGGCCACCGCCGGCAACGAGGCCATCACCGCGCCGAAGATGCTCGAATACACCACCGATGCCGCCATGGAACCGCTCTGGTCGATGCACAGCAGCACTTCCCGCTGCGGCTTTCTTGCCTTGCGGCCATAGCCGACCAACTCCTGCGGCACCACGGTGCGCAGTTCCGGCTGCCAGTGGCGCAGGTTGCTGCGGATGGTGCGGTGCCAGTCGATCTCGGCCAGGCGCGGGCGGCGGTTGCGGCGGGCGCGGTCCAGTGCGCCGGTCACTGCGGAGCGCATGGGCTCCTCGAGCTGGCGCAGCAGGTCGTCCACCACCTTGCGCACCACCATGCGTGCGGTGTCCTTGGTCTCTGCCGGAATCACCCGGCTCAGGCCGATCAGGTTGGCCACCATGTGCACGTCGGGCTGCACCTGCTCCAGCATTTCCTTTTCCAGCAGCATCTGGGTGAGATCCAGCCGCTGCAGGGCGTCGCGCTGCATCACCTGGACCACGGATGACGGGAAATAACGGCGGATGTCGCCCAGCCAGCGGGCCACATTCGGGGAAGACGCCCCGCGCCCGCCGCGGCGACCCAGGCCGCCGGGGCCATCAGGTTCGTACAGCGCGGCCAGGGCCTGGTCGATGCCCTGCAGGTTCTTGGGCAACGCGCCGCAGCTGCGATCGGCCTCCTGGCCCAGAATCAATCGCCAGCGCTGCTCGCGCGAGGTGGGGGTGTCCAGTGCTTCGGTGGTATCGGTCATGCGGGCAGCCCGAGCAGTTCGCGCAGCATCGGCAACGCGCGTTCGGCGCGTGCCAGGTTCCAGTCCGGGGCCAGCACGGCCGCGGGTTTCTGCACCGGGGCCCGCTTCACACGGGTGCCCAGGTCACGGCGATCGGCGGCCTCGAAGGCGGCAAAGGTCCGCCGCACCAGCGGCAGCACGCGCACCAGCTGCGCCTCGTCCAGCGCCACCACCCATTCGTCGATCATCCGCCACACCGCATCATCGTGCAGCAGCACGGTGGCGTTTCGGTTGAGGAAGCCATCCAGCCACTGCGCGGCTTGCAGTGGCTCGGCACCTGGCGAAAGCTGTTGCTGCAGCTGCACGTGCACCGTGTCGGCCGCCACCGCCTGCGTGTCGAACAGCAGCCGCAGCGCGACGCCGCGCAGCAGCGCGCTGCACGAAGACGAGAGCGCCACCCGCTGCAATGCATGCTGCCACCCGGCACTGCCGCCTGCGTCGTCACGCAGGCCAATGGCGCGGTCGGCATCCAGCACCACGGTGCGGGCCTGTTCGGCGCGCGCTTCGTCCAAGCTGGAAAGGGCCAGGGTCAGGCCGATGACCGCACGTTCCAGCATGCTGTCGAACAGGTGCGCCACCTGCACGCCCTCGGTCTGCCGCACGTTGCCGTAGCGGTGGATGTTGGCCAGCGGCGGCAGTGCGCCAAGCAGGGCCAGCGGATCGGCATCCGTGGCTGCGCGCGCCTCCAGCTCGGCGGCAATGGCGCGCACCGCCTGCGGCAGATCGGCCAGCAGCACCTGGTCCACCAGTCCGGAAAGTTCCGGCAGCGCTTCGGCCTTGCGCGCCTGCGCGATGGCCTTGCTGGAAGCGGCGTCCAGCAGGGTCTGCCCGTGGCGGCTGGCCTCCACCAGATCCACCAGGAAGTGCGGCTGCCACGCCAACTGCCAGACTTCGTGGAAGGTGCCGCGCACCGAATGCCCGGTGCGCGCAAGCCTCCCCCATTCGATGCCGATCAGCCGTAGGCGGTGCAGCAAGTGGCTTCGCGCCAGGTCGTTGTCCTTGCGCAGGTCCAGATCCAGCGTTTTTTCCAGCGCCTCGGGTTTCAGGCGCAGGCGTTTCTGCTGGGCTTCCAGGTCGCGCTGCAGCGGTACCACCGGCACGCTTTCGGGCACCTGGCCCAGCGCGTCGCCCACCATGAGACGTTCGCGGATGAGCCGCATGGGCGCGTCGTCGCCATTGCAGATGACGGCGCGACTGGCTTCGGCAATGTCTTCCAGCCCCGGCGAAGGATGGCCGCGAAGCGCGGCCAGGGTGTCGGCCAGGCGCGTGGCTTCGATGAGATGGGCCGGGGAGCAATCCAGCCCGTGCTCGCGCAGCAATCGGCCCACGCGGGCATACCAGCCCACGGTACGCTGGTCGTGCGAGCCGGCGTTGCGCCACAGGTGGTCGTACCAGCCCGGCGCGTCCACGCCGGCACCGTATCCGCTTTCGGCACTCAGGTGGCGGTAGGTCCACGGCACCCAGGTGCTCTGCGTCTTGCGCTTGGGCATGCCCTTGAGCAGGCGGTTGTCTGCCGTGGTGCTGTTGGCGCGCAGGGCGGCCGGCTGCAGCGCCGGCACGTGCCAGGCCCCGCACACGACGGCAACGCGCGCGAATTCCTTGCTGGCGCTGCGCAATGCGGTGCGCATGTGCGCCTCGCGTACCACCTCGTGCTCGCCGCGAAGACCGGGGTGTTCCGGTGTGTGCTCGCGCACGGCTGCCATGGCCTCGGCAATGGCGTCGAACAGCCCCTGCCCGTTGCCCCGCTCTTCCACCATGTAGTTCCACCACGCCTCGCCGTCGGCGTGGCCGGCGGCCCGCGCCAGCCAGTCCAGTGGGTCGGCCGGGCGGGCTTCGGCGTCTTCTTCAGCGGCAGATCCGGCATCGCCTTGGGGCCGCACCGCTGTTTCATCCGCTGCGTCCAGCGCTTCGGCGGCCTCCGGTACCAGGCGGTCCGCGCGGGCCTGCGCCTGCCATTCCAGCGTCAGCGCCGGGGGCACGTCCATGAAGCGTACCGGCACGCCGTTGCGTAACGCCCAGCTCATGGCCTGCCATTCCGGCGAGTACAGCGCATAGGGATGGAACACCGCCAGCTGCGGGTCGTCCACGCTATAGGAAAGCAACGCCACCGGCGGCTGCATGCCCGCCTCCAACACGTGCGGCAGCAACGCCTCGGTACCCGTCGGGCCTTCAATCAACACGCAGTCCGGCTGCAGCGCCTCCAACGCAGCCAGCAGGCTGCGCGCGCAGCCCGGGCCGTGGTGGCGGATGCCGAAAAGGGAGATGCCTTCGCTCATTGGCGCCGGCCGCTCAGACGTGATCGCGGAACGCGCGGTACAGGTCTTTCCAGTCGTCGCGTTCCTTCACCACGGTTTCCAGGTATTCCTTCCACACCAGCGCGTCCTGCACCGGATCCTTGACGATGGCACCGATCATGCCGGCGGCCATGTCGCCCGGGCGCAGCACGCCATCGCCGAAGTGGCCGGCCAGGGCCATGCCGTTGTTGATCACCGAAATGACCTCGGCGGTCGAAAGCGTGGCACTGGGACTCTTCAGCTTGGCCTTGCCGTCTTCGGTAACGCCGTTACGCAGCTCGCGGAAAATCCGTACCACCCGCGCGACTTCCTGCAGTGCCGGCGGTTCGGCCGGCAGGTCCAGCGCCACACCCATTTCGGCCACGCGCTTGACCACGATCGCCACTTCATCTTCCTCGCTGGAGGGCACCGGCAGGATCACCGTGTTGAAGCGGCGCTTGAGCGCGCTGGAAAGTTCGTTCACGCCCTTGTCGCGGTTGTTGGCCGTGGCAATCACGCTGAAGCCGCGCACGGCCTGCACTTCACTGCCCAGTTCCGGCACGGGCAGGGTCTTTTCGGAAAGCACGGTGATAAGCGCATCCTGCACATCCGCCGGAATGCGGGTGAGTTCCTCGATGCGCGCGATCTTGCCCAGGCGCATGGCGTTCATCAGCGGGCTGGGCACCAGCGCCTTCTCGCTGGGGCCGTGGGCCAACAACTGCGCGTAGTTCCAGCCGTAGCGGATCTGCTCTTCGCTGGTGCCGGCCGTGCCCTGCACCAGCAGGGTGGAATCGCCGCTGATGGCCGCGGTCATGTGCTCGGACACCCACGACTTGGCCGTGCCCGGCACCCCGAACAGCAACAGGGCGCGGTCGGTGGCGATGGTGGCCACGGCCACTTCCATCAGGCGACGCTCGCCGATGTACTTGGGGCTGACCACAAAGCCGTTTTCCAGCGTGCCGCCCAGTAGATAGGTCACCACCGCCCACGGCGAGAGCATCCAGTTGGCCGGGCGCTGGCGGGTGTCCTGGCGGCGCAGTTCTTCCAACTCTTCTGCGTATTGGTGTTCGGCGTGCTGGCGCAGGACGGCAGTGCTCATGTTGGCTCCAATGAAAGGTCGTGATGATCAGAAAGCGGAATGCAGCGCCTGACGCAAGGCCAGAAGTTGGCGTGCCTGCTGCACGCAGTCGTGCATGGCCTCGGTGGCGTCGGCCCGTGCGTCGGCCACCTGCACGTGCGACAGCACGGAGGGGTGAAGCACGGCCAACAGTTCCAGCAGCGCGTCGCGCAGGGTGTAGTCGTAGCGCAGGGACTCTTCGCCAAACAGCGCGCCCAGCCCGGCAGCCAGCTGCTGCGAGTAAGTCGCGCTGAGCGTCTGGCCGAGGCCGGTGCTGTCCAACACTTCGCCGAACAGGCGTTTTTGTTGAAGTTCGGCCGCACTGGTGGGCCAGTGCCGTTCGCGTTGCGTCGGCGGGAGCATGGCCAGCAGATCGCCCAGGCTCATGTGCCGCTGCTCCACACCAATGAGGGCTTCCACCCATTCTGGTTCGCTGGCGTCCACACGTTCCAGCCAGGCGCGCAACAGCGCGTCATACCAGTCCGTGGTACGAGCCCAGGCCAGCACCTGCGCCGGCGCTTTTTCCAGGGTATGGCACCACCAGGCCAACGGCAGCTGGCGCGCCAGCTGATAGAGCCACCAGGCACGCTCACCCAACATATCGTTGTTGGGGCGTTTGCCGTCGATGGCGGCTTCGGCCCATCCGGCATCAGCCGCCGAGGGAGCTTCCAGCTTCCAGGTCATACGACGCAGCAGCCCGCCGGGCTGGTGCTGCAGCAAGTTGAGTATTTGCGCCTGCACGTACTGTGCGTGCGGCGTGGGCGGCAGCCGAGCCAGCATCGGACCCACCAGCATGCGCACCTCGCGGCTGCGGTCCTTCAACAGCGGCTGCAGCAGCGGCGCGTCGGCCTCGCTCAGCTGCGGCTGCAGCGCAGCGACGAAGTCCACCCGTTCGCGCGCGGAAAGGTCTTTCAGCGTGCCCTGCAAGCGCGCGCGGGCGTCCTCGGCGTCGTGCGCACGCAGTTGCCGGAAGGCCAGCAGGCGCGCATCAAACGCGCCTTCGTTCCACACCTGCTCCAGGTCCGTCGGTGCCTCCGCTTCGCCCACTGCATCGGCCGCGTAGGCCCAGTCTGCATTGCAGGCCGCGAGCCAGCGGCCGCGTACACCCAGCACCGGGCGCAGGCCGGGGCGCAACGCGCTCAGGCGGACACCGGCTTCCAACGCCTGCGGCAGCACCGCCACTGGCAGGTGCCGGTTGTGTGCGGCCAACTGCAAGCAGGCCTCGTAACGGGCGCGCTTCATCCACGGCGACGGCTGTGCGCTGGTGAATAGCCCCTTCAACAGCGGTGCCCAGGCGTGGCCGGTGGGCAGCACCAGAGGATCGACTTCCGCAGGCGGCGGCAAAGCCACCGGCGCGGCCATGCGCAGGGCGGCGCGCCGGCAGGCGGCCAGGACGCCCACCTGTTGGCTGTAGCCCAGCGCGGCGTCTTCCTGCGTGGCCACGGCGGCGAGCACTTCGCCCAGCGCGCCTGCGGCGGGAATGGCCTGCGGGCGGTCTATGCCCAGCAGGGCCGGCTTCAACCATGCCTCGCTCATGCCCCGCTCCTTTCCCAGCGCTCGCCCGTCGCGTTCCATGCGGTCAGTGGCAGCAGCGCCTGGCCGTCCCACTCGCCCATCAGGCACAGCGGGTGGCCACCGGCAAACGCCATCAGCGCCCAGCCCTGCATCGTCGGAAGCCGAAGCGGCAGCGTGCCTTCGGCGTGCTGCACCCAGGCGTTGCGGCCATCGTGCGCCACATGCGCCTGCCCAAGGCGCATGGGTACCTGTGGCAGCCATGGGTTGATGGCGTACGCCTGCGCGGCGGCGTCCAGCGTATCTTCGCGCGGCGGCGCTGTACCTGCGTCCATACCCGCTTCCATCTCGCCCGGCACCGCGCGCAGCGGTACCGTGCCCGCGTGAAAATGCAGCGTGCCCGCATGAACATGGCCGTTGCGCCAGTGCTGCTCCCAACCGCGCCCACCGTGGCTGTAGTCCTGCAGCAGTGCGGCCCGCCCGCTTTCCAGGCCATGCAGCCACACGCGGCGCTCCACCAAGTTGCCTGGCTGTTCAATCACATGTTGACCCTGCACGTGCCAGCGATCGCGCACGGTCTCGCCCTCTCGCTGCACCGCTTCGCGCTCCATCGGCCAACCCAGCGCAGTGCGCAGGTCGGCCTGGCGCGCTGCGCTGAAGGTGTCCATGCGGGGCACCGCCTGGGTGAGCAGCTGCAACAGCCCCAGGCACTCGCCCAGTTCGGCCAGCTGGGCAAGGTCGCGTCCGCCCTCGCCCAGCGCCCGTTCCAGCCGGCTGGCCAGTCCCGGGGCCTGGGCATCCACCATGCGTGCCATCATGCGCTGCGCTTCCTGCTCGAAGCCCGCGCCCAGGTTGGCCAGCCCCTGGCGGAACTGGTCGGCCACCCAGCGCTGCAGTTCTGCCGCACCGGTTTCCATGCGCGACCAGCGCGCCTGTTCGCGCTTGGCGGCAGCGGCGGCCTGCACCTGCGGATCCGGCGGAGACACGCTGGCGGCGGCCTCCTCCTTCCGGACCGCACGGGCGCGACGGCCCTGCATCCACTCCTCCACCCAGGCTGGGCGCGCACTTGGCACGCAGCGCGGATTGCCGGCGGCATATAGCAGCAACAATGCCAGGCCGTGCTTGCAAGGAAACTTGCGGCTGGGGCACGAGCAGCGGCTCACCAGCGTGGTCAGCTCCACTTGGGTCTGGTATGGATTGGCGCCGCTGCCTTGGCATTCGCCCCACAGGGCTTCGGCGTCGGCACCGAGCAGGCCCCACTTTCCGTCTGTGGCCAGACCACCGGCCGCCTTGCTTGACGATGCATCAGGCGCAAGCGCGAGCACCTGCTCGCGCGTGAGTCGCACTTCCATATCCGTACTCACATCAGATTGCGGGGGATGATAGCCGAGGTCGGATACAGCTGCAGGACTCATGGTTGCTGGGGTATTGGTGACGACGCCCCTCGTTGAGTAGATAGAGCCGAAACCCGACCTAAACTCCAACGCCTCTTCCCGCGCGCCAGCGCGGCAGGCGCAGCCGCACGACCGTGCCCTCCGCCGGCCTGGATGTCACCGATAGCGTTGCCCCCAACAGTCTCGCCCGTTCGCGCATGCCGGTCAGTCCCCAGTGGCCATCCCGGTTGCCGCGTTTCAGGAGTCTTGCTTCGATCCCGCAACCGTCGTCCTGGACCTCCACCAGGACGCCAAGCCATCCACCGGTCACGCGGACGCGGAGATACCTGGCACCGGCATGGCGCGCCGCGTTGGCGACCGCCTCGCGCACTATTCGATACACCTCGTCCTGCTCCGGTGCATGCCAGCGGACCGGCCTGCCCCGCGTACTGAATTCGTAGGCGAAATCCGGCGGCATGTCGAGTGTCTTCGGCAGGTCGCGGAGGGCCGCTTCCAGGTCCTGGGGCTCCGCCCCTTGCTGCCGCAGGTCGCGGATACGGTCACGGCCTTCCACCAGCCCGGCATTGGCTTCCCGTACCGCGCGGGAAAGCCCGGCCTTGGCCGCTTCGCCGTCGCCGCGTTCGAGCCGCCCGCGCGCGGCATCCACCAGGAACACCAGCGCCTGCATGGATTGCAGCAGCGTATCGTGCAGATCGCGTGCGATACGTTCGCGCTCGCCGATACGGGCACGGTACGCCCGCTGCAGGCCCTCACGCGCGATCGCCACACGCCATCGCACCAGCCACCAGACCAGCAGCAGCGTGACCACCAGGCAGGCCAGTGCGAACCACCAGGTTTGCCAGAACGCTGGCAACACTTGGAAAGTAAACGCCGCTTCCCGTCCGGACCACAGTTGTGCCCCGTCGCTGGCCATGAGCCGGAACCGATAGGTGCCCGGAGCCAGGCGGCTGTACAACGCCTGGCGTCGAGCGCCGGCGTCATGCCAATCATCGTCCAGTCCATCCAGACGATAGCGGAACCGGGCCTGTTCGGGCCGGCGCAGGAAGGGCGCCGTGTAACCGATCCGCAGGTCACGACTACCGGCCGGCAGGGTCAGCGGCGATGCGAGCGGTAGAGTCTTTTCATCGACGTGCACGGCCAGCACGACGGGCGCAGCACCTGGACTCGCATTGCCGTGCTGGAGCTGCCGCGGATCGATCCAATGGACGCCGCGACTGGTCGCGAACCATACCCGCCCCTGGCCGTCGGCCACTGCGACCGGCGAGGCTCCGCTCTGCTCCGCTGCGCCCCGCAGGCCATCCAGCACCCCGAAGCGCTCGAAGGCGACCCGATAGGACGGCCGCAGGCGCCAGCGTGCCATCTCGCCAGCGGGCACCCGGGTGATGCCGGGGCGCCCGATGAACCAAGCCTCGCCATTGGCCAGCATGACCATGCCGGCTGTGCGTTCGAACGTTTCGCCATCGCGTCCGAGCAGGCGCTGGAAGCGCTCGCCGATGCGCGCCGCCACGCCCTGCACGCCACCGATCCAGAGCTCGCCCTTCCAGGCGCGCAGCACCGCGATGCGACCGACACCCGGCCCATCTTCATCGAAATCGCGGTGTGCGCCATGCTCGAACACCCGGATCGTCTGTCCCGCGTCGGACCAGATCCGACCCTGCGCGTCCTCCGCCAGCGCCCGCGGCGCGGTGCCCGGTGCCATGCCGTACCTGGCGTTCTGTGCTTCCCACCTTCCCTCGTGGAACCGCAGCAAGCCGCCATTGACCTTGCTCAGCCACAGTCCACCTGCGTGATCGCTGGCCATCGTCACGATCCTGCCGCCACCGGCGACCTCCGGCGGCAGCGGAACAGGCCGAAGCCCTGCCCCATCGGCGCGCCACAACCCGCCGTTCGCGTCCCCGACCCAAAGGTTTCCGGCGCCGTCGCGATGCAGTGCGGTCACGCCGTCATCCGCGCCCCGGACTTCCTGCACGAGCGCACCGCTGGCTTGGTCGGCATCCGGAGTGACGCGCATCGGTCCCTGGTCGGGATTGCCCGTCCAGATGCGGCCCGCGCGATCCGCCTCTATCGAAAATGCCTGCTCGCGCCGCGGTAGGCGGATCGCGGCCAGCACGTTCCCACGGAAGCGATCCAGGCCATTGGCCGTGCCGGCCCAGAGGTTGTCCTCCCGATCCTCGAACAGCGTCCACACCACCTCGGAGCTCAATCCCTGCGCGGTGCCGAAGTATTCCGGCGACGGCGCGGGATGGGCCTTGTCCGGCGCATGCAGCTTGGCAGCATCGCGTACGCGCGCGATTCCATCCGCGGTGGCGAGCCACATCACGCCGTCGCGGTCGAAGCGAAGGCCGGCGCCCTTGAAATCCGGTGCGAGCCAGCTGGCCGTGGCCCCGGCGTGCCCAGGCCGCGGCATCGCCTGCGCAAGCGGACGTACGCCCCATTCGTCCGCCGCCCAGAGCGTGCCGTTCGGCGCCTGGTCGAAAAAAGGAGTCTCGATGGACTGCGGCATGCGCTCGAACCGCGTCGCGCCGGGCGCCAGGTGCGCGATACCGTGTTGCGCTCCGTCCGAAAAGGCGACCCATACGCCCTTCTCGCGGTCGATGAACAAGCGCCGCGGCGACCACGCCGGATCGAAGTCCATAGCCGCAGAGGTCTTCCATGTATCCGTGGCCAGGTCCAGATACACGATCGTGCCGGACGTGGCTGCCCACAGCCGCCCAGTCGCGTCCCGTCCAAACCCGATCACCGAACCGATGGGGACATCGTCGCGTTGATACGGGTAGTTCGCCGGGCGTTGTCCGGCCATGCGGCTCATGCCGCCGCTGACATAGCCGATCCAGACGCTGCCGTCCTCGTCGGCGAACAGGTTGAGGATGTCGTCATCGACCATGGCCTCGCCTGCGATCCGGGTAATCCGCTCGAAGCGCAGCCCATCGAACCGGTACAGGCCCTGGCGCGATCCTAGCCAGAGGAATCCATCCGGCGTCTGCGCGATCGACATGACCTGCGCCGGCGCCCCCTGGTCGGGAGTCCATCGGTCATGCCGCAGCTGCGACAAGGCGCGATCGGGAGCAAGGGCTTGTGCCGTGGCGCACAAGCCGAGCAGGAGCACGGCGAAGCCAGCATGCAGGAGACGGCGCGCACCACCGCCCGGCTCGCCAAACCAGAAGGACGGCACAACGGGGACCAGAGGGGCCATTGGGGGGGCGACGCAATCAGAGGGATATGTGCCCGGCGATCTCCCTCGCCGGGATGGACTTCAGGAGTATGGCGCAGCAGATGAAGTGCTGCATCCGGCTGGTCGCAGAAGATCGGCGAACGTGGCCAACGCGGAAGTCCCCCAAATGGAGGACGGGCGACCAACCGTTTCCCGCGATGTCGCCCTGCGGCGATCGGCCGATGCTGGTGTCGTGGAGGCCGCGGCGCACGCCGGAGAAACCTGCCATGGATTCGCTGCGGCCAATCCAGGCGTCTCCGCGCACTTACAACCCCGCGTCGCCAATGACGGACGCAGAGAAGCCAAACCTCACCGATAGGACGAGCCAAGATGAACAAGCCGATGATTGCTTTGCTGGTTGCTCTGGCAGTGGATGCACATGCGCAGCAGACGAGCGTTCCGACGTTCTCGGACAACTATGCGAAGACGCCCAGCGAACTCGCTGCCATTTCCCCCACGGGCGGCGCAGGCGGCTCTGGCAATGCAAAAGTGCAGGTGGTCACCCTCCTCGGCGATCCATCGCAGCCCGGCCCTTACAGCCAACTGCTTCGTGTTGCCCCGCATGCCTCCATTCCCGCGCATCATCATGCGGGCGACCGCGCCGGGACGGTGTTGTCGGGCACGTGGCACTTCGGTTACGGACAGAAGTTCGACCCAGGCAAGCTCAAGACACTGACGGCCGGATCGGTCTACACCGAGCCGGCAAATGCCGCGCATTTCGCACAGACCGGTGACGAGGCGGTCACTGTGCTAATCACCGGTTTTGGACCGACGGACACGGTCTACGAGGATCCCGCGGACGCTCCGAGAGCCAAGCACTGAGTCCGCCCGTCGGGTGCCTGGAGAGGCAGCGCTCGACGTCGCGGCGCTGCAATGCAAAGCTTCATGAGCCACCGCAATTCAAGAACAACGTTCGTCAAACCTCTGGAGGAGATTTCCATGCAGATCGACTTGAACGACAGGACCGCCATCGTCACGGGTTCGACGGCCGGTATCGGACTTGCCATCGCCAATGGCCTGGCCGCTGCTGGCGCCCGAGTGGTTGTCACTGGGCGCACCCAGCAGCGCGTGGACGCCGCGATCGCTGCCATTGCCAGCAACGTTCCCCATGCCAAGGTGTCGGGTGTCGCCGCCGACCTGGGGACGAGCAAGGGCGCACAGGACCTGATTGCCGCCGTATCGGCGACGGACATCCTTGTCAACAACCTTGGGATCTTCGAACCGAAGGCGTTCTTCGATATTCCTGACGAAGATTGGATGCGATTCTTCGAAGTGAATGTTCTGAGCGGCATTCGCCTTGCCAGGCATTACGCACCGGAAATGGCCCGGCGTGGCTGGGGCCGCATCCAATTCATCTCGAGCGAATCAGGCGTACAGATCCCTGCGGAGATGGTGCACTACGGCACAACCAAAACCGCACAGCTCGCCGTGTCGCGCGGCCTCGCCGAATCGCTGGTCGGCACAGGGGTCACTGTCAATGCCATCTTGCCGGGTCCCACCAGATCCGAAGGTGTTGGCGATTTCTTTGGGAAAATCGCCGTGGAGAAGGGGATTTCGCAGGCGGAGGTCGAACGCGACTTCATTGCCACGCACAGGCCGACGTCCTTGATTCGACGCCTCGCAACGGTCGATGAAGTCGCCAATCTCAGCGTCTATCTTGCCTCGGAGCAGGCCTCGGCCACTACCGGCGCGGCCGTACGCGTGGATGGTGGCGTGGTGCGCTCCGTCGTCTGAACTGGCGCTGGTGCCGCAGCGCTGGCCGATCTGGGGCACGCTGCTGCCAATCGCCATCGACCAAGGCCAGGAAGCCCCGCCGTCCATCGGCATCCTGCGCTCAGCGGCGTGGAACCACCTTGAGACGCAGGCTGCGGTCGCCCTCGTAGCGCATACGGGGCGACGTTCAATCGTCGAGCCTCACCAGGCCTCGGCGCAGCGCGATCTGGAATGCCTCGGTCCGATTGCTGGCATCGATCTTTTCGAAGATGCGGGTCAGGTGCGACTTGACGGTTTCGGCCGAGATTCCCATCTCATTGGCGATCCGCTTGTTTTCCCAGCCGCGCGCCAGCGCCGTGAGGATGGTCAGTTCGCGCGCGGTCAGGGCCTCCTCTCCGATGTGCCGGGAGATCTCCTGCGACACTTCGGCGGATACGCAGCGCTTTCCCTGCGCGATCTTGCGCAGCGCGTCGATCAGTTCACCTCTCAGCGAGCTCTTCAGCAGGTAGCCGTACGCACCCGCTGCCATCGCCTCGCGTGCATTGCCATCCCCGCTGTAAGTCGTGAGCACGGCCGCCTTGGCCGCGGGAAACTCCCCACGCAGCCTGCGGATGAACTCGATGCCGTTGCAGCCTGGCATCTGCAGGTCCACCAGCACGATATCCGGCAGCAGGCGGCGGAACGCTTCCAGACCGCTTTCGACATCGCCGGCCTCGCCTACTACGGCCAGGTCCTGTTCGACCTCCAGCATGGCGGAGATGCCATCCCGCACCAGTGGATGATCGTCGATGGTCAGTATCCGGATGGCCATGTCAGCTCCGCTACGCACGCCTCTGTCGTTCGCGAAGCAATGTACAGCAAACCCGGATCGCCAACGGGATCCCCCAAATGGAGGACGCGCGACCCACCGTTCTCTGCGATGTCGTCTCGCCACGACCGGCCGAAGCTGGCGTTGTGGGCGCAACGGCGCGCCCGGAGACGCTGCCATGGATTCGCTGCGGCCGTTCTATCCGCCGGGCCATACCGCGCTGCTGCTGGTAGACCCTTACAACGATTCGCTGTCCGACGGCGGAAAGCTCTGGCCGCGCTTGGCCGAAGTTGCCGTGGCCGTCGACCTGTTGCCGAACCTGCGCCGGATCCGTCAGGCGATCCGCTGCGCGCGATGGCCGCTGTTCTTTGTCCCCCATCACCGCGCGCAGCCCAGCGACTTCGACCGCTGGCAGCACCCTACCCCTTCCCAGAAGGCGATCTCGCAAGCCCAGGCGTTCCTGAAGAACGGCTGGGGAGGCCAGTGGCATCCGGACTTCATGCCGGCATCCGGCGACACCGTGGCCACGGAACATTGGGGCGCCAACGGTTTCGTCAGCACGGACCTGGATCTCCTGCTCAAGCAACAACGCATCAGCCACGTCGTCGTGGTCGGGTTGATCGCCAATCTCTGCGTCGAAACCACCGCCCGCCATGCCAGCGAGCTGGGTTACCACGTCACCCTGGTCACCGATGCCACCGCGGCCTTGAGTCACGACGCGATGTTCTACGCACACGAAATCAATGGGCCCACCTATGCGCATGCACTGCTGACGACGCGCGAGTTCCTGGCACGCGTGCCCTTCACCGCAGATCCATGAGCCGGTTCTTTTCCCTGCCGGCAACGGCATCCACATGACCGGGAGGAAAACCCTCCCCTCCCGCAACGCTCCTAACGAGGAATTCCCATGAAAACGCTGCTTCGTTCCTTCCGGCGTGCCGGCATCGCATTGCTGGCGCTCCTCGCCGCATCCACCGCCTATGCGGCCAACGATCCCATCCAGAGCCATTCGGCCGACGTCAATGGCGTCACGCTGCACTACCTGCAAGCCGGCGGTGGCACCGGCACGCCGGTCGTGCTGCTGCATGGCTATGCCGAGACCAGCCACATGTGGCGTCCGCTGATGCGCCAATTGGCCGATCGCCATATGGTGATCGCACCCGATCTGCGTGGTGCGGGTTCGTCCTCGAAACCGCAAGGCGGCTACGACAAGAAGACCATGGCCCAGGACATCCATGCGCTGGTGCAGTCGCTCGGCTATCCCAAGGTCAAGATCGTCGGCCATGACATCGGCCTGATGGTCGCCTATGCCTACGCAGCCCAGTACCCCGACCAGGTCGAAAGTGTCGTGCTGATGGATGCCTTCCTGCCGGGCGTAGGCGACTGGACCAAGGTCTGGTTGCTGCGCGACCTCTGGCACTTCCACTTCTATGGAGAGGTGCCGCTCAAGCTGGTCGATGGACGCGAGCGCATCTACTTCGAGCATTTCTGGAACGACTTCGCCGCCGATCGCGCACGTTCGATCTCCGAGGCGGACCGGCAGTTCTACGCTGCGCAGTACGCCAAGCCGGGAGGCATGCGCGCCGGCTTCGAGTACTTCCGCAACTTCGAGCAGGACGCGAAGGACTTCGCCGACTTCGCCCGGACTCCGATCCATGTCCCCATGCTGGTCTTGTCCGGCGAGAAGGCCGGTGGCCAGTTCCTGATCGACCAGGCGCGCTTGGTCGATACCAATGTCGAAGGCGTCATCGTCAAGGGCTCGGGCCACTGGCTGATGGAAGAGGCGCCGGAGCAGACGATTCCTGCGCTCGTTTCCTTTCTGGACAAATAGCACGAGAGAAGCACCGCGCGAGGAACCGGCTCGCATGCACGATGTGGTCGTCCCGGCACACGGCACTTGGGTGGTTCATTCCCATGCGCACTGCCGGGGAGCCAGCGAATTGCGAGGATGGCCGCTGCGAACGCGTGGTGATACGCGGTGGTCGATGGTGGCACTGCCTGCCCGCAGGCAGTGCCTACCTGCACGAATGCTCCCTAGTCGACAAAGACTCAGTCCGCAAACCTCAGTCCAGCCCAGTTTTACCCTCCGCCCAATACGCCTTGGCGATGAGGCGCGATGCCGGAATGCCTAAGTCCTTCAACGTGCGGCGCAGACGCTGGATGGATGCAGCCCTACCCGTCAAGACAAAGGTCGCACCGGTTGCGGCGATCACCTGCAAGCGGCGCTCCATGTCCTGGAGGTGGCGGTCGTCGGCGCAGCGGCTTAACAGTTCGGCGTCCTCCAGGTCGAGGCGATGCAGCACTGCGCGCGCGGCGGCCTCGTGGGCCACTTCAAGCAAACACGCCACCTCGCTGCGGCCGCCGAGCCGGCGGCGGAGTGCGTAGGTCAGCCCGATGGAGGTCTCGTCGCCGAGAACGACGCAGGGACCGGCGATGCGACCGAGATCGAGCGATGCGCGCGGGCCGAAGACATCGCATGCGTTGCCGGGCTTGGCGTTGTCGATCCAGGCGCTGCCGGGTCCGCTGCCGTGCGTGTACGCGACGATGCGGGTTCGCCCGGCTACCGCGTCCCATTCGATCGGCGTGTAGGTCCTCGCGACCAGCGCCGAGCCCATTGCGATCTGGATCTTCTGACCCGGCAGCCATTGGAGTTCGCGGAACGCCGGGCTCTCCAGCGTGATCAGCCGGAAGTTTTCGGCGAGGCTTTCGGCTTGCACCACGCTGGCCTGCTTCATGAACAGCTTGAGCAAGGCACGGCCTATGCGACCCGGCCCGGGTACCGCGACGTCGGGGTTCTGCGCGCTCATCGGGTAAAGATCGACAGTTCGTTGCCCCTGCCCTCGTCGATCGCGATCGGCTGCGACAGATAGCCGTTCGCCGGGTCGCGAACATAGGCCAGGTACTCGTTGTCGACGTCGAAGGCGTTTTCCGCAAGGATCGGCGTGCCTGGCTTCAGGTACGGCTCGAGCAGCTTGAGCACCGGCAGATAGAGGCTGAACGCGCCGTCCAGCAGCACGAGGTCGATCTGGCCGCCGACATCGGCCAGCGTTTCGCGCGCGTCCCCGACCCGGATATCGACCAGATCGGCAAGCCCGGCAGCGTGCAGATTCGCGTTGGCGCGAGCGGCCTTTCCGGGTTCCAGCTCGGTACCGATCAGATGCCCGCCGCCCATATCACGCAACGCGGCGGCGAGGTGGATGGTGGACACGCCCATCGATGTGCCGAACTCGACGATGCGCGTGGCTTGGCGCATGCGCGCGCACTGGTAGAGGAAGCGGCCATACGCCGGCGTGACGTTGAGGAAGTTCTCGGCGTATCCCTGGTACACGCCGCGCAGATCGTGCCTTTCCGCATTCATCAGTTTGGCGATGGCGCCGCTGAAGGCCTGCTCCGCATGTTCGCCGGGATCGGCCTCGAACTGATCCATGATCCCCTGGTCGGCGCGATCGGCTTCCTGGAACAACTGCTGCAAGGTCTGCGCGACGCGCTCGGTGTGTAGTGCATCCACGGTGTTTCTCCAATGGCAATGGCCGACGGGGTATCCCTCTGCCGTCACGCATCGTAGGGAGCCGCAACGCTGGCGGCATTGGGGAACTGTGCCAAGATATTCGCAATTCCTGCCAATCGCTGTGGAGTCGACGCCGCGTGCCTGTGCTGACCGATCTCATCGATCCCACCGAGTGGACCGATCCGGACCTCGTCCCGCGCCCGGTGGTGACCATCGGCACCGCCGGCACCGACGTGGCCAGCCTCGGCGACGGGCAGGACCGGCTGGAAAAGGACTTCCATCGCCATCGCAAGGGACAGCTCATGTTGTTGCTGCGTGGCGTGCTCACCTGCGAAGTCGAAGGCAGTCTCTGGATCGTGCCTCCACAGGGCGCGCTGTGGGTGCCGAGCGATGTCCTGCACAAGATCACCGCCGCCGGCACGATCGAAGTCTATGTCGCCTTCATCGATCCGGCCGTCGCCTCGGCGCTGCCGTCGACCTGCTGCGCCATCTCCACCACGGCGCTGTTGCGCGAGCTGGTGATCCGTTCCGCACGCCTGCCGATGCTGTATCCGGAGGGCGGCGCCGAATCGCATCTGGTCGTCCTGCTTCTGGACGAACTGGCGGCAGCGCCAATCGGAACGCTGCGCCTGCCGATGCCGACCGATTCCCGGCTTCGCAAGATCGTGGAGGCGATCGTCGCCGAGCCGGCCGAGCGCGGCACGGTGCAGACCTGGGCGCGGCGCGTGGGCATGAGCGAGCGCACCCTGGCGCGCCTGCTCACGCACCAGACCGGCATGAGCTTCGGCCGCTGGCGCCAGCAGCTTCACCTGATGCTCGCGGTCAAATGGTTGAGCACGGGGGTGTCGGTGCAGCAGGTCGCCGACGATCTGGGCTACGAAAGCGCAGGCAGTTTCGTCACGATGTTCCGCAAGGCGCTGGGTACCTCGCCTGGCCGCTACATGGCCGAGCGGCGTAATCCTTCTTGACTCGCGTTGGGCGTCTTGATCCCTCGCTACCCCGATAGATCGCTCCAGTCCGCGCTCCGTTAATTGGCCATCGGCTAGGCGGGGACGCTTCTGGCAAGAAATCTGCCGCTCCTGAAGTCGAATGGCTTCGAGCCCAGAGATTCCGGGCGCCAATAGGGCAAAGGGTTGGCTGCAATTCCTAGAGCCAGTTGCTATTTGGTCCTCCGCCCTGCCCCATGGCGTTTCGCTCGCCGCCAGGAGCGGGGTTCGTTCAACGCTATCCAGCGGGTACTAGCGCCCTAGAACAGCTGCGCTCTTGCGCAGATCCAGGTGCCCACCGACGTTGGCGAACCGCGTCGGAGGTTCGCTGTCCGGTTACTGCCGGCTTTCCCGTTCAACTTGACGTTGCCTCAGATTCTGCTTCCTGCATCCAGGTGCGTTTCCGGCCCGTGATTCGCCATCTGTCGCGCAACGTACCTACAAAAGCGGTCAACGACGGAGTCAAGTGCTATGGACAGTGCGGCTCAGAAGCCCAGGGAGATGCCCGTGTTGGTCGGAGACTCCGACGCGATGCGGGAGTTGAAGGATCTCATTCAGTGCTATTCAGGCTGCGATGCGTCCGTCCTGATCGAGGGCGAAACCGGCACGGGCAAGGAACTGGTGGCACGCCAGTTGCACTACGCCAGCCCGCGTCGCGACAAACCCTTTGTGCCGGTCAACTGCGGCGCGTTGCCCGACAACCTGCTCGAGACGGAACTCTTCGGCCACCGACGTGGCGCCTTTACCGACGCGCGCAGCAGCGAACAGGGGCTGGTGGAATTCGCAAGCGGCGGCACGCTGTTCCTGGACGAGATCGACTCGCTGTCCTCGCGGGCGCAGACCACGTTGTTGCGCTTCCTGCAGAGCGGCGAGTTCAGGGTCGTCGGCGAGCGGGCATTGCGTATGGCCGACGTCCGCGTATTGGCGGCTACGAACTGTCCGTTGCTGTTGGCGATCGAACAGGGTCGCTTCCGCCGCGATCTCTACTACCGGCTCAGCGCGCTGCAGCTGACCTTGCCGCCGCTGCGCGATCGAGGCGGCGACCTGAAATGGCTGGCCATGCATCTTCTGGCCGAGCTGACCGTACGCTTCGGCCTGCCTGCATGCGAGTGGACCGAGCAGGCTTTGCAGGCGCTGTCCCGCCATGACTGGCCAGGCAATGTGCGCGAGCTGGAGAACGTCACGCTCCGGGCGTGCGTACGCGCCAACGATGGCCGAATCGGTCTCGGTGAATTGGCGCTTGCGGCGAAGACGATCTTTGCAGTGCTGCCCGCCGCATCGATCACCTCGATGCCGCCGGTCTGCGGCGACGATCTGCTTTCGATGGCTGAAGCCAAGCAGCGCGCCGTCGAGCGCTTCGAGCACGACTATCTGACGCAGCTCATGGCCCGTACCGGCTACAACGTCAGCCGAGCCGCAACCGAGGCCAACACCGAACGCCGGCATCTTGGAAAGATGCTCAAGCGCCACGGCATCGGGCGCCACTGCCACGACTGACCACCGGGTCCAGGCGCACCCGGCCGCACCGCGGTTGGGTGGGCAATCCCCCAGTCGAACTGGTCGCTCAACAGTTTTTGCGCGCGTGAGTTGGGCTGCAAACCACAGCTTTCTGCGGATTCCCATGCGTCCCGACGCGGTCGTCGCCGAAAAGATCGCTGGCATGGATGTTGCGACCCTTGCCGAGAAAGCACTGGGGATGCTTCACATGATCACGCTCGAGCCGCATGGAAATGATTCGGATCAGGAAGTCGCCGACGCAGTGCTGTCGTATCTCCGCGCGCATCCGGAAGCCGCGGACACGCTGCAGGGCATCGTTCGGTGGTGGCTGCCGCAACAACGGTACAACCGCGAAAGCGGACGTATCGAGGCCGTGCTGACGTCGCTTGCGGAACGTGGCCGCCTGCAGGTTCGAATGCTTCCGGACGGACAATTTTTGTATGCGTTGAGCGTGGCCTACAACGCCGATCGCACCGCCGACCTGCACTGACCGAGACCAAGGAGAACCGAAATGCCCGCTGCCCTTAGCTATCCCGGCGTCTACGTAGAGGAGATCCCCAGTGGCGTGCGCACCATCACCGGTGTGGCCACGTCGGTGACGGCATTCGTCGGCCGCGCACTGCGTGGCCCGGTGAACGAAGCGGTGACCATCAACGGCTTCGGCGACTTCGAGCGTACCTTCGGCGGGCTGTGGTTGGGAAGTCAACTCGGTTACGCCGTTCGCGACTTCTTCCTCAACGGCGGCGGCCAGGCGGTGATCGTGCGCCTGTTCCACCCCAGCTACGCCAGCGACGCCGATCGCGTCGACGCCGAAGCGGCCGCCGCGGAGGTATTGGCGGCAGCCGGCGGTGGCGCCGACCTGGCGACGGTGGTCGCCAATGCCAGCACCAAGGCCGCAACGTTCGCCGAAGAACCCGAGCTGTCCGCGGCCAAGGCCGTCGCCGCTGCGATCACCGCCGCCTCGGCAGCACCAGGGGCGACCAAGGATTCCGCGCTCGCTGCAGGCGGCAAGGCCGCCGCGCCGTCGCGCGCGTCGCTGCAGGCCGGCGGTCTGTCGCTGCAGGCCGCCAACGAAGGGCGCTGGGGCGGAAAGTTGCGCGCCGCCATTGCGATGTCGGGCAACGCCGAAGTCGCCGCCACGCTGGGCGTGGGCGCCGGCGACGTGTTCAACCTGACCGTGCGCGACGCCTCGGCCGGCGGCGGCAGCGAGACCTATCTCAACCTCACCGTGGTCGAAAGCGCACGCCGCGTGGACCGGGTGCTGCTCTCCGAATCGAACCTAGTGCGTGTGCAGGGCAGCTTGCCGGCCACGGTCGACGATGGCGTGGACGAGGTCAGCGCCGCCGAGGACGCGGTTGCCGCGGCCAAACGCGCGTTCGACAAGGCGGTCCGCGACAGCGTCGACACGGCCGCGCTGAAGCAGACCATGGACCAGGCTCGTGCGGCGCTGCAACTGAAGTACGACGAGGCCGGCCGCCGCGCCAGCGATGGCGGCGCCTTGGCCGCGACCGACTTCCTGCCCGAGCTCGGCCTGGTGCAGAAGCGCGGCCTGTACGCGTTGGAGCAGGCCGACCTGTTCAACCTGCTGTGCATCCCGCCCTACCGCAGCAACGACGGCGCGAACTACGATGCCGAAGCGATCGTGCTGTCGGCAGCGACCGCGTACTGCGAGCAGCGCCGCGCCTTCCATGTCATCGACTCGCCCAGCGCCTGGGACACCAAGGCCGACGCGCTGGACGGTCTGGACGAGTTCGCCGATCCGCGCAGCCGCAACGCCGCACTGTTCTTCCCGCGCCTGCGCCAACCCAACCTGCTGCGCAACAACGCGATCGAAACCTTCGCCGCCTGCGGCGCGGTGGCGGGCGTGTTCGCGCGTACCGATACCCAGCGCGGCGTGTGGAAGGCGCCGGCCGGGCTCGACGCCGGCCTGGTCGGCGTGCCGCAGCTGTCGGTGCCGCTGACCGATGCCGAGAATGGCGAGCTCAACCAGCGCGGCATCAACTGCCTGCGCGCCATGCCGGCCAGCGGCCGCGTGGTCTGGGGCGCGCGTACGCTGCGCGGCGCCGACCAACTCGCCGACGAGTACAAGTACATCCCGGTGCGGCGGACCGCGCTGTTCATCGAGGAAAGCCTGTTCCGCGGCCTGAAGTGGGTGGTGTTCGAACCCAACGACGAGCCGCTGTGGGCGCAGGTGCGGCTCAACGTCGGCGCGTTCATGCACAACCTGTTCCGCCAGGGCGCGTTCCAGGGCAGCTCGCCCCGCGACGCCTACTTCGTGCGCTGCGACAAGGACACCACCACGCAGAACGACATCAACCTGGGCGTGGTGAACGTCGTGGTGGGTTTCGCGCCGCTTAAGCCGGCCGAGTTCGTGGTGCTGAAGCTGCAGCAGATCGCCGGCGCGATCGAGACCTGATCCCCCTCTTCACCGGAGCACGTCCATGGCCCAGTTCACCGTCAACACGCAGCGTTTCGATCCTTACAAGAACTTCAAGTTCCGCGTCAAATGGGACAACAAGTACGTCGCCGGCATCAGCAAGGTCGGCGCGCTCAAGCGCAGCACCGAGGTGGTCGAGCACCGCGAAGGCGGCGACCCGAGCATCAGCCGCAAGTCGCCCGGCCGCACCAAGTCCGAGCCGATCACGCTGGAGCGCGGCGTCACCCACGACAAGGAGTTCGAGCAGTGGGCGAACAAGGTGTGGAATTTCGGTTCCGGCCTGGGTTCGGAAACCTCGTTGAAGGACTTCCGCAAGGACTTGATCATCGAGGTCTACAACGAAGCCGGACAGCTTGCCATCGCCTATCGCCTGTTCCGTTGCTGGGTATCGGAGTACCAGGCGCTGCCCGACCTGGACGCCAACGCCAATGCGGTCGCCATCCAGCACATCAAGCTCGAGAACGAAGGCTGGGAGCGCGACCCCGACGTGGTCGAGCCGGCCGAACCGAGCTTCACCGAGCCGGCCTGAGCGCGACGCCGATGCCTGCTGACTTTCACGACGCCGGATTCCAGCAGGTGCTGTTGCAGACCTGGGAACGGCTGCATGCCGCTGCCGCCGACGCGCGCGCGGTCGGCCTGTTGCAGGCGGTGTGGCCGCAGCCCGAGGCCGACGCGTGGGGCGCGGCGAGCCTGGGGACGCGCGATGCGGCGCTGTTCCGGTTGCAGTCGGCGTTGTTCGGACCTCAGCTGCACACCTTGACGCAGTGCCCGGCGTGCGGCGAAACACTGGAATCGCAGTTCGACTGCGCGCAGTTCGGCGGTGCCGAAGCTCCAGCGCCGATGCCGGTGCCGGTTGCATTGGCACTGCGCGAGCAGGACTGGGAGATCGAGTTCCGTCTACCCAGCAGCAACGACGTCGTGGCGCTGCGCGAGGCCGCTGCCGACCCCGCGGTGGCGGTCGCCGCGCTGCTGCGCCGCTGCGTGTTGCGCGTGCGCCAGGGCGAACGCGAGGCCAGTGCCGACGAACTGCCGACCGCGCTGGTGGCACGGCTGGAAACCCGCATGGCCGAGCACGATCCGCTGGCCGACCTGCGCCTGGCGCTGGCCTGCCCTGCCTGCGCCACGGCGTGGGCCGCGGCCTTCGACATCGGCGGCTATCTATGGGAGTCGCTCGACGACTGGGCCCAGGACCTGCTGTCCGACGTGCACCAGCTCGCGCGCGCCTATGGCTGGCGCGAATACGACATCCTCGCGCTGACGCCGCTGCGCAGGCGCTTCTACCTCGACATGGTGCAGCCATGAGCGGCTTCCTGCAGCGGCTGGTGGAACGGGTGCAGGGCCCGGCGCATGCGGCGTTGCGGCGGCGCCGGCCGAGCGTGTTCGAAGCTCGCGAGGCCGCGCCGTCTTCGCCGATGGCGTTCGACGCCGGACCCGCCGCGCCGGTGCCGACGCCGCCTGGCGGCGGCGAGGCCTACGTGGTGCACAGGCACGACATCCATCATCACGATCGCCCGGACGCGCCGGTCGCGCTGCGCGCGCCACGCGCCGAGAGCCCGACCACGCCGGCGCCAAAGGGGGCGCATCCGACACAACCCGCGTTGCCGGCGCCGCCGTCGCTGCGTCCCCTGCCCGCCTCGTCCGCCGTGCGACACAACGTGGTCACCGTGGCCGCGAGCGACCAGACCCCGGTGCCGACGGTGCGCCGCCCACGACGCGAAACCGAGGACACCGCGCCGGCGCCCTCCGCTCCGCACGCGCAGCCGCCGGCCGAAGCGGTCGATCCCACACCGCTGCGCCGCGCGCGTCCCGCATCGACACAGTCCGCCCCTCCCGTGCCGGAGGTGCCGACCTTGCCGTTGCCACCGCGCCTGCCGGCGACCCAGCGCGTCGCCGCGCCGGTCGCCCATCCTGCACGCCGCGCCGCGTTGCCGGCCGCGACCGAGACGTCGGTGCAGGTCACCATCGGCAGCGTCGAAATCCGCGCCCACGCGCCTGCGCCTGCGCCTGCGTCGCAACGGCCGTCGTCGCGCCCTGCCGCCAGCGCAACGGCGCCCAGCCTCGAAGCCTACCTGCGTCAGCGCCACGGGGGCCCGCGATGAGCAATGCCCTCGCCATCGCAGCGGTGACCGCGGCATTGAAGAATCTGGTCGACCGCCATCTCGATGGTCTCGACCTGTCCGCGCTCGGCAGCGTCGGCGTCGGCGCAATGGCGCTGGACCGCGTGCTGACCGGCGACAACGAGCCCAACCAGATCAACCTGTTCCTCTATCAGGTCAGCGCCAATGGCGGCTGGCGCAACACCGGGCTGGCCTCGCGCGACGGCGCCGGACAACGCGTCGCCAACCCGCCGCTGGCGCTGGACCTGCACTACCTGCTCACTGCGTTCGGCAACCAGGAGCTGAGTCGCGATGCGCTGCTCGGGCTCGGCATGCAGGCGTTGCACGAAACGCCGATGCTCGACCGCGAGCGCCTGCGTGCGCTGCTGGCGCCGCCGGCCCTGCCGTTCGGCGCGTTCTCGGCCGAGAGCCTGGCCGACCAAGTAGAGTGGCTGAAGATCACCCCGCAGTACCTCGGCGCCGAGGAACTGTCGAAGCTGTGGACGGCGGCGCAGGCGCGCTTCCGCGCGTCGATGGCCTATCAGGTCTCGGTGGTGCTGATCCAGTCGGACGCCAGCGTGCGCGCCGCGTTGCCGGTGCTGCGGCGCGGGCCCGACGATCGCGGCCCGCGCGCCCTCGCAGCGATGCCGCCGCGCCTGCGCGCGATCGAGAACCTCACCCTGCCGGGCCTGCGCGGCGGTCGCCTTGGGGACCTGCTGCGGGTCGATGCGGACGGCGCCGATGCCGAGACCCAGCTGGTGTTCGAACACGCACGCAGCGGCCTGCGCCAGTCCCTGCCGTTGCTGGCCGATGGACCGCGCCGCTGGCAAGCGCAGCTGCCGGCCGCCGACGCGCCGGGTGCCGCCGCGGCGTGGGCGCCCGGCCTGTACACGCTGCGCCTGCGCGCCAGCACGCTCGGACAACCCGACCGGATCGGCGATCCCCTGCCGTGGATGCTGGCGCCGCGCATCACGGTCGTGCCGTTGGCGGCGGCCGCGGATGCCGATGTCGCGCTGGCGATCGACTGCGTGCCGCAACTGCTGGCCGCTCAGCATGCCGGCCTGCGGCTGCTGTTCGGTGGACAGGAACTGGCGGTCGACAGCGTCGACACGCCGGCTGACGCGAGCCTGCCCAGCACGGTGCACGCGACCGTGCCTGCGGCGATGGCCGTCGCCGGCGCGCACGCCGTGGCGCTGCGCGTGGAGGGTGTGGACAGTCTGCCGGTGCTGCACAGCGAGGGTATGCCGCAGTTCGATCCGCAACAGAGCGTGGCGTTGGCGTGAGGCCCATGCGCACCCTTGCCCCCCACGACCACCCCGGTTGGAGCCTGGCCAACGAGCGCTATCTCGAGCTGTCGCTGGACTGGCTGCACCTGCGCCTGCAGGCGGTGACGCCGTCCACCGCCACCGTTGCCGCAACCACCGCAGCTGGCGGATCGCCACGTTCCTGGTCGCGCTGGAAGAAACACGCGCCCGACCTGCCGGCTCTGCCGGCACCGGATCCCGCCGCATCACTGGCCGACGTCGCCGCGGCGCGCGATGCCATTGCGGGCGACGAGCCGCTACCGGCACTGCTGGCGCTGGCGCGACGTTTCGGCCTGGATCGCTTCGAGACCGACGTCCTGTGGCTGTGCGTGGCGGTCGAACTGGATTCGACGCTGCCCGCCGCGATTGCGGCCGCGCAGGACGGCGTGTCGGCGCCGACGTTCGCGCTGGCGCTGCGCCTGTTCGACGATGCGGCGTGGGATGCCTTGTCGCCGCACCGGCCGCTGCGCCACCTGCGCCTGCTGGAGATCAACCAGCCCGGTGCGACCGCGCTCACCGCCGCCGCGTTGCGCGCGGACGAGCGCATCGTCAACGCCGTCAAAGGCCTCAACGTGGCCGATGCGCGTCTCGGCGCCTGGATCGGCCCCGAGGTCGCCGAGCGACCGGTGTCGGCGCTGCAGCAGGCCAGCGTGGAGCAGATCCTGGCGGCGCTCGACGATGCGCCCGGTGATGTCCCGCCGGTGGTCCAGCTGCTGGGCCAGGACCGCCATAGCCGCCTGGCGATCGCCACCCAGGTCTGTGCGCGGCTGTCGCGCCGGCTGCACCGCATCGCGTCCGAATCGCTGCCGTTGCAGCGCGGCGAACTGGAGACGCTGGCGCGCCTGTGGCGCCGCGAAAGCCTGCTGCTGCCGCTGGCCTTGTACGTGGAGGCCGACGAGGCCGAGGGCGAACGGCTGGCCGCGTTGTCGACCTTGCTCTCCCTGCCGCTGGGGCCGGTGTTCGTCGGCCTGCGCGATACGCCGTTGGCGCTGGACGTGCCGAGTTGTCATGTCCGCGCGCCGCTGCCGGCGGCCAGCGAGCAGTATCACGCCTGGCGCGAAGCCCTCGCCGGGGAAGACAACGAGACCGAAGCCGCCAGCCTGTCCAGCCACTTCGATCTCGACCTCGGCCGC
Organism: Xanthomonas sp. WHRI 7945; assembly: GCF_035026585.1. Lineage (NCBI taxonomy): Bacteria > Pseudomonadati > Pseudomonadota > Gammaproteobacteria > Lysobacterales > Lysobacteraceae > Xanthomonas > Xanthomonas sp. WHRI 7945. Next base: position 264,796 of record NZ_JAYIQP010000002.1, read on the forward strand.
ATCGGCGAGGCCGCCGCAGGTGCACGGACGCGCGCCATTCCCGCCTGGGATCTGTGCCGCGACTTCGCTTCGCCGCGGCTGGACCTGTTGGCGCAGCGGCTGGAGCCCAGGGCGCACTGGAACGACCTGATGCTGGGCGAGGAACCGCATGCGCTGCTGCGGCAGATCGCCGCGCAGGCGCGCGCGCGCCACCGCGTCTACCGCGAATGGGGCTATGGCGAGCGCATGAACCGCGGTCTCGGCATCAGCGCGCTGTTCGCCGGCGAGAGCGGCACCGGCAAGACCATGGCCGCCGAGGTCATCGCCAACGAACTGCGCCTGCACCTGTACCGCATCGACCTTTCCTCGGTGGTCAGCAAATACATCGGCGAGACCGAGAAGAATCTGCGGCGTCTGTTCGACGCCGCCGAACAGGGCGGCGCCCTGTTGTTCTTCGACGAGGCCGACGCCCTGTTCGGCAAGCGCAGCGAGGTCAAGGACAGCCACGATCGCTACGCCAACATCGAGACCAACTACCTGCTGCAGCGCATGGAGTCGTTCTCCGGCCTCGCCATCCTGGCCACCAACATGAAGGCCTCGCTCGACAATGCGTTCCTGCGGCGCCTGCGCTTCGTGGTGAACTTCCCGTACCCCGGCCCGGCCGAACGCTGCCGCATCTGGCGCAACGCGTTGCCGGCGGAGGTGCCGCGCCGCGCACTGGATTGCGAGCGCCTGGCGCGCTTCAACCTCAGCGGCGGCAACATCCATTCCATCGCGCTCAATGCCGCCTTCGCCGCCGCGGCCGACGACGATGCGGTGGACATGCCGCGGATGCTGGCGGCGGTGCGCGCGGAACTGCGCAAACTGGGCCGGCCGGTCGACGAGGCGGACTTCCGTGCCACGGCGCGGCCGGCGCCGGCGTCCGCGAGAACGCCGGCATGAGCGCCCGGCTGCATATCGAACGTGTCGTCCTGCACGGTGTCGCGCTCGGCCCCGGCCAGCATCCGCTCTTCCAGGCGGCGCTGGAACGGCAACTCGGCGTGCTGCTGGCGCAACAGTCGCTACCGCCGCGGCCGCTCGCGCAGGAGCGCCTGGCCGCAGCACCGGTCGCGCTCGGCCGCAGCACCTCCGCGGAAGACGGCGCGCGCGCCGTCGCCAGTTCGCTGCTCGGCGGCCTGCGCCGATGACCAAGGCACTGCGCCAGCGCGACACCTGCCTGGCGGTGCCCGCGTCGGCCGCCGCCTCGCGTTGCGCCTGTGGCAACCACACGATGGGCGAAGCGCGCTGTACCGCCTGTGCCGCCGCCTTGCACGCTGCCGGACCGATCGCCATCGGCGACATCGACGACCCGCGCGAACGCGACGCCGACCGCTTCGCCGATGCGTACGCGGCGGGTCGTTCCGCACCTGCGTTGCCAGCGTCCACCGCACCGCGCGACCGGGCTGCGCACATCGCCCCGCCGGTGTCGCTGGCGCGCACGCTCGGCAGTCCCGGCCAGCCGCTGGCGCCGGCGCTGCGCGAAGACATGGAAGCGCACACCGGCACCTCGCTGGGACATGTGCGCCTGCACCATGACGCCGTCGCCGCGCAATCGGCGAGGGCGCTGGACGCGCAGGCCTACAGCGTCGGCGCGCATGTCGTCTTCGACCAGGGCCGGTATGCGCCGCGCGATGTCGAAGGCCGGCGCCTGATCGCGCACGAGCTGGCGCATGTCGCCCAGGACCGCGGCATGCCGCCGGTGCTGCGGCGCAAGCCCAATGCCGGCACGACCACGGCGCCCAAGCCCGCCGATACGGAGCAGAAGAAGACCGACGACCCCGATTGGACGCGGCTGCAGATCCACAGCAGCGGCATGGACGCGGCGGCCGCCTACATGGGCGCCAACCACCTGAACTTCCGCGGGGAAGCGCTGCGCAAGATGGTCTTCGTCGGCCTGCACCCGAAGTTCCTCAAGGTCTATGACGACAGCGGCAAGCCGGTCGGCGGCAAGCTGCCCTTCAAGGACATCAAGGGGCTGGCGTTCACCCCCGGCATCTACGTGCACTACGGCAACGCGATGCGCGCGGTGACCGTGGATCGCAGCGGCAAGAGCATCGACATCGAGTCCAGCGCCAGCCCGGTGGTCTCGCGCGACCTCAGTGCCGAGGAGAAGCAGCAGGCCGCCGACGACGCCAAGAAGGCAGGCGCCGGTGCCGCCGCGCCGAAGCGCCTGCCGATCATGGATCTCACTGCCATCCTGCAGGACGCCGGCACGTTCCGGCAGCGGGTCAACGCCACGCCGAACCCGCTGGTGATCTATTTCGTGCCCACCTACGACAGCGGCGGTCGCGGCGGCAAGGAGGGCGCCGGCGGCGCCGGCCTGTATGCCAGTCCGCTCCAAGGTCGCGGCGACGGCCAACCGCCGAATGCGCCGCCGTGGCCTGTCAACATGACCGGTCCCAAGCTGGTCCCGGTCGATGCCAACCCCACCTATTCGGCCACCATCGACTGGGGCGCCAACGGCAACTACAACATGGCCTCGCAGGCGATCTCGCAGATCGGCGAAACCATCCACTACCGCTGGGAGTCGTTCGACGTCACCCAATACGCCGAGCAGCAGGCCAACAAGGACAAGGCCAAGCAGAAGGGCGAGAAGGTCGACGACAGCGGCCCCAGCTACGAGGAAAGGCTGGCACAGCTCCAGCATGCGAGGAAAGGCACCGGCAAGGACGTCACCGGCATGGGCGGGGCCAACCACGAGTTCAATCGCGCCTTCAGCGACTGGCGGAAGGACAATCTTCGCGCCGCCCACGGAACGCTCAACCCGCAGGGCGACACCGTAGGCGAGCGTCTATCCAATGCCGCCGCGAATCGGCTGGCACTGGAACTGGCGCCGGTCTCGCTGCTGACCACCGCCATAGGCGCGGCGCTGAGCTGGGTGGCCGAGCTGTTCGCTGGCCCGCGTACGCAACAGGAAATCCCTTTCACCAAGAAAGGCATCTACCTGGTGCGCACGATCACCACGCCGGCGATCAACGAGGACCGCGAAGGCAAGCAGATCATCCGTCCGCCCTCGGTCGCGTCCAAGATCACCGAAGTGGCGCCGATGGAAAAGGCGGTAGACGAAGCGCTGGACGAGCCCAGCGCGCAACTGGCCGAACTGGAGGCGCAGATCAAGCTGGCCGACGCTGCCGGTGAGGTCGCCAAGGGCAAGTACCTCCGCGAGTTGCTGTCGCAGGCGCGGCTGCGCTTTGAAGGCTCGGCGTTGGACGTACTGCGCAAGAGCGAGGCCGAGAAGCAGAAGGAACTGGACGACTTCAGGAAGGAGGCGCCGAACCTCTCCGACTACGGCCGCGAGCGCGACCTGGAACTGGTGCAGGACCAGATCAAGCGCTACCAGCGCCACGAGGCCGAGCGCACCGCAGGCGCGGGCGACCTGCCGCCGATGCGCCGGCTCAACGCCACGCTGATCTCCGAGGTCACCGGCGAGCAGTATCCGATGCTGCTGTCGGCCGGGCCGATGGCCAAGCACGGCGACCGGCACCGTTGGCTGGTCAGCGACGTCACCAACCGGGATGGCGATGCCTATGTCGGCATGGGCGGCACGCCGAGCGAGGCGCTACGCTCGGCGCTGACCAAGTTCGGCGGCCATGCATCGTACGGCCGCGGCAAGATCGGCGTGCGTACCGGCAACCTGGGGCTGGAATCCGGCGCGCCGGAAACCATGTACGTGGAAAGTGCGCCGGCCAACTGGGCGCTGGCCGAGAAGCGCCTGGACGACCTGGTGATGACGCTGGCCGCGGTCGGCCTGTTCGTCGCCTCGGCCGGTACCGCCGGCGCGGTGATCGGCGCCGGCGTTGCGGCGGCGCGGCTGATCCAGCGCTGGCAGGCGGGCCGCCTGTACCTGGACGCGCAGACTGTCAGCGATGTGCTCGGCGTGCTCGGCGGTGTCGGCGCGGCCGGCCAGTTGGGGGCCGGGCTGCGCGTGCAGAAGTTCGAGAAGGTGTTCGCGATCGTCCAGGACGGCAAGTTCACCCAGGCCCAGATCAGCGCCGCCACCGACGCGCTCAAGGCCGCCGAGCGGATCGCCAAGGGCGTGGAGATCGCCAACGAGGTCATGAACTACGGTGGGCTGATCTGGGGCAACCTCAGCTTCCTCGATCAGATGGTCGATATCGCCGCGCAGGAACGCAGCGGCAACATGACCCATGCCGCCGCCCGCCGCGCCCGCGCGCAGGCGATCGGTTCGGCGGTGCAGAACAACGGCATGTTCATCGCCGGCAACGTGATGAAGGCCAAGCAGGCGGCCAAGGAGGCGCAAGGGCCGGCAAAGCCGGAAGCCAAGGGCGCGGCTGCCAAGGAAAGCCTGCCGGCCGAACGCGCGCCGACTCCGGGCGAACCCACCGCCAAGAGCCCGCTGGAACGCGCGCCCGGTGAACCCCAACTGGGCGAGCCGCCCGCGATCAAGGAAAAAACCAACAGCGTCGACGACGAGGCCCGCGCCAAGGCCGACAAGGAAGCGGCCGCTGCGCATCCCGAACAAGCCGGCCCCGGCACCGCGCCGGCGACCGAGCGCCGCTCCACCCTGGAAGAAATGGCCCACGAGTTGCCGCCGGACATGCGCAAGCTCGCCAGCATCGACGACAAGCTCGAAGGCAACGATGTCCGGGTCGATTACGACATCAACGACAAGACCGGGCTGATCACCGAGATCCGCATCCGTTGCAGCCCCGACGCCCGTCCGGAAACGGTCGGCATGCATGCCGATACCGTGCGCGCGATGCAGAAATACCAGGGCTTCTCCGGCCGGGTGAAGCTGGCCATCGCCGACATCGCGCGGCTGATCGGCATCGATGCGATCAAACCCGAACACCGCGCCTCGTACGAGGCTAGCCTCGAAGTACAGAAGCTGCCCAAGGCGATCAAGCAGCAGATGGAGCACATGCGCACGCTCGGCCCGGAAGCCGCGGCGCAGGCGATGGCCGAGCTCGAGAGCCTGCAGGTGCAGCTCGATCAGCATCTGCGCACGCTCGACATGGGCACCGCGTTCGCTGGCGACGGCGAAGGCTTCGTTGCCGCCAAGGGCTTGTCCAAGGCCAAGCAGCGCCAGTACGCCGAGCTCGAAACCAAGCTGCGCCAGCAGGACGTGGGCAGCAAGCGGCACAAGGCGATCCGCCGCGAAATGTACGAGTTGATCGGCGGCGACCTGCCTTACGACAGCTGGTCCAATGTCTATGACGCCAACGTCGATCGCGCCAACAAGGCCAACATCATCGTCGCCGCCGAGCATGCGCGCATCGGCATGGGCAAGACCGAGCAGACGGTCAAGACCGGCAAGGATGAGGTGCGCCGCCTGGATATCGCCGACGTCAAGAAGAAGATCGGCATCGAGGTCAAGGCGTACGAGACCGGCAAGATCTACGCCACCGAAGACATCGTTTCCGAAGTGATGCGCGACGCCAAGCTGGTCAAACGCGGCTGGAAGATCAAGTGGATGCTGATCGATACCGAACCTAGCGGACCCTTGCTCAAGCTGCTGCTGGACAATGGCATCCTGGTCGAGCGGCGCACCTCCGACGGCAAGGGCAACAGCACCTTCGTCAGCCGCAATCTGCCCAAGCGATGACCCCTTCCCCGACTCCGGAGCATACCGACATGGCCGACCCCTTCCACGCCTTCAGATTCCACTCGCGCGAGGACTTCCAGATCTGGCTGGCCAGCGATGTCGAAGTGCGCGACGAGCTCTACGCGATGATGCCCAGCGACCCGGGCCGCGACATGGCCTCGCTCGATGCGGTCGAAGCCTTCCTGCTCGAACGCTTCGCCAGCCTTGATGCGGCGCTGGCGCTGGAGCACCGCGCCGTGCTCGACGCGGTGGCGCGCCACATCGGCCTGGTGATGGTGCTAGCGCTGGACGAGGCGTCCTGGGACATCGATCTGGACGATCCGGACAACGTCTATTACCGACTGCCCATCGTGCGCATGGACGACGACGCCGAAGAGTGTCCGCTGAGCATGGCCACCGCCGCCCTGGATCGCCGCCAGCCCGGCTACCTGCGCGGCGTGGCCGAGAGCTACGAGTGAGAACGCCATGAGCGGCTATTCGCGCACGCCCAAGCTGGTCAAAGGTGGCCTGGCCCTGCTGGACCCGCTGGCCGGCCACGTGCTGCGGATCCTGGCGCTGCAGTACAACCCGGACACCCTCACCCGGACCCTGCAGGTGCGCGGGGTGGGCAGCGACCAGGGCGACCGCAGCGAGGCGCTGCGCTTGAAGGGCCCGGCGGTGGAGACGATCAAGCTCGAGGCCGAGATCGACGCCACCGATGCGCTGGAAAGCGGCCGCGGCCCCAACGTGACGCTTGGCCTGCATCCGCAGTTGGCGGCGCTGGAAGCGCTGGTGCAGCCGAGCAGCGCCGACCTGCGCAATGCCGACGCGGTGGCCTCGACCGGTTCGCTGGAGATCGCGCCGGCGCAAGCGCCGCTGGCGGTGTTCGTGTTCGGGCCGCAGCGCATCGTGCCGGTGCGGGTGACCGAGCTGAGCATCACCGAGGAAGCGTTCGACACCCAGCTCAACCCGATCCGCGCCAAGGTCTCGCTCGGCCTGCGCGTGCTCAACGTCGACGACCTCGGCTTCGACAGCCGCGGCGGCGGCCTGTTCATGGGCTACCTGCAGGCACGCGAGCGCCTCGCCGCGCAGGCCGGCCAGGGCGACTTCCGCGCGCTCGGCATCTCCGGCATCCACTGAGCAACCCATCATGGCCAACTACGACTTCCCGCCGACCAGCCGCTATCACAATGTCCCGCTGACCGAGCTGACCTTGCCCGACGGCACCGTGGTGCCCTACCTGCAGCGGCGCTTCCTGCCGAGGGTGGACGGCTTCAGCGTGCTGCGCGAACACGCAGTGGTCGAAGGCGAGCGCCCCGACCACATCGCCGCACGCGAACTGGGCGATCCAGAGGCGTTCTGGCGCCTGTGCGACGCCAACGGCGTGATGCACCCCGATGCGCTCACCGACGAGGTCGGCGGGATCGTGCGCATCGCCCTGCCCGACGGCGTGCCCCCGCCGGCGCGGGAATGAGCCATGCTGCAGGGCGTCCACCTCACGCTGATGATCGGGCCGGCCGTGCCGGTCCCGGTGCCGCGCGCGGTGATCGAGGCGTTGCAGAGCGTGGAAGTGACCAGCGGCCGCGACCGCGCCGGTTTCCAGCTGACCTTCGCGGTGGGCAAGAACTCCAGCCTGCTGACCACGCTGTTGCCGTCGGGCTATTTCGATCCGCTGGTGACGCGCGTGATCGTGATGGTCACGCTCGGCGGCATGCCGCACGTGCTGATGGACGGCATGGTGACGCGCCAGGACCTGGCGCCGAGCAACGATCCGGGGCAGTCGACGCTGACCGTCACCGGCGACGACCTCAGCGCGGCGATGGACCTGATCGAGCTCGCCCTGCCATATCCCAACATGTCCGACACGGTGCAGGCCTATGCGGTGCTGGCCAAGTACGCCGCGCTGGGCGTGGCGCCGATCGTGATCCCCGGCTTCATTCCGACCCAGCCGATCATGACCGAGCGCATCGAGTCGCAGAACGGCACCGACCTGACCCATCTGCGGCGCATCGCCGACGACAACGGCTTCGTCTTCTACGTCGAGCCCGGCCCCTTGCCGGGGCAGAGCATCGCCTACCTCGGCCCTGACATCCGCGTGCCGGTGCCGCAGCCGGCGCTGAACGTGAACATGGACGCGCACACCAATGTCGAGTCGCTGAGCTTCTCGCTCGACGGCCTGGCCAAGGAGAACATGTTGGTCACCGTCTACGACCCGGTCACCGGCCGGGTACCGATTCCGCTGCCGATCCCGGCGATCAGCATCTTCCAGCCGCCGCTGGGCGCGCGGCCGATCGCGCCGTTGCGCCTGGCGATGTTCCGCGAGTCCGGCGGCGACGACACGCTGTCCACCGCCAAGAAGGTGCTCGGCCGCCTGCTCAAGGGCTCGGCCAACGCCATCACCGCCACCGGCTCGCTCGACGTGTTGCGCTACGGCCACGTGCTGCGCTCGCGGATGCTGGTCGGCGTGCGCGGCGCCAGCATGGCCTACGACGGCCTGTACTACGTGGACAGCGTCACCCACAAACTCAAGCGCGGCGAATACAAGCAGAGCTTCCAGCTCAGCCGCGACGGCCTGATCTCGTTGACGCCGAAGGTGCCCACATGAGCCAGTCCCATCGCAACGGCCAGTTCCCCGGCATCTATCGCGGCACCGTCACCAGCAATGCCGACCCCTACTTCCGCGGCCGCCTGCTGCTGTCCATTGCCGACGTCGCCTCGTTCGTGCCCACCACCTGGGCCGAACCGTGCACCCCGCTGTCCGGCCCGCCCGGTCCGGGCATGGGCATCTATGCGGTGCCGCCTTCGGGCACCGGCGTATGGGTGATGTTCGAACAGGGCAACGCCAACAAGCCGGTCTGGCTGGGCTGCCGTTTCGACCTGCCCAGCGACGCGCCGGCGATGGCCAAGCTCGGCAATCCCGCCGATCCCAACATCGTCATCCAGACCCTGCTGCAGAACATGGTGATGGTCAGCGACATGCCGCCCACGCCGGTCACCGGCGGCATCGTGCTCAAGAGTACGACCGGCGCGATGCTCGTGGTCAACGACAGCGGCATCTACATCGACAACGGCAAGGGCGCGTCGATCTATCTCGTCGGCCCGGCGATCACCTTCAACAAAGTCGCGATGACCATTACCTAAGCCGAGGTTCCGCCATGCCGGGTTTCCTGCTCCATGCCAACGCCGCCATGACCTGCCAGCACGCCGCCGGCCAGGCCAAGATCGTGCCCGGGCAGACACGGGTGCTGGTCGTCGGGCAACCGGTGGCGGTGATGCCGCCGGGCGCGCCGACCATCGCCGTACTCGGCTGCCCCTTCACCGTGCCGCCAAGCAAACCGCAGCCCTGCGTGACCGTGCGCTGGTCGATGCCGAGCACCCGGGTCAAGGTGATGGGGTTGCCGGTGATGCTGGCACCGGCGCCCGGGCCAGGACCGGGCATCTGCCAGAGCGCCGAACAGATTCCGCAAGGGGCGCCGATCGTCGGCGCGATGCAGGCGCGCGTCAGCGCGATGTGACCGCCAGGAGCATGAGCATGTACCTCGACTTTCCTTTCCACGTCGATGGCCGCGGCCGCAGCGCTGAGGTCGGGTTCGATGGCCACGTGCGCGACCTGATCGAGCAACTGGTGTTCACCCAGGCAGGCGAGCGCGTCAACCGTCCGGATTTCGGCAGCGGCCTGCTGCAGTTGGTGTTTGCCGGCAACAGCCCGGAACTGGCGGCGACGGTGCAGTTCACCCTGCAGGCGGCATTGCAGCGTTGGCTGCAGGACGTGGTCGAACTGCGTGCCCTGCAGGTCAGCGCCGACGACGCAGCATTACGCGTACACGTGGAGTACCGCGTGCTGCGCACCGGCGAAGACGCCGTCGCCGATTTCGAACACGCCCTCTAGGCCGCGACCAGGAGCCTTGCCATGCACCTTTCCTGCCTGACCGACCCGCGCCGCCAGGCCGTCCGCGCCTTCCAGGGGCGGGTCGGGCTGGATTTCGTCGAAGTCTCCGACGACCAGCGTGCGTTGTACGTCACCTTCCTCGGCAAGCTGCCGCCGGAACTGCGCGAGGACGGCCCGGGCCTGCCGGGCCATCTGCGGCTCGAAGGCGGGCGTAGCGACCGGCCCCTGGTCATTGTCGATGTGGACCCGCAGATCGGCGACGGTCCCGATCGCGACGACTGGCTGGTCGTGCGCCTGGACCGGCGCGGCGATCACGGCACCTATCGGCTGCATCTCGAAGGCGTGGCCGGGCTCGACCCGATGTACGCGAGCGCGGCGTTCTCGTTCAAGGTCGGCTGCCCCGCCGAGCTCGACTGCGCCAGCGCGCCGGCCTGCGTGGAACCGGCGCCGGCCGAACCGTCGCTGTCTTACCTGGTGAAGGACTATGCGAGCTTCAAGCGCCTGATCGAGGATCGCCTGGCGCTGATCTCGCCGGCCTGGCAGCCGCGCTACGTGCCGGACCTCGGCGTCGCCCTGACCGAACTGCTGGCCTACGCCGGCGACTACCTCAGCTACTACCAGGACGCGGTCGCCACCGAGGCCTATCTCGGCACGGCGCGCCAGCGCATCTCGGTGCGTCGCCATGCGCGCCTGGTGGACTACCGCCTGCACGAGGGCTGCAACGCGCGCGCCTGGGTGGCGCTGGAAACCGACAGCGACCTCGACCTGCCCGCGGCCGATATCGCGTTTGTCAGCGGCATCGCCGCCGACGCACCACTGCCCACGGTGCTCGACGACGAACGCATGGCCGCGCTGGACGCACCGGCACTGGCGGTGTTCGAGCCGGTCGGTGCGGACGCTGCGGCCAACGTGCGGCTGCGCGCCGCACACAGCCGCATCGGCCTGTACGACTGGGGCCGCGACGACGGCTGCCTGCCGCGGGGCGCGACCACGGCGGTGTTGCGCGACGGCTGGGCGGGCGCCGAGGGGCAGGCGCGCACGCTCGATCTACGCATCGGCGATGTGCTGATCCTGCGCGAGGTGGTCGGCGCGCGCAGCGGCCTGGAGGCCGATGCCGATCCGCAGCGCGCCTGGCCGGTGCGGCTGGTCCGCGTCGCGCCCGATGAGGACAGCCTGTTCCCGTCAGGCCCCGACGATCCGCGGCCGACGCCATTGCTGCGGATCGAATGGCATGCGCAGGACGCACTGCCTTTTCCGCTGTGCCTGTCCGCGCTCGGCCCGGCGCCAGCCTGCGCCCGGTTGCGCGATGTCGCGATGGCCTTCGCCAACGTGTTGCTGGTCGATCACGGCCGCAGCACCGGGCCGCAGGACCTGGGTACGGTGCCGCAAGCGCAATCACCGCCCGAATGCCAGTGCGAGGGTCAACCGGCGCCGACCGATGCGGGCGCAGCCCGCGTGAGCTGGCGCCTGGCCGAGTCGCCGCTGACCCATCGCCATGCCGCCCCCGCCGCCACTGCGGCGGCCAGCGCCAGCGTCGCTGCCGATCCGCGCGACGCATCGCCGGCCCTGGCCGTGCTCGACAGCGACCAAGCCACCTGGCAACCGGTGTTCGACCTGCTCGCCAGCCGTGGCGGCGACCGCCACGTCGTCGCCGAGATCGACAACGACGGCCGCGCGCGCGTGCGCTTCGGCGACGGCAGCCTGGGCCAGCGCCCGCGCGCCGGACTCACCATGCAGGCGCGCTATCGCGTCGGTAACGGCAGCGCCGGCAATGTCGGCGCCGGCAGCATCAATCGCCTGTACGTGCGTGGGCAGCGCCTGAGCGGCATCGATCTGCGCCTCGGCAACCCGTTGCCGGCGCGTGGCGGCGTCGATGCGGAACCGCTGGCACAGGCGCGCCTGCTGGCGCCGTCGGCGTTCCGCAGCGACCTGCAGCGCGCCATCGTCGCCGCCGACTACGCGCGCATCGCCGAACGCGATCCGCGCCTGCAACGCGCCGCCGCAGAACTGGTCTGGACCGGCAGTTGGTACGAAGCCGATGTCGCGCTCGATCCGCTGGGCCAGGTGCCGGCCGCGCCGGCGGTGCTGGCGCAGGTGCGGACCGCCCTGGAACGGGTGCGCCGCATGGGCCACGACCTGCATGTGGAAACGGCGAGCTACGTCGCGCTGGACCTCGCGCTGGAAGTCTGCGCCCTGCCCGGCCACGCGCGCGGCGCGGTCGCCGCCGCCCTGCGCGAGCGCTTCGGCGCCGGCTGCCGCAGCGACGGCCAGCCCGGCTACTTCCATCCCGACCGCCTGCAGTTCGGCCAGAACGTCCGCGTCAGCGCACTGGTGGCCGAGGCGATGTCGGTGCCGGGGGTGGAATGCGCGCGGGTCACCCGCCTGCAACGCCTGTACGCGCCGCCGAACCGCGAACTCGACGATGGCGTGCTGGCCTTGCGTGGCAACGAGATCGCGCGCCTGGACGCCGATCCCGCCCGGCCCGAACACGGGCGACTGTCGATCAGCGTGGGAGGTGGGCGATGAGTACGCACGATTGCCACTGCGGTGGCGCGCAGTGCGGCTGCTGCGACGGCGTTGCGACGATGACGCCGGTCGCGATCGCACCGCGCCCGGCGCTGCCGGCGCTGCCCTATCGCGTCGGCACCCACGGCCGCTTCCTGGCCAGCATGAAGGCGCGCCTGTCCGGCATGGAAGCGACGGCGCCCGGCGAGGACGGCCAAACGCTGCTGCACCATCGCCCGTTGCAGGCCCTGACCACCCGCGACCCCGCCGATCCGGCGCTGGCGCTGCTCGATGCCTGGGCCTGCGTCGGCGACGTGCTGACCTTCTACCAGGAGCGCATCGCCAACGAAGGCTATCTGCGAACGGCCGTGCAGCGGCGCTCGCTGGTCGAGCTCGCGCGCCTGGTCGGCTACCAGCCGCGCGCCGGCGTGTCGGCCAGCGTGCACCTGGCCTACAACGTCGACGAGCATCAGGCCGAGCCGGTCGAGGTGCCGGTCGGCACGCGTGCGCAGTCGATCCCCGGGCCGGACGAGTTGCCGCAGATGTTCGAAACCGACGAGCCGCTGCAGGCGCGTCGCGTATGGAACGACCTCGGCATCCGCCGCCAGCGCCCGCAACGGATCGACGCGGCGACCCTGCCCGCCTTGAACGTGGTGTACGCGGCCGGCGTGGACACCGAGGCAAGCGCCGGCGACCTGCTGTTGTTCGAATTCGCTACCGGCGCCATGCGTTACCAGGCGCGTCGCGTGCTGGCGCTGGAGACCGATTTCGAAGCCCAGCGCACCACGCTGCGTCTGCAACCGTTGGCGCCGCTGGTGCCGCAGGCGTTGCCATTGCTGCAGGACCTGGTACTGGAGCTGCAGCGCCTGCAGGACAACGGCGACGGCGATGCGAACGCCGTGCGCAACGCCACCCGGCTGCGCGATGGCCTGCTGCTGGGCGCGGACGCGTGGCCGCTGGCGGAGTGGGCCGAGCGGTTGCAGAACGGCGTGGAGGGCGACTCCATCGATGCGATCGCCAAGTTCGGCGATGCGCTGAAACAACTGGAACTGCCTGGCGCGGCGCCGATCGTGTCCACGCCCGATGAGGCAGTGGAGGCCTTGCTGATGCCGCCGCAGGTCCAGGCCGCCAACCGCCTGCGCCTGCGCCGCGACCTGGGCGATGCCTTCGCCCGCGGCGCCGACCTGCAACCGCAGTTGATCACCGGCTTCGCGCCGCGCCTGAAGGATGCTTACTACGATGCCTGGCGCGGCTCCACTGCCGGCGCGGCGCCTTCGGCCCTGCAGGCGGTCTACTTGCTCGGGCCTGGCCAGGCGTTGTTCGGCGCTACGTCGGCGCATCCGGTGCCTGCCACCGACTCGCCCGGCCTGCCGGCGCTGGAGAGCTGGAGCGATTGGCACTATGCGCCCGACGAGTCATCCAGCAACGCGTTCCTGGCCAGCGCCGCTCCCTTGTTGGCATCCGGAGCCCTGATCCTGGTGTCGCGCGCCGGCGAGGACGTCGACGATCTGCCGCGCCTGGAGGTATTGCGCGTCGCCCGCGCACGCAGCGGCCCGCGCAGCGCCTATGGCCTGTCGGGCGACACCACCCGGGTGGAGTTCGGCGACGCGGACGGCCCGAGCCAGTGGCGCGAGGTCGAAGTCAAGGAGGCGCGCGTCTTGATCACCGAACTGCGCAGCACCTGGCTGCATCCGCAACGGCGCTCGCTGGTCCTGACCGATGCGCCGATCCTCGATGACGTCGCCGGCGGCACGCTGGAACTGGCTCCGCTGCACGAGCAGCTGGGGTCCGGGCGCTGGGTGGTGGTCGAAGGCGAACGCAGCGACATCGCCGGAGTGCGCGGAGTGCGTGCGGCCGAGTTGATGATGGTCGCCGGGCTGCGCCACGGGCAGGATCCGAACCTGCCTGGCGACCGCCCGCACACCACCCTGCAGCTGGCCACGCCGCTGGCCTACCGCTACTACCGCGCCAGCGTGCGCATCCGCGGCAATGTCGTCGCCGCCAGCCACGGCGAGACCCGGCGCGAAGTGCTGGGGAGCAGCGACGCGCGGCGTCCGTTGCAACGCTTCGACCTGCGCCAGCCGCCGCTGACCTGGCGGCCGGCGCCAACCGCACTCGGCGCTCTCAGCACGCTGAAGGTCTACGTCAACGACGTGGCCTGGCCGGAAGCGCAAAGCCTGGCGATGCTGGGACCGCACGACCGTGCCTTCGTCACCACTACCGATGGCGACGGCGGCACCGCGGTGGTCTTCGGCGATGGCGAGCATGGCCTGCGTCCGCCCAGCGGATTCGAGAACCTGCGCGCCGAATATCGCAACGGCCTGGGCAAAGGCGGCAATGTGCGCCCCGGCCAGGTCGCGCTGATGGTCACCCGCCCGCTCGGGCTGAAGGATGTGGTCAATCCGCTGCGCGCCTCCGGTGGCGCCGACCGCGAGACCGAGGCGCTGATCCGCGAGAACGCGCCACGCTCGGTCATCGCCCTGGACCGGCTGGTGTCGGTATCGGACTACGCCGACTTCACCCGCATGTTCGCCGGCATCGCCAAGGCCGATGCGCAGCGACTGGCCGACATGGCGGGCGACTACGTGCAGATCAGCTACGCCGGCGTGGAGGACATGCCGATCGACATCGATTCGGACCTCTACCGCAACCTGGCCCAGGCGCTGCGCACGCTGGGCGATTCCGGACTGCCGATACGGCTGGTCTGGCGCGAACGCATCGCCCTGGTCCTGCAGGCGCGGTTGCGGCTGTTGCCGGGCTACCGCTGGGAACCGGTGGCCACCGCGGTGCGCACGCGGCTGCTGGCGCGCTTCGGGTTCGATGCGCGGGCGCTGGCGCAGCCGGCCCTGCTGTGCGAGGCGATCGCGGCGATCCAGTCGGTGGCCGGGATCGACTGGGTCGACGTGGACAGCTTCGGCGGCATCACCGATACCGAGATCGACCCGCAGAGCGGGCAGCCGCGGCTGGTGAGCCAGGCGCAGATCACCGCGCAGGTGCAGCGGATCCTGCATGGCGACAACGCGGGCAAGTCGCTGAGCGTTGGCGCTGCGCTGCAACGGCCCCCACCGCGCGTGGAGGCGCGCCCGGGCCGCATCGAACAAGGCGTGGCCCGGCCCGCGCAGATCGCCTGCTTCATGGCGTCCGTCGCCGACACCCTGATCCTCAACCCCGACTCGTGAGCGCAGACATGGATCTTCCTTCGCTGCACACGCTTCCCCGCGAAGACCGCCTGTATCGGCTGCTGCCGGCGGTGCACCGCATCCGCGACGCCGAACAGGGCTATCCGCTGCAGGCGCTGCTGCGGGTGATCGCCGAGCAGATGAACCTGGTCGAGGACGACATCGCGCGTCTGTACGACAACTGGTTCATCGAGACCGCCGAGGACTGGGCCGTGCCCTACCTCGCCGACCTGCTCGGCTATCGGCCGGTGGAGGCGGCACTGGGCGATGGCGCCGGTGGCCAGGCGCTGGAACGTGTCCGCGTGCCGCGGCGCGAGGTCGCGCATCTGATCTCGCAACGGCGCCGCAAGGGCACGGTCTCGTTGCTGGAAGACCTGGCCTTCGATGTCGGCGGATGGCCGGCGCGCGCGCAGGAATACTTCCGCTTGCTCGACCGCGCCCAGCATCCCAGCCATCTGCATACCGAGCGCCTGGGCACGGCGGACCTGCGCGACATGCGCGCGCTGGACCGCTGCGACGGCCCGTTCGACACCCTGGCCCGCAGCACCGATCTGCGCCGCATCCAGTCGCGCTACCGCCGCGGCCGGCACAACGTGCCCAGCGTCGGCGTGCACGTCTGGCGCACGCGCAGCTACCCGGTCACGCGCACCCCGGCCTACTGCGTGGAGGACGCCGGCGCGCATTGCTTCACCTTCAGCGTGCTGGGCCAGGATGCGCCGCTGTACCGCAAGCCGCGGCCGGAGCCGGACGCGTTCCACCAGGCCGACGAACGGAACCTGCCGCTGCCGCTGCGTCGCCGCGATCTGCGCGACCATCTGCGCCAGGACTACGGCGCCGACGCCAGCCTGGCGATCTGGGCAGAGCAATGGGCCGGCCAGGACGGCAGCGCGCCGGTGCCGGTCGAGGCGATCGTGGTGGCCGACCTGAGCGGCTGGCGCTACCGGCCACCGCGCGGCAAGGTCGCGGTCGACCCGCAGCGCGGACGGCTGATGTTCCCGCCCGACCAGGTGCCGAAGAAGGGCGTGCGGGTCAGCTACCACTACGGCTTCGCGGCCGATCTGGGCGGTGGCGAATATCCGCGTCCGGCGCGGCGGCCACCGCCGCCGTTCACGCTGTATCGCGTCGGCCAGGGCGGTGCATCGTCGTTGCCGCGCCTCGGCGATGCCTTGCGCAAATGGGAGGAGGAAGCGCCCGCCCATGCGGTGATCGAGCTGATGCACAGCGGCGTGTGGGTCGAACCGGTGCACGTGCGCCTGCGTCCCGGCCAGTCGTTGATGCTGTGCGCTGCCCCTGGAACGCGGCCGGTGATCCGCCTGATCGACTGGCAGACCGACCTGCCCGACGCGCTCGGCGTGGAACTGGACGTCGGCAGCCGCTTCGCGCTGGAAGGCATCCTGCTTGCCGGGCGGCCGATGCAGGTCAGCGCCCCGCACGACCCGCAGGCCTACGCCGAGCAGGCGGCCAAGACCCCCGCCTGTGGCGCCGAACTGGCGATCCGCCATTGCACGCTGATGCCGGGCTGGGGAATCGGTTGCGACTGCGCGCCCGAACGCGCTTCCGAGCCCAGCCTGGAATTGCTCGGCGTGCAGGCACGCGTACAGATCGAGCACAGCATCGTCGGCTCGATCCAGGTGCGCCAGGATGAGGTCGGCACCGATCCGATCGCGCTGGTCATCGCGGACAGCATCATCGATGCCGCCGGCAGCGGCGATGCGATCGGGGCGATGGATGCGGCGGTCGCCCACGTCCGGCTGACCCTGCGCGACAGCACGGTGCTCGGCCAGGTCCAGGTGCATGCGGTCGAGCTGGCCGAGAACAGCGTGTTCGACGCCTGCCTCAATGTGGCGCGGCGCCAGATCGGTTGTGTGCGCCACAGCCACATCCCCTGCCACTGCCGCTCGCCGCGGCGTTACCGCTGCCAGCCCGACGAGGTGACGGCAGCGGTGCGCGCGCACCATTTGCCGGAAGCGACCGAACAGGTCCTGATCGGCGCCGAACGCCAGCGCGTGCAGCCGCGCTTCCAATCGCGCCGCTACGGCCTGCCCGGCTACGCGCGGCTGACGCCGGACAGCGCGCTGGAAATCCGCCGTGGCGCCGATGACGGCTCGGAGATGGGCGCCTACCACGATCTCTACGAACCCCAGCGCGAAGCCAACCTGCGCGCGCGCCTGGACCAACACACGCCGGCCGGGATGACGGTCGGGCTCCTGTTCGCGGACTGAACCAAAAAAGGACCTACCCATGAAAGGCGATTTCTCGCGGGTCAGCTTCGATCCCCGCCACCACTTCAGCCAAGTGCTGCTGCAGCAGGGACGCGTCACCCTGGACGCCGATCCGAACGAACAGGGCGCCATCCTCCTGCACCACCTGCGCACGTTGGCGCTGGATCTGTTCGGCCCCTACGCCGCGCCGGCCGGCAGTCCGGGTTTCGGCCTGACGCTGGACGACGACGACGGCCTGGGATTGCAGATCGGTGCCGGCCGCTACTACGTGCAGGGCATGCTGTGCGAAAGCGAAGGCTGCGATTACCTGGCGCAGCCGCACTACACCCCGGCCGACGGCAAGGATGGGCCGATCGACGCGCTGCGCCGCTGGCTGGGCGCGGCCAACCGCGACGACTCGCGATTCTGGGTGTATCTCAAGGTGTGGGAGCGCCACGTGACCAGCATCGAAATGCCGCACCTGCGCGAAGTCGCGCTCGGCGGCGCGGACACCTGCAGCCGCTCGCAGGTGGTCTGGCAGGTGCGCGCGCTCGACCTGGCCGAGGTGGACAAGCGCTTGCAGGGGCGCATCGACGACTGGAAGAAGCGCATCGAGCAGACCGAGGACGAGGATGAGCGGGCCCTGCTGCAGGCACAGCTGGACGCGCTGCAGGCGCAGCGCGATCTGCTGCGCGAGAGCCCGGAGCAGGCCTGCGCGGTGCCGTTGCAGCTGTTCGAGCGCGATGCCGGGGCGGCGATGACGCTGCGCCTGGAACCGCCAGAGCGCCTGGACGATCCCTGCGTGACCGATCCCGACGTCGCCTACCGCGGCACCGAGAACCATCTCTACCGCGTGGAAATCCATCGCGGCAGCGAAAGCGGCGCGCCGACCTTCAAATGGTCGCGCGACAACGGCAGCGTGGCGACGCGCTGGGTGTCCGGCGGCGGCAAACGCCTGCGCGTGGCCAGCACGCGCGGCTTCCTCGACGCGCAGTGGGTGGAGCTCAGCGACGAGGACGACGATCTGCAAGGCCGGCCGGGCACGCTGTGCCGCCTGGCCAGCGTCGACGGCGACGAACTGGTGTTGGCGACGGACGCGCCACGGCAGGCGAACGCCACCAGCAAGGTGCGGCGCTGGGACCAGCAGGCGCGCGACGACGTCAGCCTCGACGACGGCGCGGTGCCGCTGCGGCCGTCGTCCGGGCTGGAGGACGACTGGATCGACCTGGAGGATGGCCTGCAGGTGCGCTTCGACCCGGACGGCGAGTATCTCAGCGGCGACTATTGGCATGCCGCGGTGCGGACAACCGGCGATACCGGCTGGCCTCGCGACCGCGACGGCCATGCCCTGGCGGAACCACCGCAGGGCACCCGCTACTACCACGCACCGCTCGGTTTCGTCGGCCTGTCGGCGACCGGCGCGCCTGGCGTGCTGGCCCCGTGCACGTGTCTGGTCTATCCCGCCAGCACCTGCGCTGCGCCTCGCGCGCAGCTGGTCGGCCCCCCCTCCAGGAAACGGGACGGTGTCGTCGCGCCAGGTGCGACAAAGACCTCGCGCAAGCGAAAGGACGGCTGACAGGTACGGCGTGGTCGCGCGGCCGTTCCTGGCGCGGCCGTCACGCAGATGCGCCGCCGCGGCGAGCGTTGCCCATTATCGCCACCACGCGTCGGCGCAGCTCGGCGATGCTGACGAACAACACCGGCACCACCAGCAGGCTGAGGACCGTCGAGGTTACCAACCCGCCGATCACGGTGATCGCCATCGGCTGCCGGAAGCTCGCGTCGGCGCCCAGTCCAAGCGCGATCGGCAACATGCCGGCGATCATCGCCAGCGAGGTCATCACGATCGGGCGTGCGCGGTGCGCGGCGGCCTCGGCGATCGCCTGCGACGGGGAAGAGGCCTGGCCGTTGCGCAACGCCTGCTCGGCATGGTCCACCAGCAGGATGGAGTTCTTGGTCACGATGCCCATCAACATGATCAGGCCGATCATGCTCGGCACGTTGAGCTCCATCGAGCTCAGCAGCAAGGCCGCGAATGCGCCACCCAGTGACAGCGGCACCGCCGACAGAATGGTGATCGGCTGGAACGCGTCCTTGAACAACAGCACCAACACGCAGTACATGCAGACGATACCGGCGGCGATGGCGCCGATCAGCCCGCCTGCCATTTCCGCGGCCAGTTCGGCATCGCCGGTCTCGATCCGCGTGACCGCCTTGGGCATGGCTTGGCTGGTGGGCAGTGCGGCGATGGCGGCGTTGGCCTGTCCGAGCGCAAGCCCGCCCAGGCTCGCGCTGAGCGTGACGTAGCGCTGGCGGTCGAACCGCTCCAACTGGTACGGCCCGCTCTCCATCGCCACGCTCGCCACGCTGCCCAGCGGCACCGGGCCGTGCCGCCCCGGCACGCGCAACTGGGTGAGCGTGTCGAGGTCGCTGCGCGCGGCCTGCGGCAGTTGGGTGCGGATCAGCAGCTGGCGGCTGTCGAGCGTCAGCCTGGGCAGGTCGGTGTCGTAATCGCCTCCCAGCGCGATGCGCACGGTGTCGGCCAGGGCCTGGGTTTCCACGCCCCGCTCCACCGCAAGGCCCAGCATCGGGCGCACCACCAGCTCCGGCTGCTCGAGGCTGGCGGAGGATGTCACGTTGGCCAGTCCGCGCACGCCACGCATTTCGCGCTCCAGCGAACGCGCCGTGGCGGCCAGCAGGTGGGGATCGTTGCTCGCCAGGATGAGCGCGACCTCGCCCCCGGGCGCGTTGCCGCCGACCGTCACGCGCGCGCCGGGCAGCGTGGCCAGCCGGTCGCGGATCTGCTGCTCGAGCGCAGGCTGCGGTGGGCGCTGGCCGCGCTTGGCCAAGGTGATGGTCAGCACCGCCCTGCGCGTCTCGGACACCGACATGCCGGCGTCGCCTTCGGTGCCGCCGATGCTGGTGAACACCTGCACGACGCCGGGCAGATCCGCCACCGCCTGGCGCACCCGCTCGGCCATGGCGGTGGAGCGCTCCAGCGACGTTCCCGGCGGCGACTCCACGCCGATCTGCACATAGCCCTGCTCCGCCGGCGGGATGAAACCGGTGGGGATCAGCGGCAGCAAGGCCAGCGATGCAACCAGCATCGCCGCGGCCAGCAGCAGCGTCGCGGCGCGGTGCTGCAGGCACCACGCCACTCGCGCACGGTACCAGGTGACCCATGCGCTTTCCTGGCAATGCACGGCGGGCGCGTCGGCCAGCCAATGCACCGCCAACAACGGTGTCAGCAAGCGCGCGACCAGCAGCGAGGCGAGCACCGCGATCACGGTCGTCCAGCCGAACTGTGCGAACAACAGGCCGGAGATGCCCGGCATGAGCGCGGTCGGCAGGAACACCGCCACCAGCGTGAGCGTCGTGGCGATCACCGCCACCGCGATTTCCGACACCGCATCGGCGGTGGCCTCGCGCAAAGGCTTGCCCAGCCGCCGGTGGCGTTCGATGTTCTCGATCTCGACGATCGCATCGTCGACCAGGATGCCGGCGACCACCGCAAGCGCAAGCAACGTCAATGTGTTGAGAGAAAAGCCCAGCCATGGCATCAGCGCGAAGGTGGGCAGGATCGACAACGGCAGCGCCATCGCCGCCACCGCGGTGGCGCGCCAGTCGCGCAAGAACCACCACACCACCAGCACGGCCAGCAGCGCACCTTCCAGCAACAGCTGCATCGAGCCGTCGAACTGTTCCTGCGTGTAGTCGACGCTGCCCGCCACCCGCGTCACCACCACCTCCGGGTAACGCTGTGCCAGTTCGGACAGGGCCTGCTCCACCGCCGCCGCCACCCGGGTTTCGTCGCGTCCACGCGCACGATAGATGTCCATCCCGACCACCGCTTTGCCATCGAGCAGCGCGGCGCTGCTGCGATCGCGCGGACCGTCCACGACGCGTGCCACCTGTTCCAGCCGCAGCCAGCGTCCATCCGCCAATGGGATCGGCAACCGTTCCAGTTCGCGCGCCTGCTGCACTGTCGCCACCGTGCGCAACGCCTGCGTCTGTTCGCCGAGGCGCGCGGTACCGCCAGAGGCTTGCTGCTGCACACGGCCGATGGCACGGGAGACTTCGGCGGCGCTGACATCGAGCGCCGCCATGCGCGCAGGGTCGAGCTCGACGCGCACTTCGCGCTCGACTCCTCCCACCCGCGCCACCCGGCCGACGCCTGGAAGCACCCGCAAGGTCTTGGCGAGAACGTCGTCGACGAACCAGGACAATTGCTGCTCGTCCATCTCCTTCGCCTGCACGGCGTAACCCAGGATCGGGCTGCTCCCCAGCAGTTCCGCGCTGACCGACGGCGGCAGCACGGTGGACGGCAAGGTCGAGCGCATGCGGTCGACCGCCTCCTTGGTCTCGGTCAACGCCTCCTGCAACGGCTTGCCGATCTCGAACTGGGCGCTCACCCGCACCATGCCGTTGAACACGGTGCTGCGCACATGGCGCAGGCCGACCAGTCCGGTGAGCGCGTCCTCCACCGGGCGGGCGACCTCGCTTTCCAGTTGCAGCGGCGAACCGCCAGGCTGCACCAGCGCGATGTTGATGGTGGGCAGGTCGATCTCGGGAAGATCCTGCACCGGGAGGTTGCGGAAGCCGACCCAGCCAGCCAGCGCCAGCAGCAGGAACAACAGCACCACCGGGGTGGGGTGGCGGATGGGCCAGGTCGCCGCGCTCACGGCGAACCGGCCTTACCCGCGCCGGCCTGCGTTGCAGCGCCCGATGCCGGCACGATCCGCACCTGGTCGCCGTCGGCCAGGAAGGCGGCGCCTTCGTGCGCCACGACATCATCGGCCGACACGCCGGCCACGATCTCCACCAGCGCCCCCTGGCGCCGCCGCACCGTCACCTCGCGCAACGCCACCTTGTGGCGGGCACCCAAGGCCTGGAGCACGAACACGCAACTGCGTCCGTCGCGTACCACGACCGAGGCCGCCGGCAGCGCCATCGCCGGTGTCGTCTCGCCACCGATGCGCCCTTCCACGTACATCCCGGCCCGCGCAGTGGAGCCGCTGCGGATGTCCGCGTAGACCAGCCCCAGGCGCGAATCGCTGCCGAGCACCGGCGAGGTCTGGCGTACCAGCGCCTCGGCATGGCTGCCATCGGCAAGCGTCAGGCGGACCACTTGGCCTTTGGCGATCGTCGAAAGCTGCGCGGCCGTCACCTCGCCCCGCCACTCCAGCCGATGCTGGCGAATCAAGGTGAACAACGCCTCGCCGTCCTGCGGCACGCCACCGGGCGTGGCGGCGCGGGCGCTGATCACGCCCGCGTCGGGCGCGCGCAGCACGGTGTTGGCAAGGTCGATCCGCTTGGCGGCCAGCGCCGCCTGTGCCACGCGCACGTCGGCGGCGGCCGTGTCCACGCGCGTGGTCGCCTGCAGGATGGCCTGCTCGCTGAGAAACTTGCTCGCGCGCAGCGCGACCGCGCGTTCGCCGTCGCGCCGGGCCTGCGCGTGCAGCGCCTGCGCCTGCGCCAGGGCGGCGCGCAGGCGCAGGACGTCGGCGCGCAATACCGCGTCGTCCAGCCTGGCCAGCACCTGGCCCTTGCCGACCAGATCGCCCACGTCGACCTCGACGCTGGCCACTCGCAAGCCGCTCAGCGGCGACGCCAACGACGCCTCCTGCCACGGCACGATCGCACCCGAGGCCAGGATCTGCTCCTGCCACTGCAATTGCCGCGTCGTTGCGGTGGTGATGCTGAGCATTCCCGGTAGCGCGGCGTCGGCAACGCTTGCCGCTTCGGCCGCCCTGCCATGTCCGAACGTCCCAACCGCCCATCCCGCCACGCCCGCCAGCAGCGCGATCAGCGCCAGCACGGCCACCCTCGCCCGGCCGCCGAGGCGCCTGGCCAGTACAGGCGGATGCGCGTCGAAGTGGAGCCGTGCCACCAAAGCGGAGATCTCGTCCCGTTTCATGTTCAATGTCCACACCAGTGTCGCGGCGCGCCGGGATGGCGAGCGCTGCGCAGCAGGTACTGTGGTGTGCCGGCGCTTACCCGCTACTTACGGGACGCGGCGTTTGTCGACGGCACGCGGGCGGAATGCAGGCCGGCGACGATCGGCACCGCCGCTTGCAGATGCGCGACGCGGACCAGAAAGCTCAGCACGGCGATGCCATGGCCGTCGGCGATCATCTGCGCGGCGGTACGCCCGCCCAGTGCATCGATGGGGTCGGCGCCGAACCAGTGTTCGGCGCACCCAGGTGCAGGGTCGATCAGCCGCGCCAACTCCAGGACCAGCGACTGCAACGCCGCCTGCGTCTCGCCTGTGTTCTCCCTCACGGGCGCAACTCCGCGGTGGCGTCGAACACGACCTCAAAGCGCGCACCGCCAGCGTCACCGGCATCGGCCAGCGCGACACGCCAGCCGTGCGCGCCGCAGATCTCCGCGCAGATCGACAGACCCAGGCCGGCGCCCTCGCGCTCATCGGTACGCGCCCGCCAGAACCGCGCAAACAGGTGTGGCCGGTCGCCCAGCGCCACTCCGCTGCCCTGGTCCTGCACGCTAAACCCGTTCGCATGCAGCGCCAAGACCACCACGCCCCCTCGCGGGCTATGCAGGATCGCGTTTTCCAGCAGGTTCTTGGCCAGCACGAACAATGCGGCGCTGTCGGCTTCCACGTTGGCGCTCGTCGCCATGCCCTGCCGGAAGACCACGCTGACCGCATGCTGCTGGCCCAGGCGTTGCAGGTAGCGCACCGCATCCTCGAGCACGGCGTCCGGCGCGATGCTGGAGAAGCGGAAGTTGTGTCCTTCGCTGACCTCCGCCAACTGCAGCAACTGGTGGACCTGCCTGGCCATCAGCGCGGTGTCGCGCAGCAGCAGCTCGCGATTGGCGGCGCCGCCCAGTTCGATCTCGCCTTGCAGCAGCGCCAGTGGCGTCTTGAGTTCATGGGCGGCCGCGGCCAGAAACTGCTGTTGCACCTGGAATCCGGCTTGCAGCCTGTCCAGCGTCGTGTTGAACGCCGCGATCAGCGGGCGCAGTTCGGCGGGCAGGCTGTCGCCGCGCAAGCGTGCGGCGAGGTTGCGCGGGCCGATCGCCGCGGCGGCGTCGGAGACCGCGCGGATCGGGCGCAGCATGCGCGTGACGGTCAGATAGACCACCGCCACGAAGATCAGCAATGCCACCGCGGTGGTGAGCAGCAGCGCCCGCAGATACAGCTCGCCGGCGTGGTGCTGCAAGGTGGTCACCAGACGGTGGCTGCGCGCCACGCGCACGGTGAATGGAACGCCCGCGTGGGCGATGCCCACCTGGGCGACTTCCAACGCAAGACTGCGTCCACGGACGTCGACATGCAGCACCTTCGCATCGGGCGCCATCGCACGCAGGGCGCGCAGCGCTGGGCCATTGGGGCTGTGTGCCAGCGGACGACCGCGTGCATCCTGCACCTCGTAGGCGGCGTCGCGCGGCATCGCATCGTAGATCGCCGCGTTGCTGTCGCTCAGCCGTACCGTCACCTGGCCGGCACCATCCACGCCCATGCCCTCGGCGATGTGCTGCACCTCTTCGGCCAGCTCGGCGCGGAGGATGCGCGTGGGGTCGTCCGGCCACATCTGCAGGCCCAGCACCGCCGCACCCACCGCGGTCGCGGCGATCAGGCCGGCCACCGCTGCGGCCAGCAGGCGCGCAGACAGGCTATGCAGGCGCATCCGGCGTGCTCAACGAGAAACCCTGGTTGCGCATGTTCGCAACGCTCACGCACGAGCGCAGCGCCGTCAGCTTCTTGCGCAGGCGGTGAATGGCCACATCCAGCGCATTGGGCGTGACCGCCTCGGAGACGCCCCAGGCGGCGAGTTCCAGCGTGTCGCGGCGCACGGTGCGGCCGCCTGCGCGTACCAGGGCGATGACGATCTGCAACTCCGAGGACGACAGCGTCGCCGTCTGCTCGCCGCAGCGCATCGCGCTGTGCTGCGGCTCCACGGTCAGGTCGCCGAACGCCGGCTGCGACAGCTGCAGCTGCGGCGTGCGGCGCATCAACGCCCGCACCCGCGCAGCAAGCTCGTCCAACGCGAACGGTTTGGCCAGGTAGTCGTCCGCACCCGCGTCCAGGCCGTCCACGCGGTCGCGCAATGCATCGCGCGCGGTCAGCATCAGGCAGGGGGTCTGGTCGCCGCCGCCACGCAGCCGCCTCACCAGTTCCAGGCCGTCGCCGTCGGGCAGGCCACGGTCGACGATGACCACCGCGTACGGCCGGTCCCGCACAGCGTGGCACCCGGCCTCGAGGCTGCGATAGTGATCGACCGCGATGCCTGCCGCCTGCAACCCCCGGGTCACCAGGCCGGCCAGGCGCAGATGGTCTTCCACCAGCGCAACCCGGTTGTGGATGGTGTCCGATGCCACTGTCACCGCCATGCGCCCCTCATGTTCAGAAGCTGCGGGTGATGCCGATCCGCACGCCCGCGCTGCCATCGGTGTCCGGCTCCGACAACGGGCTGTCGGTGATTTCGCTGGGCAGGAACTGGTAATTCACCGCGCCGATCACTTTCCATTTCTCACCCAATGAGCGCTGGAACCCGAGATTGACCTGCGGCACCACCGCGGCACCTGGCGCATACGCCGCCACGCCACGCGCCACCTCCTTGTCGGTGATTCCGTAGTAGTACTGCACGATGTCCTTGGACATCCACGTCACCGACGCGCCGGGCACCACCGTGGTCTTTCCCCACTGTAAAGCATACCCATAGTCCAGCGTCACTTCCTGGCCCCCGCTGGTGTCGGTGACGTCCGCCAGCGCACGCAGCTTCAATTGCCCGGCGCGCCCGAACCAGCGGATCGCGATGCCTGCGTCGAGTGCATCGTCGCGGTCTTCCAACAACGCTGGATTCAGCCCATTGGCAACGAGTTCGCGCTGGCCAAGATCCGCGATGTCGAAGCCATCGAATCGCCCGGCGATCATCAGGTCGATGCCGATCCGGTCGGTCTCGAGGACATGCACGCCCGCCGACAACCCATTCCAGAAGATCCGCTCGCCTTCGAACGTCACTAGCGGAAACGGCCTGATCCGTGTGCCCTCGCCTGCGTACGTGCTCTGCCGCGCATTGGCGCCGAC
The DNA here is from genome assembly GCF_035026585.1 of Xanthomonas sp. WHRI 7945. NCBI lineage: Bacteria > Pseudomonadati > Pseudomonadota > Gammaproteobacteria > Lysobacterales > Lysobacteraceae > Xanthomonas > Xanthomonas sp. WHRI 7945. The sequence goes on from NZ_JAYIQP010000002.1 coordinate 291,182, forward strand.
GCCGATGCTCCAGCGGTCGTCGTCGACCTCCTGCAACAGATCCGCGGTCGTGCTGTTCTGGGCCATGCCGATCGTCGGCGACGTCAGCATGAGGAGGGCGAGGGACTTGCGCATCGAAGCGTGCCTTGTGGGGGTGGGAACGCGGCCATTCTCTGGCGCCGCGACTTACAAGCGACTTACCGCATTGCCCACGCCTGCACCCAGGACGTCATTTCCGGCGGTTGTACCGGGGTGCGGAGCGCCGCATGCCGAGCGCGCTCCATCGCCGGGGAACGACCGGCGTCTGCGATGGCGAGAGCCATGGCCAGCCCTACCCTCGATACCCAGCCAGAATTCCCGCCACGTCGCGTTGAAGCCAGCTGCTAGCCACCTAATTCCGATTCATCGCATCGGAATGGTGAACGACCCGCCTGGATACTGGTCGCACATGAACTCCACGAATGCCCGGACCTTCGGACTCTGCAGGCGTCGCGAGGTGTGCAGAACCCAGAGTTCGACTTCGTCGCCGACGATGCCCCAGGTCACCAGTTCGCCTTTTTCCAGCAGGCTGCCGATGATCGACTGCGGCAGCATCGCCACGCCGGCACCGGCGGCAATCGCGTCGCGGATCATCAGCAGCGAGGACAGGCGCAGGATCGGCTGCGGCTCGACGCTGAACTGGCCATTGCGAACGCTCCACACATCGCCGTCGCGATAGCTCGGCATGACCGCGGCCGGCACCCGGAACGGCGTGTCGCGCGCGCCGGTCGGCATCTGCACCGAGGGCGCTGCGGCAAGCACCATCCTGTCCCTGGCAAAGCAGCGGCCGACCAGGTTGCTGTCCTTGCGCGGATTGATACGGATGGCGGCATCGAAGTGCTCCTCGACCAGGTCGACGACACGATCCGCGGCCACCGCTTCGATCTGCACGTCGGGATAGCGCGCCACGAACTGGGCCGCGATGCGCCCCAACGCCAACTGCGAGAACAGGTTCGGCGCCGCGATCCGCAGCCGCCCCTGCGGCGTTGCGATGCCGTCGCGCGCCGCCGCCGCCGCTTCGGCCACCTCGCGCATCGGCCCTTCCGTTCTGCTCAGCAGCAGTTGGCCGGCTTCGGTCAGTTCCAGGCTGTGCGAGCCCCGCTCGATGAGCCGAATGCCCAGCGCTTCCTCGAGATCGGCGACGCGGCGCGAAAGCGTGGCCTTGGAGCGCCCACTCGCCCGGCTCGCCTTGCCGAAGCCGCCGTGGGCCGCCACCAATTGAAAGTCCTCGAGCGCGTTGAGGTCCATGTGTCTCACATTTGATACGGAATATCTACATATTATGATCTTCGTTTTGGATTTGAAACCACCTATCGTTTGGTCGTCCGCAACCAAACCCTCAAGGAGTTTCTGATGAACACCATCCGTGCCTTGCTTCTCATCGAATACGGCGGCGCCGACGCGGCCAGGATCGCATCGACCGAAGCGCCGACCGCCGCAGCCGGCCAGGTGCTGGTGCGGGTCCAGGCCGCCGGCATCAACGGACTGGACTGGAAGGTGCGGGAAGGCTACGTCCGCGACGCGTTTCCGCTGCAACTGCCGACCGTCCTGGGCATCGAACTGGCCGGCGTCGTCGAGGCCGTCGGCGCGAACGTCACCCGACTGCGCAAGGGCGATCGCGTGATGGGGCCGCTCGGCGGCCTGGGCGCCTACGCCGAACTGGTCGCGGTCAACGAGGCCAATCTCAGCCTGATCCCCGACGCCCTGAGTTTCGTGGAAGCGGCGGCGCTGCCGGTCGCTTCGGTGGCCGGGTGGCAGAGCCTGCACTTCGCCGGCCCCATCCGTGCCGGGCAGCGCATCCTGATCCACGGCGCGGCCGGCGGTCTGGGCGGGTTCGCGGTGCAGTACGCGCGCCAGGCGGGCGCCGTGGTCTACGCCACCGCCCTGGCCAGCCAGGCCGACTATGTCCGCAGCCTGGGTGCGGACCACGTCATCGCCTACGACCAGACGCAGTTCGAGCGTTCGGTGACCGACATCGATCTGGTGCTCGACTACGTCGGTGGCGAAGTGCTGAACCGCTCGTGGTCGGTGCTTGCCGAAGACGGCGCCATCGTCAGCACCGTATCGCCAGCGATCCTGTCGAGCACGCCGGCCGGGCGCCGCGGCCTGTGGTTCATCAACACGCCCGATGCCGCGCGGCTGCAGGCGATCGCCGAGGACGTGGCGCAGGGGCGCCTGCAGTCCAAGATCGGCGCCGTGGTGCAGTTCGACGACCTGCCTGCGGCGATCGAACGTAACCGGACCCAGCCGCAGCTCGGCAAGACGGTCGTGGATTTCTCGGCCTGACATCGGCCGTCGTCGCGGTCGCCGTCTCTGAAAATTGACGGCGATCGAGGCCCTTGCATGGGTGATCCGTCGCTCACCCGCTTGCTCTGCCGAACTGGGGCGGTTCGGTGCGCACATCCCTTGCGTGCGTGCTCCAAGGCGAATCGCGCGATCAGCACGAAGCCTTAACCACCTCCTCCTATCCTAGCGGCGCGCTGGATGACGCCAACTGCGTCCACGACATTCCGTGCGGCACAGAGCACGCCACCAGACGCTTACGGACATTCAAACAAGGAGATTCCATGAAGACACTGCACGCTCTCATGTTCGCCGGATGCCTGCTGGGCATGAGTTCGCCCGCGTTCGCCGAGGTCGCCAACCTGACCAACAGCGCCGATGGCGCCAATCGCGATGCCGGTATCGCGGCGGTGAAAAAGAAGCTGCAGGACGCCTGCACGGAACGCAAGGGCACGCCGAATCTGGACTCGTTCGAGGTCGTGTTCGAGAAGACCAGCCAGAACCCGGATGTTCCCAAGCCCTACTACGTGGACGCGAAACTCAAGTGCGACCTGCCCTGAGGCCGACACCGGCCGGCATGCCGGTCGGCGCCCGGACGAGGTAGAACCGTAACAAGGCCCCGCTCCGGCGGGGCTTTGTTTTTGGACCGCCGCCCGTGTGCCGAGCCTAGCTCCAACGGTAGGCGGGATCGACAAGGCTCGCGCTTCACGCCCGGCCCGCTGCTGATATAGTCCGGCGGCACGATGGGTACGGTACCCGTCCACAAGAATCAAAGGGAGTTGTCATGGGTCTCGTACAGGCGGTGGCGGGTGCGGTGGGCGGCGTTCTCGCCGACCAGTGGAAAGACTTCTACACCGTGCCGGCAGGCCTGCCGTCGACGGCGGCGCTGTTCGCCGCGGTCCCGCGCGGCACCAATGCCGGGCGGGGTTCGAACACCGGCGCCTCTTCCAACATCATCAGCAACGGCTCGAAGATCGTCGTTCCCGAAGGCTACGGCCTGCTGCTGATGCAGGACGGTGCGATCACCGGATTCGTCGCCGAGCCGGGCGGCTACGAATGGCGCTCCGACGATCCGAACTCGCAGTCGATCTTCGCCGGCGACGGCCTGGTCGCGCCGCTGATCCGGCAGAGCTGGGAGCGCTTCAAGTTCGGCGGCCAGCCGGGTTCGCAGCAGGCCGCGTTCTTCGTGTCGCTGAAGGAACTGCCCGAGAATCGCTTCGGCACGCAGTCCGAGATCTACTGGGACGACGGCTTTCTCGGCACCCAGGTCGGCGCGGTGACGCGCGGCTCCTACACGCTGAAGATCGTCGACCCGATCCTGTTCGTGAAGAACTTCGTCCCGGCCCGCTACCTGCAGCCGGGCCAGGTGTTCGATTTCACCGATCTGGAAAATTCCGCCGCCAACCAGCTGTTCAACGAGGTGGTGGGCTCGCTCGCGCCAGCCTTCAGCCTGTACACGAACGACCCGGGCAAGGGCAACCGCATCACCAAGCTGCAGCAGGATTCGCTCGGCTTCGCCAAGAGCCTGTCCGATGCGGTCGAGCAGGCGTACCAGTGGCGTTCCGACCGCGGCCTGGCCATCGTCAAGACCGCGATCGTGTCGATCGAGTACGACGCGAACACGCGGGAACTGCTCAAGACCGTGCAGCGCGCCGACGCGCTGGCCGGCGCGCGCGGCAACTCCAATCTGCAGGCGAGCGTCGCCCAGGGCATCCAATCGGCCGGTGAGAACGGCGGCGCCGCGGGCCTGGTCGGGGTCGGCATGGCCACGGGCATGGTCGGCGGCGTCGGCGGCCTGCAGCAGCCGGTCGCGCCCGCCGCACCGGCCGCCGACGACGCGGTCGCCAAGCTGAAGAAGGCCAAGGAGATGCTGGACCTCGGCCTGATCACCCAAGGCGACTACGACGCGGCCAAGGCCAAGGCACTGGGCCTGTAACCGCGGACGCGCCCAGACCATGTCCGACTCCAGAACGACGCCTCCGCCGTTGCCACCGATGCCGCCGCCGTTGCCGGCGGCGCCGGTGAGTGGCCCGGGCTCGCCGCAGGACGTGCCGCCCCTGCCGGGCGGCTTTCCGATCGATCCGGCCACCCTGCCCGGCCCGATCCGCGACGAAGTGCAGGCCCCCGATCCGCTGGCCATCGACACCGCCGCCGCCGAGCTCAGGGATGGCCTCAATCGCTGCCCGAAATGCGGCGCCACCGACATCCGGCCCAAGCTCGGCACCGACCTGCTGGTCTGCCAGTACTGCCGCAACGAATGGCACGGCGCGCGGGTCGAGGAGGCATTCGGATTCGGCGACGGCATCGGCGCGCTGCGCGGCACGGTCATTGCGTCCGGCGCGCGCGACATCGCCGCCGACGCCGCCAGCCTGATGAGCTTCAAGTGCACCGGTTGCGGCGCCGAGGTCACGATCAACACCGAAAGCACGATGACCGCACGCTGCCACTGGTGCCGCCATGTGTTCGGCGTCAACGAGCAGATCGCCAACGGCGCGGTGCCCGATGCGGTGCTGCCGTTCCATATCGGCAAGGACGATGCGGTCGCGCGCATCCGCCAGTTCGTGGACAAGCGGCGCCTGTTCGCGTTGAAGGCGTTCAAGGAGCAGTTCACGCCGGAGAACGTCGTCGGCGTCTACCTGCCCTACATGATCGTCGACAGCAACGTGAGCGCCAGCGTGGCCGGCAAGGGCGAGATCAAGACGCGCGAGTACACCCGCGGCACCGAAAAGAACAAGCAGACCTACTACGATGCCGATGTGTACCAGGTGGAGCGGCACGTGGATTTCACCGTGGACGACCTGCCGCTGGAATCGTCCTCCGACCGCGGCAACCTGGACACGCGGGCCAACACCAACAACATCATCAACACGATCCTGCCGTTCGACACCAAGAACGCGGTGAAGTGGAACGCGTCGTACCTGGCGGGCTTCACCTCGGAGAAGCGCAACCTCGACATCGAGCAGTTGCGGCCGCGCGTGGAGGACCAGTTGCTGTCGATCGCCCGTGCCCAGGTCGAAGACTCCGTCGACCGCTACGACCGCGGCGTGCGCTGGGAGCAGGAGCGGCTGGAGGTCCACGGCACGCGCTGGGTGTCGATGTACTTGCCGGTGTGGCTGTATTCGTACCACCAGCCCGGCCGCAACGGCGGCATGCTGCACTACATCGCGGTGAACGGCCGCACCGGCGAGACCATGGGCAGCGTGCCGGTGCAGCAGTGGAAACTGCTGCTGGCCGCGCTCACCGCCGGCAGCGTCATCGAAGCCTTGGCACTCTGGATCGTGGTGACCACCTCATGAGCGACGACAATGGCCTATGGCTGCTGCTGGCCGGCCCGGCAGGCGCCAGCGCGCTGTACTGGGCGCTGTACCGGTACTACCGCAACACCGACAAGTCGCACGCCTTCGAGCGCGAGACCAGCGTCGAGGCGACGCCGGTGACCGGCTCGGACAGCAAGGTCGGCACGGTGACGGGAACACAGGCGCGGCGCATCGGTGGCGACAACGTGCACGACTATCGGGCGCGCGTGCAGCGGGACAGCGGCTGAGGCGCTATCCAGATCCATGCCGCGCCAGGCGCGGGATCTGGAGCGGTGGGCACGGCAGCGCGGGCCGGCGAGGCACCGCTGTAACTCGACGATCCACTCATGGCGCGACTCTTCCGCGCCGATCGGCTCGGGCTCCCCACGCCTAGCGCTTGACACCTTTGCGCAATCGCCGCTGGAGCCCGGCGATCTGCCTCGGGCTGAAATCCTTGGCATGGCGCCGAAGCAGTTCGAGGATCGTCGCGTGCGCCTCGCCGGTACGGCGCTGCAATTCCGCCGCCGCGGCTCGCTCGATCGCCAGCCACTGTGAATGGGTAGTGCCGGTTGGACCGGCTTGGCGTTTGGCATTCAATGCGTCTGTGTCCGGTGGAAACCTGCGCTGGGCCGATCTCGTCGGCCGGCCAGGCGCAAGTTTACCGCCACTGCGGCGGGGGCGAGCCGGCTCCGACGCCGGCATCGTGTGCGCGGCGCTTCACCTTGCTCGGCAGACGACAAGCCAGGTGCTGGCTGACCTCCCCTTGCTGTCTTCGCCGCCGCGCGGCGGGCGCGGGACGTGATCGCCCGCCGTCGCTCAACCCTGCGCGCTCATTCCTGCACGCGTGGGAGATACACGAGCAGAGGCGCATCCGCCACGAACGTATCGAGTACGCCGTCGGCGACCTTGACCGGACCTGCAAAACGGGTCGCGCCGGGAATCGATTGGATCGCGCTGGCCTTGGCGGCGAGCCGCTTGGCCTCTTCGAAATCGCGCAGCGCGGCCCGGTCGCCTGCGAGCGCCGCCGTCAATCCATCGGCGCTGAGACGCAAGGAACGCCCCCACAGTTGCGTCGCATCCAGCCATGGAGCGGCTTCGGCCACGAAGCCCTGGGTGGCGGCGCCGGCACGGATCCGCTCCGGAGCCGCGGCAAGTGCATCGGCCGCCTTGCCCAGCGCATCGAGCGCGGCCTCGCTGGCCGCTGGGTCGCCGTCGGCAAGCGCGTCGCGCACGTCGTCGATCAGCGACTTGAGCCGGGGAGCCTGCGGCTGCCAGGGAAGGTGGCCGAACGTCGGCGCCATGTGCTGCGTGTCGAAGAAGGCCAGCAAGGCCTGGGTCACGACCGGGTCACCCCCGGCAAGATCGCGCGCCGCGGCGCGCCAGGTCCGTTGCGCATCGTAGTCGCGGTCGTTCCAGGCGAACGCCAGCAATCCCGCCACGGCCGGCCTGCTCGAGACCTCCTGATTCATCGGATTGGCGACGATACCGCTCAGTTCCTCCGACAGGCCCGCCTGGCGCCGATCGTAAGGCGCCATCAGCAACCGCCCGGTAGTCTCGGCGAAGTCGTTGACCGGGTAGTTGTCCCACAGCAGCGTCATGCGGCCGAACGCTTTGGTCGCGCTCTTCGCATCCATGATCGAGATCGAGGACGGCACTACATCGGTGCCTGTCCACTGGACGACGACGCGCGGGTCGAGCGCCTGCCGCAGCTTTGCCTTATAAGGCGATTCGGTGACGTTGAAATACTCGGTCGGCACCATGATCAGCGACCCATGGCCTGCCGCGGCGATATCCGCCTGCACCGCATTGAGCAGCTTCGCCTGGGCGGCGGCCGCCGCGCTCTCGCCCGCCGGACCGAATGCCGCCTCGTCGTCCTTGCAGTTCCATTTGGTGTATTCGATGTCGTCGAACGCGACGTAGAAGCTGCGCACGCCGCGCCCGCGCAGCGCCGCGAACTTGTGCCGGATCGCATCCAGGTCCGCCGGATCGCTGTAGCAGACCGAGGGACCAGGCGAGATCGCATAGACGAAATTGATGTGCTCGCGGTTGGCGACAGCGACGACCTTTCCCAGCGCATCGAGCGTGGCGGATGGATACGGATCCCGCCAGCGGTCGCGCGCGAACACGTCGTCCTTCGGGCTGTAGATGTAGGTGTTGGCCTTGAAGCGCGCGAGGAACGCGATATGCGCCGCGCGCTCTGCCATCGTCCACGGCTTGCCGTAGAAACCCTCGATGGTGCCGCGGACCGGCATCGCCGGATAGTCGGAGACCGCCACCGACGCCACGCGTCCGCGCGCGATGATCTGTCGGAATGTCTGTGCCGCGTGGTACAGGCCGTCGTTGTCCTTGCCGGCAAGGACGATCACCGCCCCCTCGCCGCCGGCGACGCTCCCCAACGCATAGCCTTCCTTGCGCTCCGGCAAGGTCGCGCCCGTGCGCGCGAGCGCCTCGCGCACCGGCGCAGCCTCGACCATACCGAGCAGCACATACACGGTGTCCAGATGCTTCGGCACGACCGAGGCGGCGCGGATCTGCGCGACGCCCGCCGCCGCCAGCGCGTCGCGCACCAGCGTCTCCGTCGCCTGGTCGGTGCCTTCCGGCCGCACCAGCACCACGGACGGACCGAGCGCGAAATCCGCTCCGGTCATGCGCACCGACGCCGGGGTGGGAAAGATGGCCGGTACGGTCGCCGCGATTGCCGGGCTTCCTGCAAGCAGCGCAAGCGCGAGCGCTGCCTTGGCCACAGCGTCAGCGCAGAACTGTCGGGACTTCCGCATCGAGCAACTCCATGCCGTGATTGGTATTTTAGTGATCCCTAAATGGTATCTACCAATGACGGCGAAGTCGAGGCATGACTTCCTCGGCTCCCTTCCTCCTGGCAATGCTCCCAATGTTGGTCCAGCGACTCGCGGCAACCGGTCCTGCTCGGATGCCGCCGGGCTAAGGGCGGTAGCCGAACTGCGCATCGACCGCAGCGGAAAGGCGCTCCAGCCCGTCCAGCAGGACGTCTTCCTCGATGGTCAAGGGAGGAATGAGCTTGACGACATTTTCGTCAGGTCCGCACAGTTCGACGATCAGCCCTTTTTCGAACGCTGCCTGGGAGACTCTGTCGGCGACATTCCTATCCTGGAAGACCAAGCCCTGCAACATGCCGATTCCGCGTACTTCGGATATGTGCTCGGGAGCAGAGGCTTGCATGGAGTGCAGCGCCTCGGCCATCAACCGCGATCTGTATTCGATCGCATTGCAGAACTTGTGGTCCTCCCAGTATTTCAGCACCGCAGTGGCGGCAACAAACGCCAGATTGTTGCCACGGAAGGTGCCGTTGTGTTCGCCTGGTTCCCAGCGATCCAGGCCGGGCTTCATCAGGACCAGGGACATGGGCAGGCCATAACCGGAGATCGATTTCGACAGGCAAACGATGTCGGGATAGATCCCCGCGCGCTCGAAACTGAAAAACGCGCCAGTACGGCCGCAGCCTGCCTGGATGTCGTCCACAATCAGCACGATGTCGTGTTTCTTGGCGAGCTCGGCCAAGCGTGCGAGCCATGACGAGGAGGCGACATTGATGCCACCCTCTGACTGCACCGTCTCGACGATGAACGCTGCAGGAAGGTCGATACCGGAACCGCTGCGCAGAAGCAGCGCCTCGATGACGTCCAACGAATCGATGTCCTTGCCCAGAAAGCCGTCGTAAGGCATGCGCACGACATCGTGCAGCGAAACGCCGGCCGCAGCGCGCTTGGATGCTCTTGCCGACGCGGCAAGTGAAGCCAGGCTCATGCCGTGGAATGCATTGGTGAAGGCCACGACGTTGCGCCGCCCTGTTATCTTGCGCGCCAATTTCAGCGCCGCCTCGACCGCGTTGGTGCCGGTCGGTCCGGTGAACTGCAGCCGGTAGTCATAGCCTCTCGGCGTCAGGATGACGCGTTTGAACTCGTGCAAAAAATCCCGTTTCGCAAGCGTATGCAAATCGAGGGCCTGAATGATGCCGTCGCTCGACAGGTACTCGATCAATCTGTCGCGCACCTCGGGATTGTTGTGGCCATAGTTGAGCGAACCGGCCGCTGCGAGGAAGTCGATGTACATGCGCCCGTTCTCGTCTTCGAGAACGGCGTTGCGCGCGGTCGAGAACACGGCAGGGAATCGGCGGCAATAGCTCCTGACGCCGGATTCGACCTCGTTGAACACCTGAAAGGAGTTCTGAGCGCGCGGAATACCGCCAAGCTCGACGACTGTGCAAACTGACATTGAACGCTCCTTGATTCAATCGGATTGAGCTCGCGTAGTCCGTTACGGGTGGCCACGGCATCGCGCGAGCGGCTTTCGTTTCCGGCAGGAAGCCGGCTCGTCTCAGAACTCCATCTCGCGGCTGCAAAAAAGACGTTCCCCTGGAATGTCCGCTTGCTTGCACTTTTCCAGAAACATGTCCGATTCGACCAACTGAATGCTGTCCGGCTCGTACTTCAGGCCCATCATGTACTGCAGCCATGGCTCCTGACCCATGGCATAGATGAACACCCTTGGCGGCAGCACTTCACTCAGTACGTTCCATGCGCGCTCGCAATTGGCACCGGAGAGGCGTCTGGATTCATTGTTCTTTCGCGTGATGGGCTTTCCAAGCAATGGCTCGTACAGCCAGGCAAGCGGCGCACCATGGCATTCCATGCCGAGAAACAGCGCGTCTATCTTCCCTACCCTGCGCATCATCCGCTGGTAGAGCATGCCGTCGACGCCGTCGGAGTCGATCAGGAACATGAGCTTTCGCCCTTTGAGCGTCAGTGCAATGGCATGCTTGCTGTAGATGCTCAGGTCCGCATGCTCGCCGGTGAAAGGCAAGCTGAGAATCTCTCCGTCGGGAACCTCGACGTGCTCGAATGCGTCCAGCACCTCCACGTCGCCGAAACCCAGAGACCGCAACATCAACTTCATCGATGGATCGGCGACGTTGCCGCTGTTGTTCGCAGGCACGACCACCTTACCGATACGATGCCTGAGCTGGATCAGCATTTCCGCGCAGAAATGATCCTGGTGGGAGTGCGTCAGGACCACATAGTCGATGAAGTCGGGAAGGTCGTTGTAGGTGAACCGCCCATCGTCCTTCGTCTCGAACGCCACCATCGGATCGAACAGGATCGATGTCTGATCGGTCTGGAACAGCACGCAGGCATGACCGAAATAGCGCATGCGTATCCCGGCACCGGCATAGCCGCTTTCACCGCTCGTGACTGGAGGCGACGTGGTGAAGAACTCGGCGAACGCCGGAGCGGCATCTGTGGCCACTTCGAACAGATTGACGATCTCCTGGAAGGGCCGCGCCTTCGTGCGCATGCCCGCCAGCGCATCCATTCTCTTGTCCGAGAAGTGCATGTCAAAGCGGAAGGAATCCTTGCCGTCCAAGCGCGGCGTGCTCATGAAAAAATGCCGCTCCTGCTCGCCGGCCAGCTGCAGGAAAATCTGCTGCTTCCCGCCCATTCCTTCATCGTAGACGAGGTCTTCGAAGAGCCTGATATTGGGGTGGTCGTTGGTGTCGTACAAGCACTCGACCAGACCGCGCAGCGACTGCGGCAGCCTGGAATAGAAACCATTCAGGGAAAATCCATTGGCCTCGGCCTGAAGCGTGGCACTGAAGTTCTTCAGGTCTTCGGCGAAGGTCAACATGGGGGCGCATAGCTTCTGGGTGTCGGCCATCAGTTGTTCGACGGCAGGCACATCCTCCAGCGCAAGGCTGACGAACGGGCCTCCATACATCTTCGGGTCGCTGCTCGCGGCCAGGTGTGCCGCAGGATTGGTCACGAACGACTGCATCAGTGGCAGCAGCCGGTACTTGAGGTTCATTGCCAGTTGCACCGGTGCGATCAGATACGGCCATGCGTACCAGCCACAGACGAGCGGCTCGATCTTCGTCTCGGATTTCAGGAAAACGGCATCGTTCGGATGCATCTAATGTCCTTATCAGGTTCTGTTTCTGGAGAAATGATGACTGGGGCCCGCCGGATCGCCTCAGGTCGAAGAAAGATAGGCGAGCGTCTTGCGCTCGCCCTTGAACGGCTCGCGGCCATGCATCATCAGTACGTTGTCGATCATCAGCAGATCGTTTTTCTGCCAATCGAACAGCAATTTATTGTGGTTCAGTATCCGGCGCACGTCCGCAAGCATGTCCTCTTCCATCGCCTCGCCGTCGCCGTACTCGCATTCGTGCGGAAGGTTTCCCTTCCCGACCATCTGTTCGAACATGCCGCGAATGGCCGGATTCAATGCCGAGGAATGCCATTGCTCGGCCTGGTTGAACCAGACTTCTTCGCCGGTGTGCGGATGCGTAGTGAACGCATCACACACCGTGGAGACGCGCAGCATGCCGTTTGCCGACCAGATGCAGGCCGATCCCTGTTCGGCAGCGATGCGTTCCACGCGGGCGGGATCATCGGTCTGGTAGGTCGCCTGCCAACTCTTTCCGAACGGGATGCCGGGCTGGAAGTTGCGGATGTACTTGATCTTCTTTGCGCGGAACTTCCGCACGACCTCGTCCGGCAAGCTCCGCAACACGTCGCCGCTGTTGGCCAATGACGTCTGTCCACCCGACACGGCCGGAGTCAGGCTGTAGAAGAACAGGCGCGTCGGCCAACTCGGCAGATAGGACATCTCATTGTGCATCGAGATCACTTCGCTGGCCGGATACTCCGTCGAGGTGAACACGTCGGCGACCACGCGGTTGCGCGGCGAGTCGCCGCCTACGTAGCCGAACGGCTTCGCGCCGAGGATTTCAGAGCAGTTGTGGAAATCCTGCGCGCCATCCAAGCCGAATCCGCGGAACAGGATGCCGCCGTGCTGCTTCAGCAATTGCTGAATGTCCAACTGGTTTTCGGCCATATATGCCTGCAACGCGCCCAGGCTGGAATCCCCATTCGGGGTGACGACGACCGGATGGTGATCGGACGTCGAAAAAAGCGGACCCACTTTCATACTGCATTCTCCCCTCGGCTTGCGCCGATGATTTCTACGATCGAATTCTGGCGTGACGGGCCGGCGCGCCCCTGGCAGCACCATATCGCCGATATTGCTCAACCCAACGACTTGCGGCCTCCAGCATCGTTTCCCGGGTATGGCTGTGCGACGCGCTTTCCCCCAACAGCGCCCAGCAGCTCAAGCAACTCGGCATCGAGCTGTTCGAGCACGGCGCCGCGCTCGCTGTTGATGAAGAAATGCCCGCCCTCGAACCAGGTCGTCCGGAGATCGGCGGATGTCTCCTTTTGCCATCCTTCGACTTGCCCATGCCCTTTGTTCTCTTCCTGAAGGCCGGCATACACGCTGATCGGGATCTGCAACAACGGACCGGGACGGTAGCGATAGTTCTCCGCGATGGCGAAATCGGCGCGAATGGTCGGCAGCATCAAGGCCATCAGTTCCCGGCTTTCCAGCACTTCCGCCGGCGTGCCGTTGTAATGCCGGAGTTCGTCGATGAAAGCGCCGTCCGGCAACGTGTGCAGCTGCCGCGATGGGCTACGGAATTGCGGTGCGTGGCAGCCGGACATGAATAGGCGCTCAGGAACGACGACGCCGTGCAGGTACAGATAGCGCGCGAGTTCGAATGCGATCAATGCGCCTACACTGTGGCCAAAGAAGGCGAACGGAAGCGCACCCAGCTGCGCGATCGCCGGCGCCATGGCCGGCAGCAGTGCCGCCATGGAATCGATCGGCGGTTCCGCGATCCGCGCGCCGCGGCCCGGTAACTGCACTGCACAGATCTCGATCGCGGGATTCAGTGCGGAACGCCACGGCATGAAGCTGAAGGCGCTGCCGCCCGCGTACGCGAAACAGAACAACCGCATGCTGGGCTGCTGCTGAGCTATGCGCACCAGCCAAGGCGGCGACTGCATGGTAGCGATGCTGTTCATGGATTCGCCTCAAGTGGTGCGCGCGCAATGCGCCCAGCTGCCTGCGCCGTTTGCGGCGATCGCTCGCTGCGTTCCAGGAACGCCAGGATCGCTGCCGCGACGCGTTCGACGTGGGGCGCGCGCAACAGCCCGTCATGGTCCGTGTCGATCGCCTGCGTCTCGACAGCGCCGATCTGGATCCGTGCCGGATGCGGATCTGGACCCGACATCACTACGCTTTCGTTCGCCCAGAACGCCTGGACCGGCACGTCGACCGGATCGGGCCGGAACGCGGATACCAGCGCAAGGTGATGTGCGGTGATCGGAACCTGGGTCTTGAGGTGATCGAATGCTGCGCGGTCGAAGCCGGACAGGCCCCAAGCCAGCAGTTCGGGTGCCGCGTCTGAAAAGTCCGCTTCGAGCAGTCCCGCGATCGCTTCCAATGCAGGCGGCGCCTCTGTGCCGGCCCATTCGCCGGGAGAAACGCCGCTTGCTCGCAATTCGACCAGCGCAGCCTTGCGCAGCAGTTGCTCCTCCGAGCGTGCCGCGTCACCGAAGTTCGTATGCACATCGATCAATCCCAAATAGTCGACGGTATCGCCATTCTCGGCCAGATACCTGGCCGTCTCCGCGGCGATCAGTCCGCCGGTGGACCAACCCAGCAAGCGGTAAGGGCCAACAGGTTGTGCGGCGCGTATCGCCGTCGCATACGCCATGGCCATGTCCTGCATGGAGTCGATGCGCAGCCGCGATCCGGCAACCTCTGGCGATTGCACGCCATAGACCGGGCAGCGACCGGCGAAACATCCCGCCAATGCCCGATAGACAGAGACATGTCCGCCGACGGGATGGAAGCAAAAGAGCGGCCGCTGCGAGCCGGATGTCTGCAGCGGCACCAGCGATGACTCCGAATGGCGGTCTTGCTCGACCATCTCGGCGAGCGCTTTCACGCTTGGAGACGAGAAGATGCTGGCCAGCGGCAGCGAGACGGCGAAACGCAGCTTGATCGCGTGGATCAGCCTGATCGCCAGCAACGAATGCCCGCCGAGCTCGAAGAAGTGGTCGTCGCGCCCGACTTGCGGCAGGTTCAGCAGTTCGCGAAAGATCTGCGCCATCGCCACCTCGGTGTCGCCGACGGGCGCTTCGTACTCGCGGCTGCCCTGTGAAAGCTGATCGGGTGCAGGCAGCGCTTTGCGATCCAACTTGCCGTTCGGCGTGAGGGGCAACGCATCCAGGCGGACGAATGCGCCAGGAATCATGTAGTCCGGCAGATCGCGTCGCAGGTGTTCACGCAGTTCGCCGATAGAGAATCCGTCGTCCGCAGCGACCACGTACGCCACTAGACGCTTGTCGCCCACGGAGTGCTCGTGCGCGACCACTACCGCGTCTCGTACCTTCGGGCAAGCTGCAAGCCATGCTTCGATCTCGCCAAGTTCGATCCGAAATCCGCGGATCTTCACCTGGGAGTCGTTGCGCCCCAGATACTCGATGTTGCCATCGGGCAACCAACGGCCTAGGTCGCCAGTCTTGTACATGCGCGCTTCCTTGTCGTTCACGAACGGATCGACCAGGAAGCGTTGCGCGGTCAACTCGGCGCGATTCAGATAGCCGCGGGCGACGCCCGGCCCACCGATGTGGAGTTCGCCCGAGACGCCAGGTGGTACCGGCTCTCCTTGTTCGTCCAGGATGTAGACATGCGTGTTTGCGATCGGACGGCCGATCGGCACGCTGCGCCCTGCGGGCGATGCCGTTTCGACTTCGAACGTGGTCGCGATCGTTGTCGTTTCCGTGGGGCCGTAGGCGTTGACCAGATGCTGCGGCGGTCGTGCACCGCTCATTAAGCGTGCCGCGTTGCGCGCATCCAGCACATCTCCGCCGACCAGTAGGTATTTCAGTTCTGCAAATGCCGGACCCAGCATCGCCGCGTACTCGTTGAACAGTCCGGTGGTCAGCAGGATCACCGTGACCCTGGCGCCCGTCAGCAGACGGTTCAAGGCATGCGCGTCCATCAGCACGGATTGCGGGATCACCAGCAGCCGCGCGCCATTGAGCAACGCACCCCAGATTTCCCAAACCGACGCGTCGAAAGCCGGATTGGAACCATGGCCAACACAATCCGTCGCCGCGATCGGAGCGTAGCCGCTGTTGATGACCAGGCGCAGGACGCTGCGGTGCTCGACCATTACGCCCTTGGGCTTCCCGGTCGAACCAGAGGTATAGATGACGTAGGCAAGGTTGCGCGCGGTCAAGCCAGGGATCCTCGGATCGTGCGCATGTTCGAACTGCGCCGAAGACGCGACCTCCTCCAGCGCGAGCACTGGGCGTCCCGAGGACGCCGGCATCGGCGTACCTTCCTCCAGGCGCGAACGGATCAGCATAGCCACAGGGGCGGAATCTTCGAGCAAGTACGCGAGACGTTCGGCCGGATAGTTCGGATCCAGCGGCACATACGCGCCGCCTGCCTTCAGCACGCCGAGCAGACCGATCACCATGTCGAAGCTGCGCTCGACGCAGATCGCGACGCGCTCGTCCGGACGCACGCCCAATGCGATCAATCGGTGCGCCACCTGGTTCGCACGGCGATTGAGTTCGCCGTAGCTCAAGCACCGGCCATCGCACTCCACCGCGATCGCATCCGGGTGCTCCGCCGCTTGCGCTTCGAACACTTCATGGATCAGCTGGTCTTGCGGGTACTCGGCACGTGTCGCGTTGAATTCGACCAGGACCCGATCCCGGGCCGCCGCGGGCATCAACGGCAGTTGCCGCAGCGGCCGCTGCGGTTCGCTCTCGAGCGCCTCGACTAGCCCATGCACCACCGTTTCCAGATAGCTGGCCAACGTCGCTGGATCGATTCCCGCGGCGCATTGCACGGTCAAGCGGAATCCTTGCTGCAAATCGTCCACGGATACCGCCAGCGGATAATTGGTGCGTTCCTCGCCGTCGACGACGCGAATGCCTTCCCATGCCCGGCCAGTCGAATCGTCCTGGCGCCGCGCTTCGCCCCTGCTATGCCGGTAATTCATCAATGCCGTAAACAAAGGCAATGGCAGCGGAACGGCAGAGCAGCGCTGCGCCAGCGCCAACGATGCCTGTTCGTGCGTCAGCAATTCGCTCAGGTTGCGATGCGTGGCGCGTACCATTTCGCCCACGCCCGTTCCTTCGAACGCGATCCGGATCGGCAGGGTATTGATGAACACACCGACCACGCTTTCGGCGTCGAACGAGTGCTGCATGCGGCCGGACAGCACCGTACCGAACACAACGTCGTCGCGGCCGCTGCACTGGCCGAGGACGCGCGCCCATGCAAGATGGAACAAGGCCGCTGGCGTCGCGCCCTGCCGCCGCGCCGCGTCGCGGATACGTTGCGACAGCGCTTCATCGAGCTGCACCTGTGCTTCGCCGACAGATCCGCCGTCGCCCTGTACGTTCAAGACACCGTAGGGCGCGGTGGGTTCTTCGACGTCGCCCAGGCGCTTGCGGAAATACGCCTCGTGCGCTGCATCCGGCACCGTGTGTGCAGAGGCGATGAAATTGCGGTACGGCAAGGGTGCGGCCAGAAGATCGCCGCGTCCCTGCATCAACCATCGCATTTCCTTGAGCAGAATCTGCATCGAGTAGTTGTCGTCGATGATGTGATGGCTCAACAATGCCAGCATCCACTCGCCCGACGCCGGATCGGCAGCGGTGTATGCCGTCAGCAACGGCGCATACCGAAGATCCAGCCGTATCCGGCGCGGATCAGTGCGGGCCAGCAACTGCGGTGCCGCTGCGATACCTGCCGCTAGGGCCACTTCTACGATCTTCAAAGGGGCGCGGCGCTGCACGACCTGCACAGGTCTCGGCAGTCCTTCCCAGTGCATCGAACTGCGCAGGATGTCGTGGCGGTCGATCACCGCCTGCAGTGCGCCCAGGAAATCATCCAGCCGTTCTCGACCATCGAACGTCGCCACCGTACGCACCAGATAGGCGTCCCCCTCGCCTCCGAGCAAGTGATGGAACAAAATTCCCTCTTGCAGCGGTGCCAGCGGATAGATGTCCTGCACATTCGACACGCCGCCGGGTACGCCGGCGACGATGCCGTCGATCTGTTCCTGGCTCAGGCGTACCAACGGCAGCAGCTCTGGCACGATCGACGCGGTCTCCGTCGTGATCTGGTTCGGTGCGATGTCCATGCGCTGCGTGGTCTGCGGATCGCCGGCCAGTTGTTCTGCCAGTGCGCACAGAATGGGCGTCATGAAGACCATGCGCACATCCGCGCGCAGCCCGTGTTGGCGCAGACGCTCGATCAACCCGATGATCAGCAGCGAGTGGCCGCCGAGTTCGAAGAAATGGTCGTGCCGGCCGACCTGGGCCAGGCCGAGGAGGTCCTGCCAGATCGTCGCGATCGCTTGTTCGATCTGGCCAACCGGTGCGGCGTAGAGCCGGCTGGCGACCGCGTCCTGGTCCGGCGCCGGCAGTGCCTGGCGATCCAGCTTGCCGTTGGGCGTCAGCGGCAGCGCGTCCAGCCGCACGAAGGCGCTGGGGATCATGTACTCCGGCAGGTCCTGGGACAGTCGCTCACGCAACTCGGCGATCGATGGTGTCGTCTCGTCATCGTGCAGTACCACATATGCAACCAGCCGCGTGTCGCCTGCCCCGTCCTCGCGCGCGATCACCACCGCGTCGCGTACGCCCACGCAGCCGGCCAGCGTCGCCTCGATCTCCCCCAGCTCGATGCGGAAGCCGCGCAGCTTCACCTGGAAGTCGTTGCGCCCCAGGTACTCCAGGCTGCCGTCCGGCAGCCA
Source organism: Xanthomonas sp. WHRI 7945 (assembly GCF_035026585.1). Taxonomy (NCBI): domain Bacteria; kingdom Pseudomonadati; phylum Pseudomonadota; class Gammaproteobacteria; order Lysobacterales; family Lysobacteraceae; genus Xanthomonas; species Xanthomonas sp. WHRI 7945. Next base: position 309,437 of record NZ_JAYIQP010000002.1, read on the forward strand.
GCGGCCGAGGTCGCCGGTCTTGTACATCCGCGCATCCGCATCGCCGGAGAACGGATCCGGCAGGAAGCGCTCCGCCGTCAGCTGCGGACGCTGCCAATATCCCCGTGCCACACCGCCGCCAGCGACGTGGAGTTCGCCCATCACCCCGATCGGCACCGGCTGGCGATGACGATCCAGCACGTACAACCGAAGATCCGGCAAGGCACGGCCAATCAGGCTGCCCCGCGCCTGCCGCACATCGTCTTCCGTGATCGGCCGGTACGTCGCATGCACCGTGATCTCGGTGATGCCGTACATGTTGATCAGCTGCGTGCGCGCGGCTGCGTTGCGCGCGAACCACGGCGCCAGCATCGGCAGCTCCAGCGCCTCGCCCCCAAAGACCACCACGCGCAGATGGTGCTCGGCCGTGGCCTCCTGTTGCGCCGCCATCAATGCGCGGAACGCGCTGGGCGTCTGGTTCAGCACCGTGACGCCTTCGCGCACCAGCAGCGCATAAAATTCTGACGGCGTCCTCGCACACAGCGCCGGCACGATCACCAGGCGGCCGCCATAGAACAGCGCTCCCCAGATCTCCCAGACCGAAAAATCGAACGCGAAGGAGTGGAACAGGGTCCACACGTCGCTCTCGTCGAAGCGGAACTGCGCCTGAGTCGTCGCGAACAGGCGTACGACATGGCCGTGCTCGACCATCACGCCCTTCGGTTGGCCAGTCGAACCGGAGGTGTAGATGACGTAGGCCAGGCTGCGCGTGGTCAGCGCCGGCACCACCGGATCGTGCTCGGGCATGGCGGCCAGCGATGCCTCTGCATCCAGCACCAGCGTGGGGATCGCCACGCTCGATGCCGGCAGCCGGTCCTGGAGTGCTGCCTGCGTCAGCAGCGCAACCGGCGCACTGTCCTCCAGCATGTAGGCCAGACGCTCTGCCGGGTAGATCGGATCGAGCGGCACATAACCCCCGCCGGCCTTCAAGATGCCGAGCAGGCCTACGACCATCTCAAGGCTACGCTCGACGCAGATCGCCACATGATCGTCGGGCTGGACGCCGAGCGCGATCAAGTGATGCGCGACTTGGTTGGCACGGCGGTTCAGTGCGGCGTAGCTGAGGGATTGATCGTCGAACTGCAGCGCGATCGCCTCTGGCGTGCGCATCACTTGCGCTTCGAACAGCGCATGCACCGAGCGGTCTTGCGGATAGTCGATGTGTCCTGCGTTGACGATGGGCGAAGCGCCGAACCCCGCCAGCACCCGCTCACGCTCGTCGCCGGTCAACAGCGGCAGGCGGCTCACCGGCTGCGTCTCGTCGGCCA